>LGFL01000070.1 GCA_001508855.1 Thermoanaerobacterales bacterium 50_218
TGGATGTAAGAAAGGATGATCAGGATATCACCAGGCTGAGCGAGTCTGGCAGCAGCGCCGTTCAGACAAACCATTCCCGAACCCCTCGGCCCCTCAATACAGTAAGTTTCTAGCCTTGCTCCATTATTGTTGTTGACTACCTGGACTTTTTCGAAGGGAAGGATATCAGCAGCATCCATCAGATCACGGTCTATGGTAATACTTCCTATGTAATTTAGATTAGCATCAGTGAGAACTGCGCGGTGGATCTTGGACTTCAGCATTGTCCGAAACATTATTCCACCTCCAGGTAGATGTTATCGATCAGCCTCGCTTTGCCGACCCAAACAGCAGCAGCCAGAAGAACCGGCCCCTTAAGCTTCTCCAAGTCGGCAAGGTTCTCACCATTGCAAACTTCTACATAATCGACCCGCACCCCAGGTGAATTCTGGAGAACTTCCAGGATTCTTTCTCTCACCTTCTGGGGATCCCTTTCCCCTTTTTCCACAAGCTCTTTCCCCGCATTAAGGGCCTGCGGCAGGGCAAGGGCCTGTTTCCTTTCCTCAGGGTTCAGGTAAACGTTGCGGGAACTCATCGCCAGACCATCTTCCTCACGCACAATAGGGCAGGTGATGACCTCCACAGGAACATTCAGATCCTGGACCATTCTCCTGATCACCAGGGCCTGCTGGGCATCTTTTTGGCCAAAATAAGCCTTTGTAGGCTGAACAATCTGGAAAAGTTTCATCACTACTGTGGTAACTCCACGGAAGTGTCCAGGACGGGAGCGGCCACACATTTTTTCCGTCAGTTCTCCAGTCACCTCAACATAGGTACTGAACCCTTGGGGATACATCTCTTCGACAGAAGGAACAAAAACATAATCCACTCCCTCAGCTTCAGCCAAACGCAGGTCACGCTCCAGATCACGGGGGTAAGTGGCAAAATCCTCACGTGGTCCAAACTGCAATGGATTGACGAAAATGCTGACCACCACCAGATCACAATCTTTCCTGGCAGCCCTGACGAGACTTAAATGCCCCTCATGCAGGTAACCCATTGTAGGAACAAAGCCAATAGTTTTCCCTGTTCTCTGCAGGCCTAAGGCAATTTCTTGCATTCTCCGAACTTCCCGGATAACTTCCATCAATCCCCACCCCAGTCCCTTTAAGAATCTCCAGGGAAATCATAACAGTGCTCAGGCCCTGGGAAAACGCCATCTCGGACCTCCTCCCGAAAAGAGCGCACTGCCTCCAGCATCTGGTCGTAGAGCCGGATGTATTGTTTGACAAACTTAGGAACCCTGCCCCCATAAAGCCCAAGCAGATCGTGGGTAACCAGAACCTGGCCATCGCAAAAAGGGCCTGCACCTATTCCCAGTGTAGGTATCCGCAGTTTGGAAGTAATCATCTGGGCCACCGGAGCAGGAACACACTCGAGAACAAGGGAAAAAATACCCGCTTCCTCCAAGGCAAGGGCATCTTCCAGAAGTTTCTTCGCGGCCTCTTCGCTGCGCCCCTGGACGCGGTATCCTCCAAGCTGGTGTACCGACTGGGGAGTTAAACCGATGTGCCCCATCACCGGAATCCCTGTTTCCACCAGGGCCCTTACCGTTTCTGCTCTTTCTTTGCCCCCTTCGAGTTTCACCGCTTGAGCTCCAGCCTCTTGGAGAAAGCGCCCGGCGTTGCGGATGGCCTCAGAGATGCTTATCTGGTAAGAAAGGAAGGGCATATCCCCTACCACCATTGCCCTTTTGGCACCACGGGCAACAGCTTTCGTGTGGTGAATCATTTCCTCCATGGTGACCGGTAAGGTGTTTTCATACCCCAAAACCACATTTCCCACCGAATCACCCACAAGGAGAATATCGATCCCCGCCTCATCCAACAACCTCGCTGTGGGATAATCGTAAGCAGTAAGCAGAGTGATCTTCTCTCCTCTTTTCTTCATTTCCTGGAGAGTCGCTGTGGTCACACGTCCCATCACTTTTCCTCCTCACGATGAAATTTTTCACCTACACCTTTTTCCAGGAGGGCACGCAGTTCCCTTCCCTGGTCTTCAGTTATCGACCCCTTGGCCAAGGCGACCTTCAGGGTGTAGAGCCCGAGTCTAGTGTAAACAGTTTCCTGTTCAGGAAGTTCTTGCAGTGCTCGCAGATGCTTAGCGATGGTCCCCAGATCTCCCCGAGCCAGCGGTCCGGTTAAAGCACTGGGAATACCGATCTTGCGGATATTATCAACCGTCCCTGTAACCAGGGGAAGAATTGCTGGGAGCCGCATTTCCTCGGGAATCCCTGCAGCAGCAAACAGATCCAAAGCACAAGCTAAAAGACCGACCAGATAATTGGAGGCTACACAGGCAGCAGCATGATAAAGCACCTTAGCTGCAGAATCAAGGTAAAAATACTTCCCCTTGAGCTTCTCCACAACTTCCTGGGCAAAGGAAAAACCCCGCTGATCACCTTCAATACTGAAGTAGGAGCCCGGCAAAATCGCCAGTGCTTGCTCCACAGTGGCAAATGACTGGAGGGGATGAAGGGACACGGTAATTGCTCCTTGAGCAGCAGCAGGAGCTAACACTTCAGCAGTTAAAGCACCACTGGTGTGAAGAACGATCTGACCTTGACGAAAAGACCCCTCCGCAGCCAACTCGGAAACCACCTGGTGGATGGCGTCATCGGTCGTAGTAATAAACAAAGCCTCAGACCTTCGACAGACTTCCCCCCGAGTGAGAACAGGACTCTGGAGCCTGTTTGCCAACTTCTCAGCAGAGGCAGGCGTCCTGCTGGCAACCCCCACAATCTCGTAGCCATTCCTCTGCAAAAGAAGAGCAAGAGCTGAGCCAACCTTGCCTGCACCGATAAAACCGATCTTCTTCATTATTCCCCAAATTCCCCCCTCTAAAAAAGAAAACCTTCTGACCGAAATCAGAAGGTATTCTGCCACCACAATTTTCTAACTCTTAGTTCTACCTCCCGTCTCCGTCCCTAAGGTTGAAGCGGTCGGTTTTCCAAAGACCTGCCTCTCTATACTCCCCCCGGTACAGGACGATCCGTTCCTGTCCGGCTCACTCATAGCAGGTAAGAACACCTCGTGCTTTGATTATACCACATAAACTAACCCTGATACAACCTGATTCTCTCCCCACCCCTTGTTTCCAGGTGCCTTTGCAAGTGGGTGCGGGTGTTCATCCCGTCAGGATGAAGGAAGTCCGGTGCAATTTCACACAAAGGGATGAGCACAAAACTCCGCTCGTACATCCGGGGATGAGGAATGGTAAGCTCAGGAGTAGAAATCACCAGGTCTTCGAAAAGCAATAGGTCAAGATCGATAACCCGAGGTCCCCACCTGATCTTCCTTTTCCTTCCCAAACGGTTCTCAATCCCCTGCATCACTGCCAGCAATTCAGAAGGCTGAAGACTTGTAGCTATCTCAACCACCTGATTAAGGAACCAGTCCTGTTCAAGGTAGCCAACAGGCTCTGATTCGTATATAGATGAGGTTCTTTTAATAGCGATCAAGGGGTGTTCCTCCAGTCCCTGGCGCGCCAGGGATAGGTAGCCGACGCGGTCTCCGAGATTCGATCCCAGACCAACAAAGGCTCTGAAGGGGAGGTGTTCACGCATCCTGGAAACACCGTCCCCTCTTTATCTCCACTCCGGCATAAGAAAGAATTCCCGGCAAGGGCACTTGCGGCTTCTTAACCCTGACGAGAACCCCTTCCACAGGGAAGTTTTCCAAAACACAACTGGCAATGCGCTCAGCAAGGGCTTCAATTAGATGATAACGCTCTTTCTCGACAATACCTTTAACCAGATCAAAGACCTTAGCATAATCAACTGCTGCCCCCAGCCTGTCAGAAGCGCCGGGAGACCGGAGGTCACAAAACAGTTCCAGGTCAACCAAAAAGCGTTGACCAAGCTGCCGCTCTTCAGGCAACGCTCCGTGGTATCCGTAGAACTGCATCCCCTTTAAAACCAACTTGTCCTGGGGAAGACTCACTTCTCTCACCATCCTCTTAAGCCCTCATAATGGCGTCAACCATTCGGGCAACCCTCACCATTTCCTTGACATCATGAACCCTGATGATGTCCACACCCTGGGCAATCCCCCAAGCAACCGTAGCCGCAGTTCCCTCCAGCCTCTCCTCAACAGGAAGGTTTAATGTTGCCCCAATTACCGACTTTCTAGATGTACCCAGGAGGATGGGTTTCCCCAGGGACTTCAATTCTTTCAAGTGGCGCAGGACCTTGAGGCTTTGCTCCGGGTTTTTGCCAAATCCGATGCCAGGATCAATGATGATCTGCTCTGGCCGAACCCCGGCATCTGTAGCAATCTTGATGCTTTTTCGCAGGTAGCGAATGATGTCACCCATCAGGTCATGATACTCCGTGCTCGTTTGATTATGCATCAAGACCACTGGTACATCATACTTGGCAGCCACTTCCGCAAGGCGAGGATCATACTGGAAGCCCCAGACATCATTGATCATGTGGGCGCCTGCTCTGAGGGCCACCTCTGCAGTTTCTGATTTATAGGTGTCTACAGAAATCGGCACCTCAACCTCTTCTAGCAATCTTTCGAGAACAGGCATGATCCTCTTCAGTTCTTCCTCAACGGGCAAAGGCTCCCAGCCCCAGCGGGAAGATGTCGGTTTGTTCTGGGAATAGGTGGCCGGGTTTGCCTGAAGACGGGTAGACTCTCCTCCAATATCAATAATGTCAGCACCTGCCTCCACCATCTCCTTGGCGTGCTCTACTGCTGCCTCGACATCGGTAAACTTGCCTCCATCAGAAAAGGAATCTGGGGTTACATTGAGGATCCCCATGACTAGGGTGCGCTCGCCAATGGGAAGAGAGCGGTCACGACAGCGCAAGTGGTAAACCTGCTTTTTTTCGAGATTTTCCAGAACCTCTTTGATCTCCTGGGCAAGGTGAGATAAGCCGAACGGCTGCATCTTTAATTTCCTGCACAACTGGTCATATTGCTTCAGGGTTCCCATCAGCAAAACATCTGTAGTTTCTACAGCAAGATGAACTGCTTCCCGGTGAAGAGCAGCTTCCCCGCCACGGGAAAGCATTTCCTGCTTGAGAATATTAGCAGCTCGGGTCGGCAGGTTTTCGATCTTTAATACGTAATGGATTGCCTTCGGGGTCATCCAGGCAACCCCACCAGCATCAGCCCCAACACTCTTAATCGCCTTCTGGGCCTCCTCACTGTTACTGACAGCGATCACTCTGATGTTATGCAGTTCCCGGAAACTCACACCAGCCCACCTCTCTTTAGTAGATCAAGACAAGGTTGGCTGTCTCCATCCTGGGGTACTTGTAGCACTTGTCTTTAACAGGACACTCGTGGCAGGCGCGAGAAAGATTGTCTGCCCTGTGGAGCATTTCCCCTAAAAGCGACATTTGAGGCCTTTGCTCGCGATGCTCGTAGATGGCCGTGGTGATGATCTTGATTTCGTTCGGTGTAAAACCAGCACGATGGAGGATCTGTTCTGCGAGCTCGGCACCAAGTGGGGCATGGTCCTCACCTGTCTCGTATTCCCTCCAGCGGGCAATGTCATGGAGGAGACCAGTAGCATAAATCACTTCTTTTGCTGAGCGTCGTCCTCGCAAATTGTTCTCCTCAATGAATCTTCTCAGGTCTCCTGATTCCAGCATCAAAATGTAAGTGATCCGAGCGACATCAATAAAATGCTGCAAATCGTGTTTGCAGAACTCCCGGGATTCCTCCGCCTTCCGGTTTTTCTCGAGGCACTCTCGAAACAGGGGATCGCGCACAACAGCGTCAATGCGTTCCATCACAGCCTCTCCTTACGTTATTGTGGAGTAGTTCAGAATAATACTTCACCAATTATAGCCTGAGATCCTCCTTCACCGCAACATCTAGAAAAGAAAAGGAGCTCCGGAAAATGCTCCCGGAGCTCCCTTTTCCTCGACGAACTTTTTCTGTGATTAGAAGAGTCCCTTGACAGCTCCAGTTTCGACATCGATATCGATTCTTCTGAAGGCAGGGTCGGAAGAGGTTCCTGGGACGAGCCTGATATCGCCGCAGACCGGAACGAGGAACTTGGCGCCAGCAAAGACCAGAACATCGCGGATCGGGAGAACCCAACCCTTGGGGACACCTTTGAGTGTGGGATCGTGGGTCAAGCTCAGGTGTGTCTTGGCCACCATTGTGTAGAAGTCTGGGTACCTTTCCTGGAGCATCTT
>LGFL01000014.1 GCA_001508855.1 Thermoanaerobacterales bacterium 50_218
TAAATTAGCAGAATTAAATGAGGGCGACACATCAGGTGACATTAGTGTGGAAGATATCGAAAAAAGGATGGACGAAATCCAAAAAGAAATGGATTCTCTTTGGGAAAAGATAGATCAACAGGCCGATGTCGTGGAGTCTTTGTCAGACAAAAAGGCAGAGGTAGAGAACCAGTACGACGATGCAGTTGTCGAGGAAGAAAACTTCAAGAAACAGTTAGATTACATAGTTGAAGAACTGTACACAACAATATTGAAACAAGAAAAAAATTTGAATGCCTTAAAAAAGGAGCATGAGATAAAGAAGTTCTTGCTTGATCTAGAAAAGGCAAGATTGGAACTCGGCAGGAGCACCCAATACAGGGTGGACGAGTTATCGGCCGAGTTGGCAACTGTAAGCAACAGGATAGAGGAACTGCAAAACTCGATTAAAGCATCAAAGGGAAAACTGAACGACATCATGGGGAGAGACTATGATGCTGAATTAATAGTGGTTCCTTTTGAAGTTCCCGATAGCATTGAAATCCCTGATGTCGAAACATTATTATCAAGAGCTTCTCAAGAATATGATCGGATATCTCAGCTTAAAAGGGACATTGAGCAGAAAAAAGGGGACTTAGATGATGTTGAAGAAGATAGCTACCAGGATGAGTTACTGGAACTGGAAATTGAAGAGTTAAAACTCCAGTTGGAAGATGAGAGATATAAATTAGTAGAAACTGTTAAAAATTTGGTAGCAAACATCAAAACCAAGCACAAAAACTACCAATTATCACTGGTTAATTATGAGAATGCGAAGAAAAGTTACGAGTGGGATAAAAAGAGGTTCGAGATGGGGCGAATTTCTAGACTGGATCTGTTGCAGAGTGAGCTTAATTGGTTAAACAGTGAAAGCGAAAAAACCGCTGCTGAGTATGATCTCTATTTAGCCCAACGCTCTTTAGAGTTAGCAGAAGATGGAATATTATTGTAAGCAGCGAGTAATTGCCGAGTATTTTGATAAATTATTCGGGTAGCAAGTATCGATTGTTCGCCGCATGTGCTTGACATAGGAACTGGAAATTCCGTATAATTACCTCGAAGTTGGGGAGAAACCATACCTGGAAAGCAAATGAGACAAAACAGCTAAAGCGATGACCGGGACGAGTATCTCGTTCTGGGGTTCCAGCGAGCCAGGGATGGTGGGAGCCTGGTAATACCCAGGGTGAGCAGAAAATCCCCCGGGAGTGCCTCCAGAAAGCCTTTAGGGTGAGTAAGGAAGGCCGGATGAGGACCGTTACTTCCTTATCAAAAGAGCCCTTTTCACAACTGAAAGGGAATCAGGGTGGTACCGCGGGATACCTCTCGCCCCTAAAGGTGAGAGGTTTATTTGTCGTTGATTCCAGATGCTAAGGAGTGAAGATATGGAGCAGAAAAGCTATAAAACAACCTTAAATTTACCGAGAACAGATTTTCCGATGCGGGCAAATTTGCCCAAACGAGAACCAGAAATACTACGTTTCTGGGAGGAACTAGGGCTTTATCAAAAAATTCGGGAACAGGTTCAAGGAAAACCAAAATTTATTCTGCACGATGGGCCTCCTTATGCCAACGGAGACATCCACCTCGGCACTGCTCTAAACAAAATCCTTAAAGACATCACCATCAAGTACAAAACAATGACAGGATATGATGCTCCTTACGTCCCTGGATGGGACACTCACGGCCTTCCCATCGAGCAGCAGGCGATCAAGCACCTGGGAGTTGACCGTCATCAGGTGGATGTCCTGGAATTCCGGGGCATCTGTAAAAAATATGCCTTAAAGTATGTAGGTGTCCAAAGAGAGCAGTTCAAGCGTCTTGGTGTTCAGGGTGATTGGGAAAAGCCTTACCTGACCCTCGAACCCGCCTATGAAGCCATTCAGATCGGAGTCTTTGGCGAACTCGCCAAACGTGGCTACATCTATAAAGGGCTGCGGCCTGTCTACTGGTGTGCTGACTGTGAAACAGCTCTCGCTGAAGCCGAGGTAGAGTATCAAGAGAAAACATCTCCCTCTATCTACGTGAAGTTCTTGGTGAAGGATAGCAAAGGGCTCTTTCCAGTAGATGAACACACTTTTATCCTCATCTGGACCACAACTCCCTGGACGATACCAGGCAATACAGCGATCAGCCTCCACCCTGAATTTGACTACACCCTTGTTGAGATCAAAGATGAAAAACTGCTTTTGGCCAGAGAGTTATTAGGACAGGCCCTTTCTACAGAAGACCAAAAAGAAGCAAAAGTTCTGGGAACATGGAAAGGTGCTCAATTAGAAGGGATCCGCTGTGCCCATCCCTTCTACGACAGAGACTCTCTCGTGGTGCTGGGAGAACACGTGACCCTCGAACAGGGAACAGGTGCTGTGCATACCGCTCCCGCTCACGGTATGGAGGACTTTGAGGTCTGCCAGTCTTATAACATTCCAGTTGTTTCCCTCGTTGATGGAAAAGGAAGGTTTATTTCTGAGGCAGGGCCCTTCGCCGGAATGCTTATCTGGGACGCCAACCAGAAAGTGATCGAGGAACTGAAAAACCGCGGTCTGCTCTATCGCCAAGAGACTATTGTTCACCAGTATCCTCACTGCTGGAGATGCAAAAACCCATTGCTCTTCAGGGCCACAGAACAGTGGTTCGCTTCCATTGACGGCTTTCGGAAAGATGCACTCAAGGCAATAGAGGAAGTTCAGTGGATTCCCGCCTGGGGGAAAGAACGCATCTACAACATGATTGCTGAACGGGGAGACTGGTGCATTTCCCGCCAGCGGGTGTGGGGAGTACCTATTCCAATCTTTTACTGTCAGCAGTGCCAGAAACCTGTGATCAATGATCAAACGATCAAGTGGTTGCAGGAGCTTTTCCGGAAGCACGGTTCTGATGTGTGGTTTGAAAAAGATTCTGAAGAACTTCTCCCACCTGGTTTCAAGTGTCCGGAATGTGGTGGCAGGGAGTTTACTAAAGAAACAGATACGATGGATGTCTGGTTTGATTCTGGCTCGAGCCACTTCGCTGTTCTGGAACAGCACCCTGATCTCAGGTGGCCTGCTGATCTTTACCTTGAAGGAAGTGACCAGCACCGGGGCTGGTTCAACTCCTCCCTTTGTACTGCTGTTGCTGTACGCGGAAGAGCACCGTATCGTGCCGTTCTCACACATGGTTTCGTGGTTGATGAAGAGGGCCGGAAGATGTCCAAATCGCTAGGCAATGTCATTGATCCTCAGGACTTGATCAAGAGGTTTGGTGCTGACGTCCTCCGGCTCTGGGTTGCTTCTGCCGATTACCGGAGCGATGTTGCCGTCTCCGAAAACATCATCAACCAGACCTCAGAAGCCTACCGCAAGATCAGAAATACTTTCCGGTTTATGCTGGGTAATCTTTATGATTTTAATCCTGAAAGAGATCGAGTTCCTTACGAACAATTAGGCCTTCTCGATCGCTGGACACTATTAAAGCTACACCAGTTGATCCAGAGAGTGACAAAAGCTTACCAAAATTACGAATTTCATATCGTCTACCATGCCATCTACAATTTCTGCGTCGTAGACTTGAGCTCTTTTTACCTTGATGTTACAAAGGATACCCTTTATTGCGCCTATCCTTCCTCCCCTGAGAGGCGCAGCATCCAGACCGTTCTCTACGAGATAACCAGTGTACTTGCCCGACTTCTTGCCCCCATTCTCTGTTTTACCACTGAGGAGGTCTGGAGCCACCTTCCCCAGGCAAAAAGTCGGTGGCCAAGCGTGCATTTGGCTCCTTGGCCTCAGGTGAACCGGGTTTATCTTGATCAGGAACTGGAAAACAATTGGGAACGGATCTTAAAGCTGCGTGATGAGGTGGCGAAGGCGCTAGAAGAAGCGCGTGTTCAGAAGCTTATTGGCCCTTCTACCGAGGCCGTGGTTGCTTTTTATCCAGAAAATGGGGATGAATACGCATTTTTGAAGAAATTTGAAAAAGAGTTAGCCACTGTGTTCATCGTTTCTGGAGTAGAAATCCACGAACACTGGGAAGCATCTCCGGCAGCGGCGTTTCAAGCCGAGGAAATTCCAGTGAAGATCCTGGTTAAAAAAGCTCCGGGCAGAAAGTGCATCAGATGCTGGATGATTCGGGAAAGTGTTGGTTCCTCAGCAGAACACCCAGAACTCTGCAAAAGGTGCTATGATGTTGTAAAGCTTTTCGAAGCAAAAGCAGTTTCGGACCTCTAAGAAAGGGGAGTTCACTGTGCGAGAAGTAATCACTAGAGCGAGGCTAGAAAAGCTTGGTGATCGGCAAGAACTTACATTTCCAGAAGGCACGATCTTCACACAGGCTGCCAGAGAGCTGATCAGAGAGAAGGGGATTAAGATCAACCTTGTTCCGCAGAAGTCAGCCGACGAAGAAAAGGAACCAAGAGGTCCAAATCCAGAAGAAAAAGAGATTAATCGAGCGATCGTTACTGTCATTGGCCATGACAAAGTGGGAATTATTGCTGCTGTTTCAAGTATCCTCGCCGGAGTCAATGTGAATATCCTCGATATCACCCAGACCGTCCTCCAGGGATTCTTTGCCATGATCATGATCGTCGATCTCAGTAAATGTAAGGTAGATTTTCTCACTTTGAAAAAGATGCTGGAAGAAAAAGGTGAAGAACTGGAACTGAGAATAACCCTCCAACATGAAGATGTTTTCAGGTTCATGCACCGGATCTAGAAAGGGGATGTTCCTTTTGCCTTTTCCATACAGTCCTCAAGAGGTATTCGAAACCATCAAGATGGTAGAACTGGAGAATCTGGACATCAGAACAATCACTTTAGGGATCAGCCTTCGTGACTGTGGGGGTTCTGATGTCAAGGTTGTTGGGGCAAAGATCTTCGATAAGATCGTTCGCTGTGCCGCAAACCTGGTGGAGGTAGGAGAAGAACTTGAGCGTTACTACGGGATCCCGATAATCAACAAAAGGGTTTCTGTGACACCACTTTCACTGGTTGCCGAGGGCTGTTCAGAAGAAGAATTCTGCTACCTGGCAGAAGTTTTAGAGAAAGCCGCCCAGGAGATCGGGGTGAATTTCATTGGGGGTTATGCTGCCCTGGTCCACAAAGGATTCACTACTGGGGATCTTAATTTGATCAATTCGATTCCCCAAGCTCTGGCAGCAACAGAAAGGGTCTGTGCCGCCGTCAATGTAGGAACTACGAGAGCAGGAATTAACATGGATGCAGTGCTCTTAATGGGTAAGATAATTAAAAAAGCAGCAGAGTTATCTGCGGAAAGATCGGGAATAAGTTGCGCCAAGCTGGTGGTTTTCTGTAATGCCCCAGAAGACAATCCCTTTATGGCTGGTGCTTTCCACGGTGTTGGAGAACCTGAATGTGCTCTAAATGTTGGTGTCAGCGGACCAGGAGTGATCCTCAGTGTAGTGCGCAACAATCCTGGTGTTGACCTGGGAACTCTGGCTACATTGATCAAACAGACGGCTTTTAAAGTCACGAGAATGGGAGAACTGATCGGTAGGGCGGCTTCTAAGCGGCTCGGTGTTCCTTTCGGCGTCGTTGACCTGTCTCTAGCTCCCACACCAGCAGTAGGAGACAGTGTCGCCGAAATCCTAGAAGCAATGGGGTTGGAACGGTGTGGTGCTCCAGGAAGCACGGCAGCACTCGCTATTTTGAACGACGCGGTCAAAAAGGGAGGGGCAATGGCTTCCTCTTATGTTGGTGGCTTGAGTGGAGCTTTTATTCCTGTTAGTGAAGACGCAGGAATGGCGAGGGCTGCGGCAGAAGGTGCTTTAACGATTGAGAAACTCGAGGCAATGACTTGCGTCTGTTCTGTGGGTCTGGACATGATTGTGATTCCAGGGGATACTCCAGAAGAAACAATTGCAGCTATTATTGCTGATGAAGCAGCAATTGGGATGATCAACAACAAGACAACAGGAGTTCGCATTATTCCTGCTCCAGGAAAGAAACCCGGAGACTATGTAGAATTCGGCGGTCTCTTAGGCAAAGCCCCAGTTATGCCAGTGAACAGGTACAGTGCTGCCGCTTTTGTGCAGCGGGGAGGCCGAATTCCCGCTCCTTTGCAGGCACTTACTAATTAAACCCTTGGCGACAGGGTAGAATGGTAAGGGGGTACAGTGTGCAAGAAATTACTTCAGAATTGGTGAAAAGTTTACAGGAAAAGATCGAAAGGCTTTCACTGAATATGGAGAAGATGAAACTAGCAGAATACGTTGATCTTATGAACAATCCGGCTCGCCTCCTTTTTCTCAATTTTATAGCTGGTGTTGTGCGCGGATTGGGTGTTGCCGTAGGTTTCACACTGCTAGGGGCTCTTGTTTTAGTCATTTTGCAACGCCTAGTGGTACTCAACCTGCCCCTCGTCAGTGACTTTATTGCCGCAATTGTCCGTCTTGTCCAGATTCAACTTCACGGAAGCATTTAATATTTTTAAGGAGGAGGAAATTGTGAGTAAAGATGTGCTGGGTGTTATTAAGGAACGGAGGAGCATCCGTTCCTTTAAGAGTGACCCTCTTCCGGAAAATGCCCTGAATCAGATTCTCGAAGCAGCACGTTGGGCACCCTCGGCGGGTAACTTACAGCCATGGGAACTTTACATCGTGCGTGGTGAAGAACAGAAAAAAGGGCTTGCCAAGGCTGCCCTCGGACAGATGTTCTTAGCTGAAGCTCCTGTAGTCATTGTGGTCTGCGCAGTTCCGGCGCGGTCTGCACGCCGTTACCGGGAACGTGGGGAAAAACTGTACTGCATCCAAGACACTGCTGCTGCCACCCAAAACATCCTCCTGTCAGCAACAGCAATCGGTCTGGGAGCTTGTTGGGTAGGGGCATTTGATGAAGAGGGAGTGCGCCGTGTTCTCGGGCTGGGTTTGGATATGAAACCAGTTGCCTTGATTCCTCTGGGTTATCCCGCAGAGAAACCTTCACCTCCAAGACGCAGGGCAATAGAAGAAATTGTGCATTATCTTGATTAATTTGTTGAAAGGATGGGGGTTAATTTTGGACAAGCAAAAATTGGAGCACTACAGGCAACTCCTTTACAATGCGGAAAAAGAAGTAGTTACCCGGCTTGCTCAGTTGGAAGAAGGGCACCTGACAGGTCTTCGGGATTCTCTTCAGGAACTTTCGATGTATGATAATCACCCCGGAGACCTGGGTACCGAGATTTTCGAAAGAAGCAAAGACATCGGGTTGAGAGACCTTGCCCAAGTCCAGCTTGCCAAGATCAAAAAAGCTCTGGCGAGGATCGAGGAAGGGAACTACGGAATTTGTGAACATTGCGGCAGGGAAATTCCTGAGTCCAGATTAGAAGCAGTTCCAGCAACAACTCTCTGTGTCCACTGTCAGCAAAAAGCGGAAGAAAAGGATAGGCTCTTAAAAAAACGCCCGGTGGAAGAACAGGTAATCAGACCACCATTCGGATGGGCCCCTGAAGAAGTTTATAGGGAAGATATGGCCAGGGAGAGAATCATCTATGATGGTGAAGATAGCTGGCAGGATGTTGCCCGCTACGGCACTTCCTCAGACGTTGCTCATGGAGAACCCAGGGTTACTTTTCCAGAAGCAGAGGAACAACAAGGAATAGTCGAAGATGTGGAATCTATTCCTTACTGGAGAGGAAAAAACGGGGTCTTTTACAAGGACTTTCGTGGACGAGACGATGAAGAAAAACCCGGAGGACCTGTGTAGGGTGGGGAGAAACATTGCGGATCGGAATCTTTACAGATAGCTATAAACCTTATGTGAGTGGTGTTGTCCGCTCGATCGAAACATCGACTACAGAGCTTCGAAAGCGCGGACATGAGGTCTACATTTTTGCTCCACAGTATCCCGGGTGCCAAGAACAAGAAGATAACATCTTCCGTTTTCCGTCTTTTCGTTCCCCGACTCATCCAGATTTTTACATAGGGATTCCTGTGCCCTGGTATGCAGAAAAACTGCTCAAGAGATTGGAACTGGAAATCATTCATGTGCATTCCCCATTTTTGCTTGGACGACTTGGAGCCTTCTTCGCCAGGAAACTTAAAAAACCATTGGTTTTCACCTATCACACCCTTTACGATCAGTATGTTCATTATGTGCCTTTTGCTCAAGATCTCGCTCGCAGGTTGACGATCCGGCTGGCGAGAGAATTCTGCAATAAGTGTGACTTAGTGATCACTCCTACCAGTGTAATTAAAAGGCTTCTCAAGAATTACGGGGTCAGACGCCCTGTTGTAGCCATTCCTACGGGAATCAACCTCGACCAATTCCGAAACGGTGACTCATCCTTCCTCAAAAAGAAATTCGGTGTTCCTCAGGACGAAAAAGTTCTGCTTTTTGTGGGAAGACTAGGAAAAGAAAAAAATCTCTCTTCTCTTTTCCGAACTTTTCGTCAGGTCCTCGACCACTTCCCAAACACCACTCTCGTTCTCGTAGGTAGGGGCCCAGAAAAGAAAGCCTTAGATCAACTCGCTTCTGAACTGGGAATCAGGTCGAAAGTTGTTTTTACAGGATTGCTTTCCCCAGAAGATGTGGTTAATGCTTACTGGAGTGCTGATGTATTCGTTTTTCCTTCCCTCACCGAAACCCAGGGACTGGTAGTGGCTGAAGCGATGGCTGCAGGTCTTCCGGTAGTTGCCAGAGCCGCATTTGGAACTCTGGCGATGGTTAAGGACGGAGTTACTGGATACCTGTGTCAAGACGAACGTGAGTTCGCCGAAAAATTAATTGGACTCCTGAAAAATCCTAAGACGATCAGGGAAATGGGCGAACTCGCCCGTAAACAGGTGGAAGAGATTTCATTGGAAAGAATGGTTCAGCGTCTGGAAAACACTTACCTGGCACTTGCTCAAGGAAAAAGTGAATTCCTGAGTCATTTGGTAAATGAGGATGTTTGTTAGGGTGACAGAGGAAAAGGAGGGATTTTGGGTGGGAGCTTTTGAAAAGAAAATTAACAACACCTTAATTCGCCTCTGGCAGGGGGACATCACAGAACTTGAGGTCGACGCCATTGTCAATGCAGCCAATAACCACTTCTGGATGGGAAGCGGGGTAGCCGGGGCGATCAAGAAAAAGGGGGGTCAAGAGATCGAAGAGGAAGCCATGAAGAAGGGGCCCGTTCCTGTTGGGGAGGCAGTTGTTACTGGGGCCGGAAAGTTGCGTGCTGATTACGTAATCCATGCTGCCGTAATGGGCCAGGACCTGCAAACAGATGGAGGGAAAATCATCAAGGCTACAGAAAACAGCCTCCGCCGTGCTCAGGAGTTGGGAATAAAAACCATTGCCTTTCCCGCTTTAGGAACCGGTGTAGGCGGTTTTCCTCTTGAGATTGCTGGAGAACTGATGCTGAAAACCGTTGTCGACTTTATCAAGAACAACCCTACCAACCTTCAAGAAGTAGTTTTCGCTCTCTTTAACGAAGAAGCTTTTGCTGCTTTTAGCAAAGCCCTCGAAAAGCTGGAAGTTTCCTGAGCTTCTGGTCAAAAACAAAAATTTAGGTCACGTTCATTAGTTTAAATTAACCAGTAAAAGCGTGGTCAGGTTCTCTACTGGAGGGGTGGCAAGGCTGGTTCATAGGTTTGTGATTATTCTGGTCGTTATTCATTTTCTTTTTTGTTCAATTGCCTGGGCTGAGAGTTCTGTCTCTTACCGTTCCTTGGAACAGGAGATTAGGAAATTATTAGCTGAAGAAGAAGGCACATATGGTGTATATATCCTCGATCTGCATACCCAACAGTTTTGCGGTATCAATCAAGAGGTTGTTTTTCATGCAGCAAGCACATTTAAGATTCCCATGAACCTCTTTTTATTTCAACAAATTGCTTTAAATAAAATAAATCCGCAGTTGAAGCTGACATACAAACCTCAGCATTATGAAGGTGGAACTGGTATTCTGCAGTTTGCCCGGTACGGAACTTCTTATACAATTTATGAACTCGCAAAATATTCCATGGTTTACAGTGATAATGTAGCAACTAATATGCTTCTTGGTTATCTGGGCAGAAAAAATGTTAAGGATTTCATGAGAAGTCTAGGTGGAAAGGTTGTTGACGATCGCAGAAATATTACCTGTCCCCGGGATATGGCTTACTACATGAAAGCTCTGGTGGCTTTTTGGGAAAATTATCCGGAATACGGATCCATCTTACTGAATCATCTTGAAAATACTGTATTCAACGAACGCATTCCCAAACTACTCCCCTCGGGAACACGTGTTGCTCACAAAATTGGCAATTGGCCGGCTACTGGAAGTTATCATGATGTGGGGATCGTTTTCCACCCCACTCATCCCTACATAATCTCCCTGTTCAGCAAAGGTGTCCCTGATCGAACTCATTGTTTCCGGGTCCTGCAGAACCTGTCATTACTTGTCTACAACACCCAATCCCGCTTACAGGAAGCAACTCTGGTAGTTAATGGTCAGGAGCTTGATCCAGATGTCCCACCAGTAGTCACCGGAGATACTGTTTATATTCCTATCAGGTTTTTAGCAGAGTCCCTGGGATTAGAGATATTCTGGAATCCTCAAGAAAAGTGGGCGCGAATTCGAGGTAAACGTAATGTAGTTCTGCGGGCCGGGACTCGAGAAATATGGATAGATAATTCTGTTTTCCCCGGTTCTTTGCCTATTGAAAACATCGCAGGTCGGATTATGGTTCCTCTGAACCTGGTCGAGCAAATGTTTGATGTATCTGTAACCTGGGACCAAGAGGCAAGCCTTGTAGAAATAAGGTCAACCTAATTACAATTTAAGAAAAAACTCCTCAAAGGAGGGCAGGACAAAACTGGCCCACAAATGCTCCAGTGGAACAGACACCAGTGGGAAAGCGCCGCTGCGGAGGACCCATCCTGGGAACGCTTTAGCACAGCTGCAACCCTATCTCCTTCAGAAAATGGGAAGAAGTGAAAATACAGGGTTCATCAACTGGGGAGGAAAGCTTTTGAGAACCTTTTTTCTGATTTCCTTGTCAGCCTTTGTTGGAGATCAAATCTTTAAAGCTCTGGTAGTTTCTTATCTCAAACCAGGAGAATCACTATCTCTTATACCTGCTTTACTAAGGCTCACCTATGTAAAAAATCCGGGTGGGGCTTTCGGGATACTAGCACACCACAACCACTTTTTTATCATTTTGAGTATAGTTGCCGTCTTTTTACTTCTTGTTTTTTACTGGTATTTTCCGAAAAATTTTCAGATTTCCTGGGGCCTGGGTCTGTTGAATGGAGGCATTTTAGGAAATCTAGTTGATAGATTGCGGACAGGGTATGTTATTGATTTTGTGGATTTAAGAGTGTGGCCGGTCTTCAATTTCGCTGATGTTTTTATTTTTATTGGCACAGTTCTTCTCTTGCTAGGTCTCTTCAGCTTAAGAAGTTATGAGAGGGAGAGGTGATCTTCCTGGAGCCAGAAACATACTTCTTTGAGGTTCCACCAGAAGCCGCAGGAAGCCGCCTGGACCTTTACCTTTCCAGGCAGGTTCCTTTTTTAAGCAGAACCCAGATTCAAAAGTTGATTGAGAAAGGCAAGGTGCTGGTTAATTCCAAAAAATCACGCTCAAGCTATCGAATCCGCTGCAATGACTTGATTGAAATGGAAGTTCCTCCTCCCGAGGAGATTACTTTGAAACCCCAACATATACCCCTGGATATTGTGTATGAAGACGGGGATCTGCTGGTGATCAACAAGCCACAAGGTCTTGTGGTTCATCCTGCACCTGGTCATTACGAGGGAACACTTGTGAACGCTTTACTTTGCCACTGCCCGGATTTACCTGGCATTGGAGGCTACCTGAGACCAGGAATTGTTCACCGGCTCGATAAAGACACTTCTGGTCTCCTGGTTGTCAGCAAAACTGATCTCGCCCATAAGAGCCTTACTGAGCAACTCAAAAACCGCACCCTGAAAAGGAAATACCTTGCTCTTGTACACGGAGAAGTTAAGGAAGATAAAGGTGTAATTGATGCACCATTAGGGAGGGATCCCCGAAATCGCAAGAAATTTGCTGTTGTTCCCAATGGAAAACATGCCCGCACTCACTACCGGGTTCTCGAAAAATTTCCTGGTTTTACCCTTCTTGAAGTAGAACTGGAAACAGGAAGAACGCACCAGATACGTGTTCACCTTGCTTACGCCGGATACCCAGTTGCCGGCGACCCACTCTACGGTCCCAGGCGTAACCCGTTGGGCTTGCCAGGTCAGGCACTCCACGCCTACCAGATTTCTTTCAGACATCCCCGGACTGGTGAATTGGTGACTTTCGAAGCCCCATTACCCTGTGCATTTAAACGGGTGCTCGCTTACTTAAGAGGAGATCTCGATTCTCTTGGTCTATCTTCAGAAAAGGATGGAAAAGAAAAAACCGGCGCTAAAACCTAAAACAAAATCAATTAAAATCCTTTTAACCTTGATATTTGGACATTTTTTATTAACCCCCTCGATAAATGTTCCTAGATACCGACATTAATTACCAATTTTTCCGAAGGAATCCAGAAGAGGAACGGCGAATCCTTTTGCCGAGTTTATTAAAATACAAAAGGGGGTTAATGGGGTGGCTAAAACGCGTGCCAGCCGAAAGATTTTAAATGAGCGCTTTGAAGACGATTTCATTCCCAGTGGGCCCGAACACCATTGGGGAGTAGAGGATGACTTTTCGAGAGAAAATGATGCACCCAAGAAAAAAGTTTTGATGGAAAGGATACGCAAGCTTGAGGAAGAAAATAATGAGAAAGCAAAAATTTTAAACACTCACAAGAAACAGTTGGATGATGCTCTGCGAGCACTTGAAGAAAAGGAAAAGAAATGTCACGAAATGGAGATCTTGCTGAAGACGATGGAGGCCAATCTGCACCAAATGGAGAGTGAAAGAAAAAAATTTTTAAGTAAAATTGAGGAGTATGCTCGAGAGATAGCTGACCTTCAAGACAGATGTGCTCAGTATGAAGAGGATCTGAAAAACCTAACCAACCAGCTAAAATCGCGAACCCACGAAAACATTCTTCTTAACAAAGAAAACAAAGACCTTCAGAGGACTAACAACCAGTTGCGAGAGACGATCACTTTACTAGAAGACAAAAACAGCGCTTTAGAGCAGGAATTGGCGCGGGCGGAACCGGCAAGATTAGACATGGAGAAAAAGTATAACCGCGCCTTAGAAAGCTTGCGCACTGAAGTGAAAGCAAAACATCAGGAACTGTTGCGTGTAAGCAAGGAATTATCTGAGCTAAAAAAGGCCCACCAGGACCTTTTGCGGGTTAACGAAAATCTCGAACTGGAACTCGATATGTTGAACACGACCAATATCTCACTTCAGAAGAAGATTGAAAAACTGATCTTCCAAAACAACGTTTTAGAAAGAAAGCTGCAGAACAAGCTGGTGCGTCTTGTCCTCGCCTTGTGCGCGCTTTTTGGTTGGAATCCAGAAAGGAAAATGAGGAAGGTTGGCTGCTGAAAATAAAATGGCGCGCCCGGCAGGAATCGAACCTGCGCACCTGGCTCCGGAGGCCAGCGCTCTATCCTCTGAGCTACGGGCGCGCTTTTACTAGATTTCTTGCTTTTCATTCTAATCCAAGAAAATGAAAATGTCAAATGCAAAAAAGAGGGGAGATGGTTCTAGTGATGGTAATCTCCGTGGCTACCAGAAAACAAATTGAGTTCATAGACGTTACCCCACAAGTGAGAGAATTAGTGCGGAAATCTGGATGTACTGATGGAGTATGTTTGCTCTACGTTCCCCACACAACAGCAGGACTTTTGATCAACGAGAACGCCGACCCAGATGTAGTTCGCGACATAGCTGAGGCACTGGAAAGACTGGCACCAGTTACAGGGAATTACTTCCACCGCGAAGGGAACGCTCACGCCCACATCAAGGCAAGCATCTTGGGCTGTTCGCAGACAATTTTCATTAGAAATGGAGACCTTGCTTTGGGAACCTGGCAGGGAATCTTTTTCTGTGAGTTTGATGGTCCAAGAAAGCGTTCCCTTTACGTGAAGATCATGCAGGAAAATGAAAAAAAGTAGAGAAGTTCTGAAAAGTGGAAATTTACTTCAAGGAAGGGAGGCCGTTCTTTTGGAAGGGTTGGGCCAAAAGTTCAAAAACAAAACTTATCTCAATCTGGACACGACATTGGAGATTGCCAGACAAAAGCTGGCGGACCGAAATCCCCATGAGGTATGCTGGCGAGCCTCGGTCAAATACGATGAGGGGGCCCAAGAATTTGTTGTTCCGTTTTTGAATGAGGACTACCGGGTAACCTATCCATCTGGAGAGGTTTACCACCCCGAGGGTAAAAATGTATCTTTAGATACCCAAATTTTAATTTTGCATTATTTATACCATGCCGAAGGCGTTCCTCTTCACCATAAGTGGATATCCTTTAAAGAGTTGCCCTCGGGCCAAATCTACGTTACTCCCTTTCACAACCGCGCCATCAGACCTTTGATAAGATATTTCGGAAACAATCCTAGTGCTTTGATTAAAGCAGGACTAGCCCTAGGTGGAGAAAAGAGAGAGTTCGGGGATGCCAGTGTCACTATTCCTGTCTTCCCAATGGTTCCGGTAACTTACGTGGTATGGGAGGGAGACGATGAATTTCCGCCTTCAGGGAACGTTCTTTTTGACGGTTCTGCTCGTCACTATCTTCCCACCGAAGACTATGCAGTGATCGGGAGCAAAGTAGTCTTTGAGTTGAAAAAAGTAGCTGAGCAGTTAAACGAAAGCTGACGGCTTCCTGTGCATATACATATACTATAAAGAACGTCTCTTACTTTTGCACCTTTTTCTTCCTCGCAAAATATAATGAGGGAGGAAAAGGAATACAGCGGGGTGGGTAACCTTGAAGGTTTATTTTGTTAGATTACCACGGTTATTGCGAGATATATTGAAAAAAATCATCAAGTGAAGGGCAGCCTGTAAGGGCTGCCTTTTATTCTTCTAAACTGGATCCGAGTCATAAACTGACATTATCCAGCATTAACTAAACAATAAACCAGGATCGCAAAAGGAGAGCAGAGGACGACAATGCCTAAGAAAAATTGCACGCTCTTTTTGGTTCTCGTTTTCAGCACCCTCGTGACTGGCTTAGAAGTTTTCTCATCCTCGAGGGCTTTCCCCAGCAATCCTTTTATGATTATTGACAAGTTTTACCAGGCTTTTTCCGAAACAAACTGGGACTACGTCCGTTCCCTGACTTCCCCAGCCATGTTCGCCTACCTAGAGAAAAGCGGGCTCCTCGAACGTTGGGAAACGATAAAAAGGGAAGATCCTACGATCAGATTTGGGATGTTTCTGATTCTGGATTCCCATCTCGATCTCCTGAAAGGAGAAGCATGGGCTTTAGGACGTGTCTGCTGGGAGTCAAAGAAGCGCGTTCTTCCCGAATACCACGAAACAATTTTCTTGCGCTTGCTCGAGGGCCAGTGGAAGATCGTCCAAATCAGAATCCAACCTTCTGTAGAAACAGCAATCCAATTATATCAGTCGATTCAAAACGCTGACTGGAAGCGCTTTCGGGAGTTGCTTACAGACCGCTACTGGCAGCGTCTGCATTCGAGAGGAGTCATCGAGGCACTGAAAAAAGATCGCTCCGAAAACAAAACGGGTGTCTACGTGATTTTTCTGGTAAGAGATTTTGCAGAAACCGAGAGCCGGGCGTGGGTTCAAGGTGATGTGATCTGGAATCCCCTCAGTCAATGGCAAAAAGAAGACTCCATAACCATATTCCTGGTCAGAGAACCGGAAGGGTGGAAAGTAGATTTTATCAGGGGTCACTGGGAAAATGGAAAGTAAACCATTCCAAAAACTATTCGCCAAAAACTATTCCCACAACAGCACCCGAAGCTGAAATCAGTAAAGTATAAATTGCCTTGAGACAGGCCTTTACGGGAGAAAGTGCTGCTGGTGCCACTAGTAAACTCAAAAAGGCGGCAAAACAGAGATAACAAAGCCCGACTTCAATACCGCAAAGAAGCCTTTTCTCCTCTGCCTTCTTGGCGCCCGTAAAACCGCCTACAAAGGCCCCAATTATATAGAGGGCTGTGGCGAGTGGTTTGCAGTAAGTGTCAGAAAGAGGTGTCAGGTAAAAGGTTATTGCCATTAGAAGAACCCCCACAAGACCAATGCCAACCGCTATACAGGTGCCCCAGAAAATAGGCCTCGTTTTTGTTTTTTCTTCCCCCATGAAAAAAGCCTCCCAAAAAGTTTTTGTTTATAAACATATTAACTTCAGGGAAGATATATGACACTGCCACCTTCGGGAACAAGACAAAGTACGGCAGGATTCGGTTTTGGGGTCGAAGAATAGAAGAATAAGTTGGAAAAAAATAGCAGGATTTTTTTCGCTGTTCAAGAACTATTTTACTCAGAAACTTATATTCTGGAGGTGTTTTTGTATTGCTAGCAAGGGCCATTAATTTGCTCTATGAAAAAGTTTGCGGGTGTATGCAGGAAATCCTCGTCCACATGAAAGCACAAAGGAATGACTCGTTTCCTATCAACAGTGAAGTCTATTGGGTAAGAGGGCTCAGTATTTCTAGAAACTGTGTTGAGCGTGAAGAATGTAGTTTCGATAAGGAAACAGAAGATGCAGAACAATGGAAGGCTAAAGGAAAAATATTAATGCAGGAAGGAAAATACGCCGAGGCCAATCAGTGCTTTGATCTGGCTTTACGAGCTTTTCCTGATGATCTCGAAACACTGGAAAACAAAGGTATCTGCTTTTACGAAACAGGTTATTGGGAAATTGCCCTGACCTGCTTTAATCAAGCCCTGACTCTGCGACCACGTGACCCTAGACTTCTTGCTCACAAAGGGCTCTGCTTTTGTCATATGGGTTGTTACGAAGATGCCATCAAATGCTTCCAGAAGGCAATTCGAAATGGAGCTAAATGCGCCAGTTTGTGGAATAATAAGGGGTTCTGTCTCGTTAAGTTAGGACGCTACCATCAGGCATATAAAGCCTTTAAAAAAGCACTGGAATATGAAGATAACAGCCCTGAGCTTTATTGCAACCTGGCTACTTGTCTGATCAGTCTTGGTCATTACAAAGAAGCAGAACACTATTTCACCAAGGCTCTCGCTCTCGGTTCTAATGACCCTCTACTGTTCAACAACCTTGCTCTATGCTTTGAGATACAAGGAAAATTAGAACTTGCTTTGCAATACTTCGAGCAAGCTTGTAACTCAGCCCCAGATAACCTGACTTATTTGTATAACAAAGGCAACTGTTACCTCAAAATGAAGTGTTGGGAAGAAGCTCTCAAGTGTGTGAAGGAGGTTGTTACAAAAGATCCTGGGAATACCCCCGCCTGGATTACTTTAGGGAACATTTACCTTACTTTAGAGGATGAAAAAACAGCACTCGAATATTATAACACGGCTATTGCCGGGTGCCGGAATTTGCCCAAGTGATTGCAGGAAAATTAAAAAAAATGGCGAATTAGAAGTATATTGACTGGTTTTTATGAAGTAGGGAGGAGACAAATCAAGGGGGTACAGCTTTTAAAATGTCTGAACAACAAAAGAGAAAAATAGATCGTCAAAAGATCATCGAGGGAGTGCGTTTGCTTCTTGAAGGAATAGGTGAAGACCCTAATAGAGAAGGCCTGCGAAGGACACCCGAGCGAATTGCCAAAATGTACGAGGAGATTTTCTGCGGACTCCAGTACGATCCTAAAGAAGAACTTAACGTTTTTTTTTCTGAAAAACACGATGAAATGATCTTGGTTAAAGATATTCCCATCTACTCGATCTGCGAGCATCACCTGTTGCCGTTTTACGGAAAAGCACATGTCGCCTATATTCCCCGGCAGGGGAAAATTACAGGATTAAGCAAATTGGCACGGGTCGTTGAGGGGTTTGCCAAAAGACCCCAACTTCAAGAAAGGTTGACTTCTCAGATCGCTGACACGATCATGGAGGCCCTCGATCCCCTTGGGGTGATGGTCGTAATCGAAGCAGAGCACATGTGTATGACAATGCGAGGTGTAAAAAAAGCCGGTTCGAAGACCATAACCTCTGCGGTCAGAGGAATTTTCAAGTCAAATGAAGCGACAAGAGCTGAGGCGTTTTCCCTCATCAAAGGCAGTTAGTTAGAAAGGTGGAAAACACCACTTCCCATTTTTCGCAACTTCTAACCTGAAGTTTGGGGAAACTAAGAAAGGAGGAGGACCTGATAATCGAAACCAGGAAAGTAATGAACCGAAAGCTCAACTGGAAAGGCATCTTTTTGCTGGTTACCATCCTGTTATTGGCAGTAGGTAGCGGGAGTTGTTTAGTGAAACCAGAACAACCTGAGGTTAGAGAGGACAAAGAACCTAAAGTTGAAAAGGTTACCCTTTACTTTGGGGATCAAAACGCGATGTACCTCGTTCCCGAGGAACGCCAAGTTGTCGTGGAGGGGAAATCCCTCGAAACTATAGTTATCGAAGAGTTGATCAAAGGTCCTCAAAATCCTCAGCTTACCAGGACAATCCCCAAGGAAACAGAGTTGATTTCTGTGGAAGTAGCAGACGGGGTTGCCTATGTAAACTTTTCCAGGGAACTTCAAACCAAACACTGGGGTGGTTCTGCTGGAGAACATATGACCCTTTATTCAGTAACTAATTCACTTGCCAAGCTCCCGGGAATTGAAAAAGTTCAGTTTCTGCTTGAGGGAGAGAAGCAAGAATCGATCCTGGGACACATGGATACCTCGGAACCACTGGAACCAAACTGGGAACTTGTCAAAGAGTAAACCTTACATCTTGGGGAGAAATTTGCCACAGGCCGGTTTTTGAGGATCCCCATTTTCCAGGATTTTTTCGAGCCCTTCTTTGCCCACCATCTTTAGTATTTCCATTACGTGGATTTTCGGGGGAACCTTGCAGCAAAATTTGCGGTACTTTTCAATACATTCAACACATCCATATCTAATTTCTTCTTTTCCCTGGATTTGGACGAAAAAGCGGCAATCTTGACAGCAGGAAACCATCTTCTCGCGGGCGTCCGGTAAAATGATTCGGTGACTCTCCCACAGTTTGTTATTAAGCACAATCAACTCCTCCCTTTGCCTATTAGCTGTGGATTATAAACCCAGTAACAAACATATGTTCTATCTACAGGTATTATACCCTGCAAATAAAATTTCTACAAGAGACTAGATAATGGGTAATGTAACCCAAAGAGTCGAAACAAAACTGGTTCGATGAAAGGAGTTTTTCCTTGGGTGCTCAAATATTAATCGGGACTTCTGGTTATAGCTACGACGACTGGCGTGGGGCCTTTTATCCTCTCCGGATCAAGCGGGAAGAAATGCTGAGGCACTATGCGAGGGACTTTTCGTTTACCGAAATCAACTCTTCCTATTACCATCTTCCTTCTTTCCAATTTTTCCTTAGACTCGCTGAAAAAACTCCCCCTGACTTTTTGTTTACGGTAAAGGCTCACAAATCACTGACGCATGAGCGTGTGGGAGATCTTAAAGCTACTTCCGAAAAGTTTCGTTCTGTTCTCAAGCCACTCATCGACACCGGGAAACTGGGTGCAGTTCTGCTTCAGTTTCCGTATTCATTTAAAAACAGTGAAGAGAACAGAAAGTATCTTTCCCGGTTGCGGGAATTAATGGAAGGGCTTCCTCTTGCGGTAGAGTTCCGCCACATCAGTTGGGAACAGAAACCCGTCTGGGATTTCTTACAGATGCACGGAATAGCATATGTTTCAGTAGACGAACCGCAACTCAAAGGTCTCGTAGGGCGTTCCGCAGTCCTTACTTCCTCAATCGGTTATGTTCGCTTCCACGGAAGGAATGCCGAAAAGTGGTGGAAACACGAAGAATCTTACGAGCGCTACGACTATTTATACACCGAGGAAGAACTCCGGGAATGGGTGCCAAAAGTAAAGTCACTCTCCAAAGAGGCAACACGGGTCTTTGTGGCCTTTAACAACCATTACAGAGGAAAAGCGGTGATCAACGCCAAGATGTTTCAAAAGTTGCTTACAGAATAACGGCGAGAGGAATTGGTTATTGCACGGAGGGGAGTTTCCACTTAAACTATATTATAGTGAAGCAGGAGTTTTAAGAAAAAATTCCAGTTGCGGAGGTTTTAATGCAGATCTTATTAACGAATGATGACAGCATTTATGCTGAAGGACTAGCAGTCCTCTGGTCAGCCTTAAGTGAAATTGCAGAAGTCACCGTGGTTGCTCCAGATCGTGAGAGAAGCGCCACGGGACACGGAATAACCGTCGACCAACCATTGCGTGCAGAAAGGGTTTCTCTTTTCAGTGGGGCTGCCTGGGCGGTTAACGGAACGCCAGCAGATTGCGTTAAACTCGGGGTTAACTGTCTGCTGAAAGACAAGCCAGATGTAGTTGTTGCTGGCATCAACAGGGGACCAAATTTGGGGATTGATGTCTTGTATTCAGGCACTGTCTCTGGGGCATTAGAGGGCTTGATCCTGGGAATACCAGCAATTGCGGTTTCTGTTGCTGACTACGCTAATCCCGACTACAGATATGCTGCCTACTTCACTAAAAAGCTTGTTCCGAGGATCCTGGAAACCGATTTTTGCACAGATACCCTCCTCAATGTAAACGTCCCTTCTCTCCCCGCTGAGGAGATCCGGGGAGTGAGAATCACTAGGCTGGGAAACCGGAAGTATCTCAATTCTTTTGAAGTCCGCAAAGATCCCCGGGGGAAGCTTTACTACTGGCTCGGAGGAGATGTGATTGACCTTGATGATGACCCTGATACAGACGTAGCAGCAATCAGAGAAAAAATGGTTTCAATTACCCCAATTCACATCGATTTAACAAATTACCGGGCAATCAGGGCACTTGAAAAGCTCCTTCCTGACCTTGAGGGAGAGGTTTTATTTTCAAAGGAGAACTGAGAAGAGTGTTTTTTCTGAAGTTAGTGATTAATACCGTGCTGTTTTTTATCATCTTCAACTTTTCTCGAATCAGGCAAAGAAAGTTTCTTTTTAGCATTGATTCTCTTGTGTTGCCATTTTCTCTAGGACTCGCCCTCACTGTCGTTGACTGTCTGCTGAGGGCTGTTTTTTTCTATTCTTTTCTCTCATTTATCATCATTTCCGCACTTGCTTATACCGCTCTGAAGCTGGTTTTGCGTAAGAAAACTGATGAGGTAAGTGAGGAGTAGAAGGGAAGGAAAAGTCGTGCACCTGATCCCTGCTGGTAAGAACAGGTTTAAACTGCCTCGACAGGGCAAAATGAAAGTTGATGGAATTGTCTATCTTAACGACAAGTTGTTTCGTCACATTTACCGCGACAATTCCCTGAAGCAACTGGCAAATGCTGCTTCTTTGCCTGGGGTCGTCAGAAATGTCTTCGGAATGCCCGACATCCATCAGGGATTTGGACTTCCGATAGGCGGAGTTATGGCAACTGCAGTTCCTGAAGGAGTAATTTCTGCAGGTGCCGTCGGTATGGACATCAACTGCGGTGTCCGTTTGATCACAACTAATCTGAGCCGGGAAGATGTAAATCGGAGGATCTTGGAGAACCTCATCGAAGCGATCGAATATTTCGTTCCTACGGGGATAGGAAAAAAGTCGCGGCGAGGGGAATTCAAAAGAGACCTCTTTTTAAAAATACTCCACCATGGCGTCCCCGTGCTCATTGACGAGGGTTTTGGCTGGAAGGAAGATGCCAGCTTTATTGAAGAAAACGGGTGTCTCCCAGGAGCAAAAAGCGAAGCTGTCAGTTCTGAAGCAATGAAAAGGGGAGCAAGCCAGTTAGGGACTCTTGGTGGGGGAAATCATTTTATTGAGATCCAATTTGTAGAAGAAGTTTACGATCAGGAAACTGCTTCTCGCTTTGGGTTTAGGGAGAATCAGATCCTGGTGATGATTCACACCGGTAGTCGGGGGTTTGGACACCAAATATGTACAGACTACACGAAAATCCTCTATAAGGCGGGAAAGAATTACGGGATAGAAATTCCGGATAAAGGACTCTCATGTGCTCCAATTAATTCTCCTGAAGGAAAGGCTTACTATGCGGCAATGGCATGCGCGGTCAACTTTGCGTTTTGCAACAGACAACTGATTACTCATGATGTGCGTCGTGCTTTCCAGGAAGTCTTCCAAAAGTCAGCCACCGAACTGGAAATGAAAATCGTTTACGATGTTGCCCACAACATCGCCAAGTTCGAACAACATAGAGAAGGAAAGTTGCTTGTGCACCGAAAGGGAGCAACACGAGCATTGCCTCCCTACCATCCCACCAATCCCCCTGTGTATCGGGAAACAGGCCACCCGGTCTTGATCCCCGGCAGTATGGGAACAGCGTCATATGTCCTCGTAGGCACACCAAAGGCTGAAGAGCCTTTCTTCTCGGTAAATCACGGTGCTGGACGCGTTCTTTCCCGAACTGCTGCGGAAAAAGAGATCTCTAAAGAAGAGCTGAAAGCCAGTATGCAGGGAGTTGTTTTTGACGAGAAAGCCTATCACCTGCTGCTCGATGAAGCGCCTGCCGCCTACAAGAATATTGATGATGTTGTGGATACGCTTGCGGAAATCGATTTTGTCAAAAAAGTGACCAGGTTGCGGCCACTAGCAGTAATTAAAGGTAAAGATTAAATTCGTGGTTTTCAAGAGAAGGAAAGAAGATTGCCAAATGGTAAAGAACTTACCTGCTAAATTCGATGTTGAGTATGAAAAACTGCAGAAGGGTTTTGAGGAAGCGGGTTATATAATCGCCGAGGATGCCTTGAGGACTATTTTCCTTGCCTTAAAACTAGAGAAGCCATTACTCGTCTGCGGTCCTTCAGGTGTTGGCAAAACCGAACTTGCCAAAGTCCTCAGCAAGATTTTCCAGGCAAGGTTAATCAGACTGCAGTGTTATGAAGGACTTGACGAAAGCAAAGCCATTTATGACTGGAACTACCAAAAACAGGTGCTTCAACTCCAGCTTTCTCATACAGAAGAACTTTTTTCGATGAAAAACATCTTAAAGCGTCCTCTTCTACAGGCGATTACCGCAAAAGAGCCCGTTGTTCTTTTGATTGATGACATTGATGAAGCTGATCGCAATTTTGAGGCATTGCTCCTTGAAATCCTTGCCGACTTCCAGGTGACGATCCCTGAAGTGGGTACAATTGTCGCTGAAGAAAAGCCGATTGTAGTGATTACCAGTAGTGGAAAACGAGAGCTTTCTGAAGCCCTGAGACGCAGGTGTGTTTTTCTGTACCTGGACTATCCGGGATCAGTAGAAGAGGCCCTGATCATCAGAAAGAAAGTTCCCCAGGTAATTGACGAAATTAACGAAGAAATTGCTCTTGGAGTAGCTTCCATGGAAAGATGTTATTCACCTGAGGTCATTGACTGGTTGAGGACACTGCTCTTCCTCAATGCAGGCTGTTATTCTGAAGAATACCTGGGAAAGATGATGGATTTTCTTGCCAAGAAACGGGATAACCTGATGGGCTTAAAATGAAAATGTTTTCAACAACCTGTCAATGGCAGGAAAACAGGAGATTGGGAGCGAAATGTAAAAATCGATAAAGATTAAAGATTTTCAAGGAAAGGGGGAATCAGAAGGGTGGAGCTTTTAGAAGGTGAAGAAGAACTGATCCACTCAGAGGTCGATTCCATTTTTCAAGAGTTTACTCCCGAACGCGAGAATCTAATCCCTGTGCTTCAGGAAACCCAAAAAAGGTTGAAATATCTGCCTAAGTTGGCAATGCAAAAGATTGCTGAAAAGATCGGTATACCAGAAGTAGATGTCTATAGTGTTGCCACCTTTTACAATCAGTTCCGTCTATATCCTCCAGGTAAAAACCAGATTAAGGTTTGTATGGGAACAGCTTGTCACATGATGGGGGGCCACATTATTTTAGAGTCTTTCGAACGACGCCTGGGTATCAAAGAAGGGGAAACGACTCCTGATCGCGAGTTTAGCTTGGAACGGGTTGCCTGTGTCGGGTGTTGTGCTTTAGCTCCCGTTGTTGTAGTCAACGATAAGGTGGAACCAAAGGTTTCCCCAATAAGAGTTGACGGAATTTTGCTCTCTTATGAGATTGAGAAAAAGTTAGAGGAGAAAGAAAAAGATGCTGAGGAAGAGGGTAAGAGCCAATGAGTGTGACCAGGTCTGAAGTAGCAAAGGCTTATGAAAAACTCCAGACTCAAGCTAAGAAGAAGGTTGAAAGTCTAAAAGAAAAACCCCTGGTAACCGTGGGCACTGCTACCTGCGGGAGAGCATCAGGAGCTTTAGAAATTTTTAACTTATTTCAAGAAGAGATCAAAAAAAATGGGCTAGACGTCAATGTAATGGAAGTAGGCTGTATGGGACACTGCTACGCCGAACCCCTGGTAACGATCTACAAACCAGGGTTTCCTTCACTCTGTTATGGTTCTGTCGATGAAGGAAAAGCGCAGCGTCTGATAAATGATTACCTGATTAACGATGACCCCTGTTTCGAGTTCGCGATGGCAGCCCTTGAACCCAATGATTTTTTTCCCACTTTCGCAGATTACCCAAGAGGAGTCTACGAATATAAAATTGTAATGGAACTTTGCGGTTTGATTAACCCTGAAGACATTGACCATTACATCGCTCATGACGGTTACGCTGCCCTCGTCAAGGTCCTAAACATGGACCCAGACGATGTCATTGAGGAAATTAAAAACTCCAAACTCCGCGGTCGCGGAGGTGCCGGCTTTCCTACGGGAATCAAGTGGGAACTCTGCAGAAAGGCTCCAGGAAGCCCTAAATACGTGATCTGCAATGCTGACGAAGGTGACCCAGGAGCGTTCATGGACAGAGCGCTTCTGGAGTCGAACCCCCATCAGATGCTGGAAGGACTGATCATAGCCGCCTACGCAGTTGGCGCCTCTCAGGGTTATATCTATGTGCGCGCCGAATACCCCCTTGCCGTGACTAGGCTCCAGACTGCTCTCGACCAGGCACGCTCCAAAGGTCTGCTTGGGGATTCAATTCTTGGGAGTGACTTCAGTTTTGATGTCAAGATTTTTCAGGGTTCGGGTGCCTTTGTCTGTGGGGAAGAAACAGCTCTTATTGCTTCCATTGAGGGAAAACCGGGGATTCCTTCCCACCGCCCACCATATCCAGCAACCCAAGGTTTGCACGGCAAGCCCACACTCATCAACAATGTTAAAACTCTTTCATATGTGCCTCACATAATTCGCAAGGGAGCCGAATGGTTTAAGAGCATCGGAACACCTGAAAGTCCTGGGACAGCAGTTTTTGCCCTCGCTGGCAAGGTGAAAAACACAGGTCTAGCCGAGGTTCCAATGGGAACAACAATCCGTGACCTGATCTTTTATGTAGGAGATGGAATTCGCGATGAGAAAAAATTTAAAGCAGTCCAGATTGGAGGCCCATCAGGAGGTTGTCTCCCAGAGTCTGCACTAGATCTCCCGATCGATTTCGACTCACTCCAGGAAGCAGGAGCAATGATGGGTTCTGGAGGACTCGTCGTTCTTGATGAAGATGACTGTATGGTAGAAATAGCCCGTTTCTTCCTCGACTTTACTCAAAAAGAATCCTGCGGCAAATGCACTTTCTGTCGCCTGGGTACCAAGCAAATGCTGGAAATTCTGACCGACATCACCAAAGGGAAAGGGAACCCAGAAGACATCGATCTCCTCTGGGAACTTGCTGAAGATGTCAAGGCAGGGTCCCTTTGTGGCCTGGGGAAAACTGCACCCAATCCTGTGCTTACGACGATTCGGTACTTCCGTGATGAATACGAAGCTCACGTTAATGAGGGTCGTTGTCCTGCTCTGATGTGTAAAGACCTGATCATGTACTACATCATTCCCGAAAAGTGCAGCAAGCTGTGTGATGTTTGTATCGGAAGTTGTCCGACTGAGGCAATTTACACGCGACCAGATATGCTCAAAGCCATTGACCAAGAAAAGTGTGTCAAGTGTAATAGTTGCCTTGTCGCTTGTCCACCTCAGTACAAGGCGGTAATTAAAATCTCGCCACCAAGACCGGTGGAAGAAGGGGAAATGAAGCAAGATGAGTAAGGAAGTAAAAATTATTATTGACGGAAAGGAAATCAAGGCCCGCGAAGGGGAAAAACTGCTCTGGGTTGCCCTCGATAACGGGATCTATATTCCTCATTTGTGCGCCAAACGAGATGCCGAAAAACCTGATGCAAGTTGCCGACTCTGTTTTGTGGAAGTTGAAGGAATGCCAAACCCTGTAACTTCATGCACCCTTCCGGTGAAAGACGGAATGGTAGTCCGTACCCGTACCCCGCGGGTTGACCGCCTGGTGTCTACAGCCTTCGAACTGCTTCTCAGTAATCACCGCCTGGGTTGTGGTAAGTGCCCGAAAAATCGTTCCTGTGAACTCCAAACAATTGCCAAGGAAAGAGGGCTCAAGCTGAAACTGACCAGGTTACGACCCCTGGAAAGGGATCTTCCAGTAGATGATTCTCCTCAAGGCTTCATCTACGACCCCAGCAGGTGCGTTCTGTGCGGGCAATGTGTATGGGTGTGCCACAATAAAGTAGGAGTAGGAGCAATCGGCTTCGTCAGGCGTGGCATTGAACGGAAAATGGCGACATTTGGAGAAGTTCCCCTTGCCGAATCCCGTTGCACCCAGTGTGGTGAGTGTGTGGAGGTTTGCCCTGTTGGAGCTCTCACTAAAAAAGAAGAAGATGAAAAACAAGCTGAAAGTGCTTAAAAATGTTCCGGCAAACAGCCTTTCCAATAGGCGGGAGGGGCAGAAAAATGAGTTCCGAAAAAGAAATTAATGAAGAAGAGGCACGAGAAAACCTCCGGAAAGCTGGCTATTCGGAACAAGTGATCGAACACTGGTTGCATCCGAAAAACTTAGGAACGATTGATAAAAATGAATGTGACGGTGATTCCGGCTGGTATACCGGCCCTTGTGGGGATTCAATGCGCATCTTCTTGAAAATAAGAAATGGTGTCATTCAGCAAGCATCTTTTATTAGCGACATCTGCATTGGTGCCGTTTCTGCTGCAGACGCGCTTACGGAGATGGTGCGCGGCAAAAAAGTAAGCGAAGCACTTGCTTTGAAAGCAGAAAACGTGATCAAAGAATTGGGAGGACTACCTGCTCAGGAGGAACACTGCGCGAAACTGGCAACAATTACCTTGAAAAAGGCCATTGCTGATTATGAAAAGTACCACCAATGCCCCTGGAAGAAACCTTACGAGAAAAAATGAATCCGTAATCAACTCGGTGTATTAAGCCCCATGCTGGACTGCACAACCACGTGGGGCTTTTCTTTTTACTCGCATTCCGCAATGAGAAGAGCCGGGGATCAGCATCCCCGGCTGGTGCGCCTTGGTTTTAGGAGTGCTTCTGGTTCTCTGTCTGGAGACTGCGTTCGGCCCTTTCAATCGCCAGACGGACAAGTCCGCCACAGTAGCGGGAAGGGACACCACCCCAGCCTTCGCGACGGACGATGTCAGCGATTCCCATTTCTTTGGCCAACTCCCATTTAAGAGCCTCAGACATCAAACCGCGCCTTTTCCGACCCATTGTAACCTCCTTTAGGCGCACCCATCTTTAGTTTGCACCTTTATTTAAGGTCTTATTTTGCCTGATTCCTCTTCCGAAGCATCGAGTAAAATTAATTTGGGCTAGACAGGAAGGAATTTTCCCAAAAAAGAAGAACCTCACTCCGAGTGGGAAAAAGCAAAATGAAGG
>LGFL01000071.1 GCA_001508855.1 Thermoanaerobacterales bacterium 50_218
ATATGGGCCGGGATATTGGGGTCTTCAGAATTGTAGTAGGCGCTTTCAAAGAAGACCTTGCGATCTTCCAGCACCTTCAAGAGCCTGTTCAACTGGGTTGGGTGCAGTTCTCCGATCTCATCGATAAACAGGATGCCCCCATGGGCCTTCGTCACTGCCCCTGGTTTAGGCTGGGGAATTCCAGCCATGCCCAAGGGTCCTGCCCCCTGGTAGATGGGGTCGTGAACAGAACCAATTAAAGGGTCAGCGATCCCCCGCTCGTCGAAACGCGAAGCTGTGGCGTCCACTTCGATAAATTTGGCATCTTCGCCAAAAGGCGAATCCGGGTTTTTCTTGGCTTCTTCCAGCACCAGGCGGGCGACCGCTGTCTTGCCCACCCCAGGCGGCCCGTAAAGCAACACGTGCTGCGGGTTGGGTCCGCACAACGCAGCACGCAATGCTTTTAATCCGTTTTCTTGACCGATAATCTCCTCAAAACGAGTTGGGCGGGTTTTTTCAGAAAGGGGTTCGGCGAGGGAGATGTTTCGCAGTTGCCGGATTTTTTCCATCTCCTTCTTTGACTCCCGGTCAACCGCAACCCGAGTGCCCTGCTGGTTCCGCAACAGGTTCCAGAAGTAGACCCCAACCACAACCATAAAGAAGACCTGGAGAAAACCGAAAAATCCACCCCAGCCGGAGAACCCTGCTTCCATACCGACCACGGCTCCTTTACCACAAAATTTCCTGCTTTAAAATTATTTCCAGGAGCCGCGGTTTTTAAACAAAAACCCCTGGAATTTGGCCTTCCAGGGGGTACTTCCTGTCTTAACCTCAGGCCGTTTCCTCTTTCTTCTGACGCTCTAATGTCACCAGGATCGGCTTCTCCTTCTTGAGAATCACGTCCTTCGTGATGATACACCTTGAGATATCGCTGCACGAGGGTATTTCATACATGACATCGAGCATAACATCCTCCAGAATCGCCCGCAACCCTCTTGCTCCAGTATTTCTCTTGATCGCCTCTTTGGCAACAGCCCTCAGGGCATCTTCCTTGAACTCTAAAGTCACGCCATCCATTTCGAACAATTTCTGATACTGACGAACAAGAGCATTGCGCGGCTCCGTGAGGATCCTCACGAGAGCATCTTCATCGAGGGCATCGAGAGTCACGATAATCGGCACTCTTCCCACAAATTCTGGGATCAACCCGTACTTCAAGAGGTCGACCGGGAGGATCTGCTCAAGGATCTCCCCGATTTTCATCTCTTTGCGTGGTCCCAGTTCTGCTCCAAATCCGATCGTCTTCTTGCCAATCCTGTTCATGATAATCTTGTCGATGCCTTCAAAAGCACCACCACAGATAAACAGGATATTCGTGGTATCAATCTGGATGAACTCCTGGTGGGGGTGCTTGCGGCCTCCTTGTGGTGGAACACTGGCAATCGTTCCCTCGAGAATCTTCAAAAGAGCCTGCTGGACACCTTCGCCAGAAACGTCCCTTGTAATCGAAGGGTTCTCCGACTTCCTGGCGATCTTGTCGATCTCGTCGATGTAGACGATCCCTTTTTCTGCCTTCTCGATATCATAATCAGCAGCCTGAATCAACTTCAACAAGATGTTCTCCACATCTTCGCCAACATAACCTGCTTCTGTGAGTGAGGTGGCATCAGCAATGGCAAAAGGAACATTGAGTATCTTGGCCAGTGTTTGCGCAAGCAGTGTCTTCCCTGATCCTGTAGGGCCAAGCATGATGATGTTGCTTTTTTGGAGCTCAACATCATCATGCCTCATTCCCATGTTGATTCTCTTGTAGTGGTTGTAAACCGCAACAGACAGGATCTTTTTCGCCTTTTCCTGGCCGATGACATACTGGTCGAGAATTTCTTTTATTTCTTTAGGCCTGGGAATATCACTTAACTCAAAACTGGCTTCTTCACTCAACTCTTCCTCAATAATCTCGTTGCACAACTCGATGCACTCGTCACAAATATAAACACCGGGGCCCGCCACCAGTTTCTTTACCTGGTCCTGCGTCTTCCCGCAAAATGAACACCTCAATTGGCCTTTGTCATCTCCAAACTTGTACAAGAAACCCACCCCCTATCGGTTTAACCCACCTTACCTGCCACACGAGTGGTAATTACTCCGTCAATTATTCCGTATTCTTTTGCTTCCTCAGCACTCATGAAGAAGTCACGATCAGTATCCTTGCGAATCCGCTCTAACGGCTGCCCCGTAAGCTCCGAAAGAATCTGGTTGAGCCTTTCCTTCATCCTGATGATCCGCTTGGCGTGGATTTCAATGTCCGAGGCTTGACCCTGTGCTCCGCCAAGTGGCTGGTGGATCATAATCTCACTGTTCGGGGTGGCGAAACGCTTTCCCTTAGCCCCAGCAGCCAGGAGGAAAGCACCCATGCTTGCCGCAAGCCCAACGCAGATCGTGGAAACATCGGGCTTCACGTACTGCATTGTGTCAAAAATCGCCATTCCCGAAGTGATCGAACCACCAGGACAATTTATGTAAAGGTAAATGTCTTTCTCAGGATCCTCGGCTTCTAGAAAGAGCATCTGGGCAATGACAAGATTGGCAACATGATCATCGATTGGTGTTCCCAAAAAAATAATCCTGTCTTTCAACAAACGGGAATAAATGTCATATGCCCTTTCCCCACGGCTGGTCTGTTCGACAACAATAGGAACCAGATGACTGTTATGCATCAAATCCCCCTACCTTTAATCATGATTTCCAGTAGCGACGATAAGCAACCTTATCGCCTTTCTCTAATTCTCACCTTCTTCCTGCTCCTCACAACCAGAGGCTGTCGCTGTATCAGCAGTTGTTTCCTGGGGTTCTGCCTCTTCGGCTGACTGCTCATCTGGAGCCTCTGGTTGATTTGGCAGGACAATCGCGTGATCAGCCAAAAACTTCCTCGCTTTCTCCAAAAGCAGGTCTTGCTCAACTAACTGGAGTTGTCCCCGTTCTTCCAACTGCTTTCTGAACTTTTCATATTCTTGTCCATATTGGGCAGCAAGGTCTTTGATTTCTTCTTCCAATTCTTCTGGAGTCACCCGCAGACCCTCAGCTTTAGCAACCGCCCCGAGGACAAGCTTCTCCTTGACTGCCTTCCTTGCCTTTTCCTCAAGATCTGCCTTCAAGCCCTCATAATCTTTTGAAACTATCTTCAAATACTGCTCAAGAGTCAACCTTTGAATTGCCAGTTGTTGTGCCAGTTGGTTCATCTCCTGTTCCAACTGGCGTTTGACGAGGATGTCCGGAACTTCCACCTCGGAAGCTTCAACAACCTTTTCCACAACTCGTTCCGTGAAAATCCTCCTGGCGTTAATGTGCCCTATCTCTTCCATCTTATTCCGGAGGTGGTTCTTCAATTCCTCAAGAGTGTTGAACTCGCTCACATCACGGGCAAATTCGTCATCAAGCGGACTCAGCTTCTTACGTTTGATCTCTTTGACCCGGACCTTAAAACGAGCCTTTTTCTCAGCAAGGTCAGGATACTTATATAGAGACGGGAGGGTTAAATCGAATTCCTTCTCCTCCCCAACTTTCATCCCCAGTAAGTGATTTTCAAACCCTGCAATGAACTTGAGGGAACCGACCTCGACCGTCTCGTCTTTCCCGGCCAAACGCGGCTCTGGCTTTCCGCCAACAGTTGCCTCGTAGTCAATGACGACAAAATCACCGTCTTCAACCGGGCCTTCCCCGGCATCGACCAACTGGGCATAGCGCTCTTGGAGAAGCTTCAACTGTGCTTCAACTTCATCATCCCCGACTTTAACCTCGGGCATAACTGCGGATACACCTTTATACTCACCCAGTTTGACCTCGGGAAGCACTTCCACAGTAGCCTTGAAAATAAGAGGCTGCCCTGACTCCATCTGAACAACCTCGATCTTGGGCTGGTCGATAGGGTCGATCTCCGTTTGCTCGACGGCACTCTGATAGGCCTCTGGTACAAGCATCTCGAGGGCCTCTTCGTAGAGGATTTCCTTCCCGAACCTTGCTTCCAGAATCCGGCGAGGAACGCGGCCCTTGCGGAACCCTGGAACAGTAACCTTTTTCACAATTTTCCGGTACGCCTTTTCGAGAGCCTCTTCAACCTTTTCTGTTTCTACTTCTACCTGAAGAGCTACCTGATTCTTTTCTAACTTCTCTACAGTAGCGCGCATCTATGTTCCTCCCAGTCTACCTACTTTATATTTTACCGGCAGTCTCCTGCCGGACAGTATTCCCTGGTGCGGGAGAAGGGACTCGAACCCTTACGGTTGCCCACCGGATCCTAAGTCCGGCGCGTCTGCCAGTTCCGCCACTCCCGCACACCTCTTCTTTTGCGCTGTTTACGCTGCAATAATAGCATTGATAACGGGTTTCGTCAAGAATTCATGGGCAATTTTTGCAGGGAATGAATCAAGAAACCCGGGGTGATACTAAAAACCGGAGAATGAGAAGCCAACATAGGTGAACAAACGGTTGAGGAGGTCAGACCCAATGGAAAAGATCCTCGCTTTTACTCTTCTCCTCATCCTCGGAGGAACCCTTCTTTACGTTCTCTACACCAATGTTCTCCTGCCGCTCAAAAAGCCACCTTCTTAGTAGCACTTTCGCGGCAAAAATCTTCATTGAAACACCTAGATGACGGTTATCTTCAAAAATGTGCTAACAGTTTCCACCTCTAGCCTATAACACTCACTAAGGCGATGTCAAGAGTTTGCAAAATCGTTCTCCCTCCGGCACACCCACACCAGCCTTCTCCTGGCGAGCGGCGAACAGCTGCACATCGTCCAACAGCGCCTCGGTCACGAGAAGCCGACCACCACCGCGGACATCTACGGCCACGGCATACCCAGCCACCAGCAGGCGGCAGGCGAGCGGTTCGACAGGCTGTTTGGGCGGCAGATGGGCGGCGACTCACTGCATGACTGGTGCGGCAAAAAAATAAAGGAACCACAGAACCCCTGCGGTTCCTTGTTTTTCCTGGTGGGCCATGAGGGAGTCGAACCCCCAACCTCCTGATTAAGAGTCAGTTGCTCTACCAGTTGAGCTAATGGCCCACATAGGAAATTATGGCTGGGGTGGGAGGATTCGAACCTCCGAATGCAGGATCCAAAGTCCCGTGCCTTACCGCTTGGCGACACCCCAGCATCATTAACAAAAATACTTGTGGGGTGGGTGATGGGACTCGAACCCACGACCCTCAGGGCCACAACCTGATGCTCTGGCCAGCTGAGCTACACCCACCACAATTTAGTTCCAGAGATATTGTAACCTCCTACACCACCTGATGTCAAGCCAGACCACAGAAGGGAGTAGCTAGAGCGCTCTTTTCTTTATGACCTCTCAGGTTTTCTGCTAAAACTTTACACCACCCGCCGTTGACGTTCTGAGAAAGGAGTATCTGAAGCATCAGTAGGAGGATTTTTCCCAATCGTAGCGAAAACCTGCTTAACCGTAAAACCAAATCAGGAAATCTTACAGGAGGTTTTTCAAATGTTCTTCGGATTTGGGATTGGGAACAAAAGAGTGAAAGACCTGCGAAAAAATCAAGGGCTAACAGCAAAGGAACTCGCTATGTGCGTGAAGGTCGAAACGATCGAAATACTGAAAATCGACGAAATGAAACTCAAAGATGTCCCCGAACCTCTAAAATCAAAAATCACCCCGATCCTCAAAGGAAAGCACCTAGACAAGATCCCTTGGTGAAAAATATGGCGTCCCGGGAGGGACTCGAACCCCCAACCAACGGATTAGAAGT
>LGFL01000015.1 GCA_001508855.1 Thermoanaerobacterales bacterium 50_218
CATGGAAACCCCGCAGACCTAATTATACCACCCCTACCCTGACAAATTCACTGACGAGTTTTCCCTGACATTTTCACTGACGCTTGACATTTTATCAATAAAATAGGACAAAATAGGACGAAGTTGGGAAGATTTAAGTAGAAACGGCCTTCAGGCGATTGCCTCGACTGCTTTCTCCAACTGCTTGAGGTTGCGGCACTCGAAGACCTGGTCGCAGTACTGGGCATAAATGCTCATGATGCTGTCCTCTTTATCCCACTGCTCCTGGGGCTGAGGATTAAACCAGAGGACCCTCCTGACATGATTCCTGATCTTTTCCAGGAACTTGCGGTCATCAGGGTAGCCGTTATTCCTGGCGTCTCCGAGGATGATCACCGTGCTCTTCGGGGAAACAGTGGAAAGGTATTTGTTCACAAACATGGCAAAGACCCTGCCGTAGTCGGAAAAACCAGAAAAGGCAAAATTGGCCCTTGCGAAAGCCTCATCAATCGCCTCTTCGACGGTGTTCCTCAGGAAGTAGTCAGTAACCTCATCGACCACATCTATAAATAGGAAGGAACGCACCGCCCGGAACTTGTTCTGGATGGTGTAGACCAGTTGGAGCATGAACTCACTGAAAACAGCTACGGACCCGGAGACATCGCAGAGAAGGACGATCTCCGGCTTACTGATGATCCTTTTCCTGTACTTAAGGTGAATGGGGATTCCTCCGGTGTTCATTGCCCTGCTAATCGTTCTCCTGAGATCGATCCTCCCGTGCTTCGCCTTCCGGTAGCGCCGGGCATATCTGCTGGCCAGCTTTCTGGCAAGTTTGGCAATCCGACGCTTGATCTCCTCAACCTCTACCTGGTAAAGCTCCGGTTTGTCGAGGTGGTAGAACTCCATCTGGTCCGGGTTAAAAGAACCCAAGGTCTGCTCAACAATATCCACCCCGACCCGTTTCTCGAAAATCTCTAAAAGGATCTTTTTCATCGTTTCTTCAACGTATTGCAACCTCTCGATCAACACCGCAGGATCATCTGCGGTAGCCCGATAAAAGACACTTTCCTTCAATGTCCTTCTCTCCTTCCAGAACGGTTCCCAGCTTTCATCGGAAGCAGCAAAACCCCTGTCTTAAAAACCGCGGGCAGGGAAAAGAATCTCCAGAGCCTCATCCCAACCAATGCTTCTCTTGGCCTGCTCGATGAGGGCATCCAACCTTTTGAAATCATCCGGCTCGAGTTTGCCGAGATTGCGCACACCCATGTCGGCGAGTGCCCGCAGGAGAGGGTAATTGCCTTCCCGCACTGCCTTGACCAGGAGTTGTGCTGGCGAACCCGGAGGCAGGCGCTCTCCCTCGGTGCCCATCCCTGCACCGTCAGCGCTTTCGGCCATTTCGATGCCCTTTCCACCCTCGGTCTCCCCGGCATCATCAGAATCAGTGGCCTTGGTATCCTTCGGCTTCTTGTACTTGGACATCGGCTGCTGGAAATAAAGCTTGAAGAGGTTGTTGAAAAGAGGAAGATCTTCCTGCTCGACAACGAGAATCGCTCTCAGGGCGTGATAAAAGTCATCAGGATCGAATCCGACCTCGGCGACCGCCTTGAGGGCGTCAATAACCTGAGAAAAGGAAACCACAAGCCCGTATTTCCGCAGGAGACGGCAGAACTCCAGAATCCTCTTTTCCATAACGACAACCCTTCTTCCGCTTACTGGCCTGGTAGCAGAGAAGCTACCTTCTTGGCGGTCACCTTTTCAATGTCGCTCTGATACTTCAGCAAGATCCCGAGAGTGCTTTCAACGGTTTCCTCATCAAGGGAGTCAACGCCAAGGGCGAGCAGGGCCTGCGCCCAGTCGATCGTCTCGGCAATACTGGGAGCCTTTTTCAACTTCTGCTCCCGCAAATTTTGAACAAAACGGACGATCTGGCGGGCTAAAGCCTCTTTGATCCCGGGAACCTTGAGGTGAACAATCTCCAGTTCCCTTTCATATGAAGGATAGTCGAGGTAAAGGTGGATACACCTTCTCTTGAGGGCATCACCGAAGTCACGGAAGTTGTTGCTGGTAAGCACCACAGTAGGGATGTGCTTTGCCTTCACTGTTCCGAACTCCGGAATACTCACCTGGTAGTCGGAAAGGATCTCCAGAAGGAAGCTTTCGAACTCTTCATCACTCTTATCAACCTCGTCGATCAACAAGACCACAGGCCTGTCAGAAACGAGGGACTTCAGCAAAGGCCTGGCAAGAAGGAATTCCTCGGTGAAAATGTCCTGCTTGGCCTCGTCCCAGGTTTTCTGGCGCGCCTGATCGAGGTAAAGGCGCAGCAACTGCTTCTGGTAATTCCACTCATAAAGCGCCTTCGCCTCGTCGAGGCCTTCGTAACACTGAAGTCTGATCAGGGGGCTGTTGGTAGACTCAGCCAAGACGCGGGCAAGCTCCGTCTTTCCCACTCCTGCGGGCCCCTCCACTAAAAGGGGTTTCTGGAGCTTGAGGGCAAGGTAAACTACAGTGGCCACGGGACGGTCGACGATGTACTTGCACTCGGAGAACTTCTGCTGAAGCTCATCAATTGAGGAAAACATCAAGACCACTCCTTACTTGATTAGATTTTAGTCTTCGTTTTCGAACATCCTCAGCTTGTCCCTGTTGTTTTCTATCGTCTAAACCCTTTATGCTTACATGTATTCTGCAAACAAACCTTTTGCTTAGAATTATTTTAAATCATCTTTCACTCCTCTTTGTTTTGTTCTCTCCTGATTACTTTTTCGGCGTTATTCGACACCTTCCTTTTCATGCTCCTAAAAACGCTGGAATTGTTTGACACCAAAGGCAAGAGGTTCTATAATGAATGTAGAAGCAAAAGGAGAAATTATGGGGTAGGAACCACTATCAACACTTCATAAGGAGGTTGGTCAGATGAGTTTAATGAGATGGGATCCGTGGCGGGAGTTGACCTCCTTCCGGGAAGCGATCAATCGCCTCTTCGATGAAGCCTTCAGCCGCCGTCTGCCGATACCAAGTTGGGGTGAATGGAAGCCTTCGATCGATGTCATCGACAAAGGCAACGAGTTCGTGATCAGAGCCGATCTTCCTGGCTACAGCCCTGATGATGTGGAGATCACCGTCCAGGAAAACAGTGTCTCCATCCGCGGTGAAGTCACAGAAGAAAAGGAAGTAAAAGAAGGAGAGTACCATGTACGAGAACGCAGCTACGGGTCTTTCGCCAGGACGATCCCTCTTGCTACTGCGGTCAAGCCCGAAGAGGCGAAGGCCACCTTCAAAAACGGGGTCCTCGAGGTAATTCTCCCCAAGGCTGAGGTTCCCAAAGGACGCAGGTTGAAGATCGAAACAGAGTAGAAAACTAAGGGGTAGGCTTTACCAACAGTAGTGGTTCCCTACCCCTTTTTTCTTTCTTTTTTTATTTTTTTTAAAGAGAAAGGGTGCCGTTGGGTGTTTCCAGAAGCTTCAGGATGTGCTCTTCATCACCTGTGAGGGCGTTGATGTAGACAAGGAAGGTGTCGTCGTCGAGCTTTGTCTTAAACTCGTAAGTTAACACTTCCCTCTGACCCGAAGTCGGCACAACCGCCATCCTCTCAGCGAGCAGTTCCACCCTCGGGCTGAGTTTGGCGCGGGCCTGTTCCCAGGAAACGCGGGGCTCAGGAAGAGAGCGCTTGTGGTGAGAAGTGAGATAACCAAGGGCATCGAACCCAACGATCTGGCCGTTGTCAAGGGCTACCTGAACCTTGATCAGGTCGGGATAGATGACCACACCATCCTGTTTCCAGACGAAAGAAACAGTAGCGACGTTTTCTTCCTTTAAGATATAAGTAGCTACCATGTCCTTGAGACCGCGGCTTTCCAGAAAGGAAAGCGCCTTTTCGAGGATCTGGTCGTTTGTCAGTTTGGAAGTGTCCACACTCCTGGGATTGATCATGTAGACAACATGGCCGCCCTTTTTGCTGACATCAACGGAAATGATCTCCCAGGGCTTCTCTCCGATGCGGAACTCGACACTGTAGGCGGGGATCTTGCCCCGCGTCTCGCCGGCAATCCGCGCTTCCTGAATCTTAGACCCCCTGAGGTCGATGAACTTGCGGGCGATCTCGATCGCCTGGTCTTTGGTAATCACCTCTCCGGTGAGGCCCCGTGGGGCGATCTTTTCGATGTGGTCGGAAAAGGGGCCATCATAAACGAGCACAGGCAGTTCTTGTAACTGGGTGTCGATGCGGCGGAAGCTGTTATCTGCCGAGGCGACAGCACCCTTTGAAAGCTGTTCGATGAAGCCTTTTTTAACTTCAGTCCAGGTGAACCGCCCATCTGCGGCCTCTCTCTCGATCCTGGCCAATTCCTTCGTCAAAGTCTTCGCCTTTCTGTAAAGCTCCTCCATCGTCTCCCAGTCTTCCTCTTTAAGAGGTTGCCCCTTGTTGTTCTTAGCCAGGGTGAAAGAGTAGTCTCCAACCTGGGTAAGAAACTTAGAAGTGCGGGCAATGATGTTGTGAGCAACAGGTACCTGGTTGAGGTTTTCCTGGGCAGAGTTGGCGTTATACCAGAGGTCGGAAAAAATCGTGTCCATCTGCTCAGGAGAAGCACTCACGAGGGCCTTCGAGAGAAGCACCTCGACATTCTTCGTGCGCTGGAGGGTCTCGTAGAAGGCGCGGTTGTACTTGTTCTGAAGTAGGGCTTCCGCCTGACTCCGGGCACGCATGTTGCTGACCCCCCAGACACCGGTGATCCCCCACAAAACAGCAAGAGCAACGATGGCAATAGTCTGGTGCGACCACTTCACAAACAACCACTCCTATCTGGCAAAAATATGACGCCCGATCTGGGTAATGATCCTTCGCGTCCACATCCAGGGATTAACCGGTTTCGCCGGATTCCAGAAATAAAGAGCACCGTAAGTAGGGTCCCATCCGGCGAGAGCGGCAGCAGCAGCCCGAAGCGAGTCCCGTGAAGGCCGAAACCACCAGATCGTTCCCCGAGCCACTGACTCAAAAGCGTAGGGCTGGAAGATCACCCCGGCGAGGGTATTAGGAAAGGAACTGCTGCGCATCCTGTTTAAGATAACAGCACCGACTGCGACCTTGCCGAGAAAAGGCTCCCCACCGGCTTCTCCCTGGATCACCCGCGCCAGCAGCCAGAGGTTATCCTTGTAAGACGCAGGAGAAGCCTCGGCTGTTTTCACTGTCTCCGGAACACTTCCCACATGGCCTCCGATATGGTAGAAGGTGGCACCAAAAATGACGAAGATCAACAAGCAACAGATGATCTTGTGGCGATCAGGCCGCAAGGACAGAAAGCACCTCCCTGTTTTGCAAGAATTTGAACATGCTAAAGCTATCTTTAGTTTGCAAGAAACAGTCACCGATTATGCAAAGTTATGCAAGGCTGTTGGGCAGTCCAGGCAGGAAACAGCAGACTTTTATCGAAGTATTACGAAGCAATGGAGCAAAGGCAGGGAAGGCAAGGTGTCGGTGAGCACATCGAAGCTGGTTTCTGGCCTCTCGAGGATCAAGATTTACGGAGAACTAGTAATGTTCAGCCACAGCCTGTTTGCCCTCCCTTTCGGGCTAATCGGGATGATGCTCGCTGCCAACGGCCTCCCAGAGTTCCGGGTCTTCTTCTGGATCCTGCTCGCCCTTCTGGGAGCAAGAAATGCAGCCAATGCGGTCAACAGGCTGATCGACCACCAGATCGATGCCCGGAACCCCCGCACAGCCCACCGCCACCTGCCGCGCGGGGTGGTGAAGCCTGGTGAGGTGCTTGCCCTGAGCGTCGCCGGTTTTCTGCTTCTGATAATCGCTGCCTGGCAACTGAACTCCCTGTGTCTTAAGCTATCCCCACTGGCAGTGTTCATCCTGGTGGCTTACTCCTACACTAAAAGATTCACCTGGGCCTCTCACCTAGTGCTCGGCTTTGCCTGCGGGATCGCCCCGACCGCATCCTGGCTAGCAGTCACCGGGAAGTTCGACCTACCCCCTCTCCTGCTGACTGCAGCGGTGATGTGCTGGGTGGCAGGCTTCGACATCATCTACGCCACCCAGGACGTGGAATTTGACAGAAAAGAGGGCTTACAGGCAATCCCCGCCCGTTTCGGAACAAGGGCCGCCCTGCGGATCGCCAAGGCGCTGCACCTTGCGGTCCTCGTTCTGCTGTCCCTAGTTCCCAGGTTTCTCGCACCCCCTTACGCCACACTCGGCCTCCCCTACTACTTAGGAGTCCTCTGTGTGGCCGGTTTGCTTACCTGGGAGCACCTCCTGGTCAATCCGGAGGACCTGAAGAAAGTAACTACAGCGGCCTACACCGTCAACCAGATCATTGGGGTGACCCTCTTCCTCTTCACCACGATCGATGTTTTCCTCTTCTAGCCGGAAGAGCCTGAAGAACAAAAGAAAGTGAGGGGAGTTCATTGACCTGCGAAACGAGTCAAATTGTAGAGTGTCAAGAAAGAGCACACAAAGAAAGCAAGGTCGAGAAGGTGGAACTGCTGGCACCTGTCGGGAAGTGGGATGTCCTGGAAGCAGTGATCTCGGCTGGTGCTGATGCCGTTTACCTCGGGGGCAAAAAGTTTAACATGAGGCTGCACAGGAAAGACTACAATTTCACTGAAGAAGAACTGCGGGACGTTGTCAAGTACTCTCACGAACGCGGTGTCAAGGTCTACGTCACAGTGAACAACATGCTCACCAACTCCGAAATCGCCGAACTTCCCGACTACCTCACCTTCCTCGAAGAGATCGGCACTGATGCCCTGATCATTCAGGACTTAGGAGTAGTGCAACTGGTGAGGAAGCTCGGGCTGAAAATACCTCTGCACTCCAGTGTGATGATGAACGCCCACAGCAAAGAAGCACTTGCCTTCCTCAAAGAACTGGGGATCACGAGGGTGATCCTCGGCCGTGAATTGAGCCTTTCCGAGATCAAGTTGCTCCACAGCCAGGTGCCGATTGAGCTGGAGTACTTTGTCCACGGTGACATGTGCTTTTGCCAAAGCGCCCAGTGCTACCACAGCGGGATGGTCTTCGGGAAGAGCAGCAACCGCGGGCGCTGCCTGAAGCCCTGCAGGTGGCCATACGAACTCGTCGACAGGGAAACCGGTAAAGTTCTGGAAACGAAGGCACCTGGACCCTACTTCCTGGCAGTCAAGGACATGTGCCTTTTACCTTACCTGCCAGAGGTGATCGCTGCCGGGATCTGTTCGCTCAAGGTCGAGGGGAGGATGCGCACTGCCGACTATTTGAAGCCGCTGATCGGCTTCTACAGGCGCGCCCTCGACAGGTACTATGCCGATCCTGTAGGCTACACCTTCGACTGGGATGAGTTTCAGGAACTTCAGGAAATGCGCGTGCGAGACTTTAGCCCGATGTTCGCTTTCGGCAATCCCGGCCCTGCCTCGATCGGCTACACCGGAGAAAGGGAGCCCCGCTTCTTCAGCCAGGCTGTCGAAGAGCCCGTGATCAGGGAAGAAGACCTCAGCAAGAATCCCTTTCCGAAGGTTACCACCAACAGTCCTCGGAAACCGCTGCTGGCAGTCAAAGTCGGCTCCCTCGAAGCGGGGCTTAAAGCCTTAGAAAGCGGAGCCGAGATCCTCTACACGAGCGGAGAGAGCTTCCTCTGCCACCGCAGACGCTGGCAACTGGAGGACTACCGGGAGCTTGTAGTGAAGGGAAAAGCCCTCGGAGCAAAGGTAATTATCGGCCTACCGAAGATCACCATGCCCGGGGAAATGGAGAGGGTGAACCTGCTGCTGAGAGAGGTTGAGAAAATAGCACCTGACGGGATCCTGGTAACCAACATGGGGACGATCTACGCCGCTGCCAAGCTCACCGAACTCCCCCTCTACGCTGATTACTCCTGTAACATCGCCAACAAGGAAGCAACAGAGCTTTTGGCAGGCTACCGCCTCGTCCAGGTGACCGTCCCGATCGAGCTCTGCTATGAAGAATACCTGAACCTGCTCCAGGACTTCCCCGTGCAGGTGGAAGCCGTCGTCCACGGGACGCTTCCGGCGATGGTCAGTGACCACTGTCTGCCCGCAGCCCTCCTCGAGGGTGTCACCAGATACCAGATCTGCTCAGCACCATGTCGCAAGGCCTCGTACGGCCTGCGCGACCGTGTCGGCCAGATTCACCCTGTGGAGATCGACTTCGACTGCCGCAATCACCTCTTCCTGGCCAATGAACTCGCTCTCCTGCCCTACCTGGAAGCAGTTGCCTGTGCCGGTTTCCAGAGCCTGAGGCTGGAAATTCCGACCTACACTCCCCAGGAGGTGCAGGAGGTCGTCAGGCTCTACAGGGAAAACCTCGACCAACTGGCAGCAGATCCCAGCTACAGGTTCAGTAAGGAAGACTGGAAGCGGCTCCAGAAGGCAAGAAAAGCCACTTTCGGGACTGGCCCCTACACCCACGGGGTCAAGGCTCCCGAAGGTTAACGGTTTTTTTGAAATAAAACCCAGCTAATGGAGGTCTTGAAGATGTCTGAAAAGTATCTCGGTCCAGCGGAAATCATCAGGAAGAAAAAGGAATACATCATCCCCTGCCTCTACCACTTTTATCAGAAACCGATGCAACTCGTCAGGGGCGAAATGCAGTATCTCTACGACCATAAGGGGAAAAAGTACCTCGACTTCTTCTCCGGTGTTTCGGTGATCAATGCCGGCCACTGCCACCCGGAAATCACCAAGCGCATCTGCGAACAGGTGAAGACCCTGCAGCATGTCTGCAACATCTACCTGACCCAGCCGATCGTCGAGCTTGCTGAGAAGCTCGCCGAGATCACCCCGGGCCGTTTACAGAAAAGCTTCTTCTGCAACAGCGGGACTGAGGCCAACGAAGGGGCAATCCTGCTGGCGAAGATTGCCACCAGGAGGAGCGAACTCCTCGCCCTCCAGGACGGGCTCTACGGGCGCACCTACCTGACGATGAGCCTTACAGGCTTGCGCTTCTGGCGCACAGACCCCTATCCCGCTGGAGGCATCTCCTTTGTTCCCAATGCCTACTGCTACCGGTGTCCCCTAAACTTAAGCTACCCTTCCTGCGACCTCGCCTGCGCTGAGGCTGTGCGCCGGGTGATCGAGACCTCAACCTCAGGAGAGGTGGCTGCCTTGATCGCCGAACCGATCCAGGGCAACGGCGGGATCATCACTCCACCACCGGAATACTTCCCGAGGGTCAAAGAGATCCTCAAGGAATACGGTGCATTGCTGATCATCGACGAGATCCAAACAGGGTTTGGGCGCACAGGGAAGTGGTTCGCCATCGAGCACTGGGGAGTTGAGCCCGACATCATGACAATGGCGAAGGCGCTCGGAAACGGAGTCCCCATCGGGGTGTTCACCGCACCACCAGAGATCGCCGACACCTACACCCGACCTGGCGCTTCCACCCTCGGCGGCAACCCGGTCTCGATGGTCGCTGGCCTGGCCACCATCGAGGTGATCGAAAAGGAGAACCTGATCGCCAACGCCGCCAGTGTCGGGGCTTACCTCAAGGAGAAGCTCCTGGAACTCAAAGAAAAACACCCACTCATCGGAGATGTGCGCGGGATCGGCTTAATGCTGGGTGCCGAACTCGTCAGAGAAGGAAAAGAACCGGCTGCTGCCGAGACCGATGCTGTTCTCGAAAAAATGAAGGACCGGGGGATCATCATCGGGAAGAACGGCCGTTACCGAAACGTCCTGGCCTTCCAGCCTCCTCTGGTGATCACTAAAGAAAACGTCGACGAAGTGGTCAGCAACCTCGACGCCGTGCTCACTGAAGTCGAAAAAATGCGGTGAAACGAATATAATGAAACCAGAAAAACTTCGTCTGGAGGCAGGAAAATGCTCGCTCTGAAAAATGGGAAAGTACTGACGATGGCCGGCTCTGTCTACGAAAAAGGGACGGTGATCATCCAAAAAGGAAAAATCGCCGCTGTCGGCCCAGACCTCACTCCACCACCAGAAGCACAGGTAATCGACGTTTCCGGGAAATACGTGATGCCCGGGTTCATCGATGCCCACACCCACATCGGGATCAAGGAAGAGATCTACAGGGTCGAAGGCGATGACCTCAACGAAATCTCCGACCCGGTGACCCCCCACCTGCGGGCGATCGATGCCATCTACCCTGAAGACGAAGGCTTCAAGGATGCCCTCAGAGGCGGAATAACGACCGTAATGACCGGCCCCGGGAGCGCCAACGTCATCGGCGGCCAGAGCCTGGCGATGAAAACCCACACCAGGATCGTCGACAAAAGCGTGATCAAGAACCCGGTGGGGATCAAAGTCGCCCTCGGGGAAAACCCCAAGCGGGTCTACAAAGAACAGAAAAAGGCCCCAATGACCAGGATGGCGACCGCGGCCCTGCTCAGGGAAGCACTCGTTGCCGCTCAGGAATACATGAAGAGGCTGAAACAGGGGAACAATGATCCTTCCAAACGCCCAGACCGCAACCTCAAACTTGAAGCCCTGATCCCGGTGTTGCGCCGGGAGATTCCCTTGATGATCCACGCCCACCGCGCCGATGACATCCTGACGGGCCTGAGGATCGCCAGGGAATTCGGGGTCAGGGTCGTGCTCCAGCACGCCACAGAGGCCCACAAGATCGCCGAGGATCTGGCAGAGCAAGCGGTTCCGGCAGTCGTTGGCCCCAGTCTGACCAACAGAGCAAAGGTGGAACTCAAGGAGCGCACCTTCGCCACACCGGGAATCCTCGCTCGCGCCGGGGTCAAGGTAGCCCTGATGACCGACCACCCGGTGGTCCCCGTCCAGTACCTCCCGGTCACTGCAGCCCTTGCTGTCAGAGAGGGAATGGACGAGGAAGAAGCCCTGAAGGCGATCACCATCAACCCGGCGGAGATTCTGGGAATAGCAGACCGAGTGGGAAGCTTGGAACCGGGAAAAGACGCCGACATCGTCGTCCTCAGCGGCCACCCTCTGGATTGGCGCACGAAGGTGGAACTTGTCATCGTCAACGGAGAAATTGCCTACCAGGCAGGAGAAGAGCAGTAAATTCAACCACCAAGACCCAGAGATGGTGTCCATCCCAACACCCTAGAGGAGAAACCACCTCTGATTGGAGTATCCGAATCGGGGAGGAAAATTAGAACCTTGAATGATCTGACCAACACTAAGCCTGGGAGCTGCGGCTTCTGGGCACCCTACAAGATCTGGAAGGTAGAAAACGGGCTCCCTCGTCAGGAAGAGGATGCAGTCATCCGCGAATACAACCTCAAGGTCGTCCTCAACTCCCGAGAGGTTGCCACCCTCACCTGCTCACCGACAGACCTTGACTACCTGGTGGCAGGCTTCCTGTTCACAGAAGGCTTCATCGGGAGTAAAAACGAGATTGTGCAGACCTCGATCAATGTGGAAAAAGGAATCGCCAGGGTGGAAGCCAGAGAGGCCACGGCTTGCATTGGCCCGGAAGAAACCATGGAGGATGACACCCCCGCAACCGACCTCTCAGAAAAAAGCAAAATAAAGGCAACATCAATCTTCAGTCTCGCTGCCGAACTCCAGAAGAGGTCACAGGTCTTCAAACAGACAGGAGGCGTCCACAGCGCAGGTCTTGCTGTAGGAGAAGAAATGCTCATCTTCATGGAAGACATCGGGCGCTACAACGCTCTCGACAAGGTCTGCGGCCAGTGCCTCCTCAAAGAGATCCCCTGTGAGGACAAAATCGTCGTCTTCAGCGGGCGCGTCCCCTCCAAAGTCGTCAAAAAAGTAGCAAAAATGGGGGCAGCGGTTCTGGTCGCCCGCTCTGCCCCCACCGACCTTGCCGTCGAACTTGCGCAAAAGCTGGGGATCACCCTCATCGGTTTTGCCCGCTCTCAAAGGATGAACATCTACACCCACCCCGACCGCATCATCTTCAACAGCAGTTAAAGCAACTTCCTATTATTATTTGCTTTATTATTTGCTTTATTATTTGCTCTCTTGGGAGAGAGCAGCTTTTTCTCTCTCAGGCCGATGATGTGGTCGAGCATCTCCAGTGCTGCTGGATCAACCGTCCTCTTGATGTTCTTGGGGTCCTTGATCCGGTCCTTGCGCTTCACTGAGGGCTTGGAAACCTGGAGAGAAGTATCCCGAAACCGCGGCAATCCCGATCCCTCCTTTCACTTTTCCCTGAGGAGGCGGCGCAGGACCTTCCCCGTCGTCGTCTTGGGAAGAGCAGAAACGAACTCGATATAGCGGGGAACCTTGTAGGAAGCCAGGTTTTCCTTACAGTAATTCTTCAGCTCCCTTACCGAAACCTCGATACCAGGTCTGGGAACGACGTAGGCCTTGACCTCCTCCCCGCGCAAAGGATCAGTTACCCCGACAACTGCCACCTCGAGGACTGCCGGGTGCTTGAAAAGCACCTCTTCGACCTCTCGCGGGTAGACCTTGCAGCCACCCTTGTTGATCATGTCCTTCTTCCGGTCGACAATATAATAATACCCGTCTTCATCGACATAAGCAAGGTCACCTGTGTGGAACCAGCCGCCCCGCATCGCTTCTGCTGTTTCCTCAGGCTTGTTCCAGTAACCCTTCATCAGGTAGGGGCTGCGGGTAACCAGTTCTCCGACTTCTCCGGGAGGTAGTTCCCTATCATCATCGTCAACAATCCGGATCTCCACTCCGGGAAAAGGACGCCCGATCGAACCCGGCTTCTGTGGCCCCTCGATGGGGTTGTGAGTGATCACCGGAGAAGTCTCCGAAAGGCCGTAGCCCTCGATGATCGGAAACCCAAAAACCTCCTGGAAGCGGCAGAAGACCTCTTCGGGAACTGGCGCGGCACCGGAAAAGGCGGTGCGCCAAGTCGAAAGGTCGTGTTTGTCCCGTTTGTAGGCTTCGAGGACCTGGATATAGAGTGTCGGAGGGCCGAAGAAGTAAGTCACCCCGTATTTCTGAAAGAGTTCGAAGAAGCGGTGGAGATTCCAGCCTTTGTAAACGACAACTGTTGCTCCCGAAACCAGGCTCACATTGAGCACACAGGTCTGGGCAGCAATGTGGAAGACCGGGGCCATCAGCAGGCTGATGTCATCAGGGGTAAACTTCATCGTCTGGGAAAAAACGAAGGCATTGCGAGCGAGCCCGTCGTGGGTGAGCATCGCTCCTTTCGGCTCCCCGGTGGTTCCCGAGGTGTAGATCAGTTCGGCAACATCATCATCTGCAGGCTCTGGGAAAGAAGCCCCCTCCCTAAGCTCCAGCAGTTCTTGAAAAGTCAGGGCATCTGGCGAACTTCCGTCTGTGAGCACGACCTTCGGACGAGAAAGCTCTGGGAAGAATTCCTGTATAAGAGGGAGCTTCTCCTGAGAGGTGATAATCATGCGGGGTGTGCAGTCAGGGAGAACGGCTGCCAGGTCTTGCCTCTGATAGCCGGGATTCACAGGAACGAAAATCGCCCCAGCACGGAGGGTGCCGTAGAAAGAAATGATGAACTCCAGTGAGTTGGGGAGCAGAGAAAAAACGCGGTCACCGGGATTGACACCCAGTTCCCGGAGGGCCGAGGCGAAGCGCTCGGTCTCCCTCTTGAACTCGGCATAGCTCAGCGACCTCTCCGGAGAAACGAGGGCAGGCTTACTCGGGGCCTCCCGTGCCCAGTAATCGACAAAACCCACTAAATTCATAACTCATCCTGGCCGAACTGTTGGCCAGGCCTCCGCCTCCTTTCTGATTCGCATTTACCTTTTTGAATTATTAACACATATTAATACCTGGTCATAATAGTTCGTTTTAAATAAGTATAAAGCACAATCCCGGATTTGTCAAAATGTTTTTCAAATTTCGCCATTACATAAGACTCAATGACATTAGACACAATATGTGGTAAAATACAGAAAAAAGCAGGGGGCAGTAAAATGAAGGCCTTGCTAGTTTATCCCAAATACCCGGAGAGTTTCTGGAGTTTCAAGTACGCTTTGAGGTTCATTGGGAAAAAGTCCGCCCATCCCCCTCTGGGTCTGCTCACCGTGGCCGCGATGCTCCCCAGAGAATGGGAGAAACGGCTGGTCGACATGAACGTAAGAAAGCTCAGTGACAACGACATCAAGTGGGCCGATTACGTCTTCATCAGCGCGATGGCCATCCAGCGGGACTCGGCAAGAGAAGTGATCAACCGCTGTCACCAGTTCGGAGTGAAAACAGTCGCCGGAGGCCCTCTCTTCACGATGGAGCCGGAAGAATTCGATGATGTCGATCACCTCGTCCTTAACGAAGCGGAGATCACCCTTCCTGAGTTCTTGGAAGATCTAGAAAAAGGGACACCCAAACACATCTACACCACAAACCTGAAACCAGACCTGAGACAGACCCCGATTCCCCTCTGGGACCTGATCAACCTTGACGACTATGCCTCAATGAGCATCCAGTACTCCCGGGGTTGCCCTTACGACTGCGAGTTCTGCGACATCACAACCCTCTACGGCCATAAGCAGAGGTTGAAAACCGTAGAGCAGATGCTGGCTGAACTCGACGCCCTCTATGAGCGCGGCTGGAGGGGCAGTGTCTTCATTGTGGACGACAACTTCATCGGCAACAAGGTTCGATTAAAAAACGAGGTCCTGCCGGCGATCATCGGGTGGATGGAAGCCCACGAGCACCCCTTCTGGTTCATCACCGAGGCCTCGATCAACCTGGCAGATGACGAAGAACTGATGGACCTGATGCGCAGAGCGGGCTTCGTCCACGTCTTTGTGGGAATCGAAACACCTGACGAAGAGAGCCTGAAAGAGTGCAACAAGTTCGCCAACCTCAACAGGAACCTGATCTCCTCGGTGAAGAAGATCCAGAACTACGGGATGCAGGTGAGCGGAGGCTTTATCGTCGGCTTCGACAGCGACACCCCCTCGATCTTCGAAAGGCAGATCAAGTTCATCCAGCAGAGTGGGATCGTCACGGCGATGGTCGGGCTTCTCAACGCCCCAAAGGGAACCAAGCTCTACGAGCGCCTGAAGAGGGAAAACCGCCTTCTGCCGCGGCACTTCACCGGGAACAACACCGATTTCTCGATCAACTTCATTCCCAAGATGAACCCGCAGGTGTTGATCGAAGGCTACAAAAAGATCGTCACCACAATCTACGAACCCTCCCGCTACTATGAAAGGATCCTGGAATTCTTCAAGGAATTCAAACCTGTGAAGAGGAACAGGCTGAAAATGTTCCGCTTCTGCTACTTGACCGCCCTCTTCAAGGCGATGTTTTACCTGGGAGTTCTCGAAAAAGGCAGACGCCACTACTGGAAGCTGCTCCTGAAGACCCTCACCAGATACCCGCGGTTCCTGCCAGAAGCGATCACTTTCGCCATCTACGGGTTCCACTTCCGAAAAATCTTCAGCAAGTTTCAGAACCTCCAGCCGCAGCCAGACCAGCAATGACAAAAAAACTGTTGGCAAATATGAGATAATGTGATATATTTTTGGTGAGCTTTTCGGTGAGGGCAAAGAGGAAGAAGAGAATAGCTGAGAAGAGCTGAGATGAGCCGAGCAGAGCCTCCGAGGGTTCCAAAAAGGGAAAGCTAACCAGGCTTTGCAGGCCTGGTTTTATTTTTGGGAGAAAGGTGGAAACTGCCAGATGAAGAAACGCTTGCTGCTCATGGGGAATGAAGCAATCGCATACGGTGCGATGGAAGCTGGGGTCGAGGTGGCAACTGCCTATCCAGGCACTCCTTCCTCGGAAGTCTTGATGACCCTGGCGAAGCATGCTGGGGAAACAGGTGCCTACATCGAGTGGTCGGTGAACGAAAAGGTCGCCCTCGAGGTCGCCGCCGGTGCCGCCTACGCCGGCCTGCGCAGCCTGGTGGCAATGAAGCAGGTCGGCCTGAACGTAGCCGCCGATCCCCTGATGTCCCTCTCCTACATCGGAGTTAAGGGAGGGATGGTAGTGGTTGTCGCCGACGACCCAGGTCCCCACAGTTCCCAGACTGAGCAGGACACCAGGCTCTTCGCCAAATTCGCCAAACTCCCGGTTCTCGACCCGGCAACACCTGCAGAAGCAAGAGAAATGGCGATCGAGGCCTTCAGCCTCTCCGAACAGCTGGGCGTCCCGGTGATCCTCAGACCAACCACACGCGTCTCCCACGTAAGCCAGGACGTGGAAGTCGGAGAGATCAGGACTGTAGAGCGGAACGGCAGGTTCGAGAAGAGCCCGGATTGGGTGATCTTCCCCAGCCTCGCCTACAGGAAGCACCAGCACCTGGAAAGACTCCAGGAAGAAATGCGCCAGGCCTTCGCCAGTCTCCCCTTCAACAAGGTCTGGAGAAGCGGTTCGGGGAGCACCGGATGTGGGGTGATCTGCTCTGGGGTCTCCTTTAGCTACGTCCAGGAGGCGATTTCCCTGCTCGGACTCGACCTGGAAGTGCTCAAGATCGGCACTCCCCAGCCACTGCCGGATCAATTGGTAGCCGAATTCCTGAAGGACAAGAAAGTAGTAGTAGTCATCGAAGAGCTCGACCCTGTCGTCGAAGAGCAGGTGATCCAGGTGGCCTGGAAAGAAGGACTTCCCACAGCGATCCGGGGCAAACACGATGGTACCGTGCCGCGGGCCGGGGAGCTGAACGTCGACCTGGTGAAGAAAGTGCTTTTGAAGGCACTGTCCTTAAAAACTCAAGAAGCATCAGAAACCAGAGCAGAAGAAGTAGAGCAACCGCTACGGCAGGCTCCGACCCTGAAGCTCCCGCAGCGGAGCCCAGTGCTCTGCGCCGGCTGCCCGCACAGGGCCTCCTTCTACGCAGTCAAGGAGGCCACGAAGGGCATGGACGCTGTCTACACAGGTGACATTGGCTGCTACACCCTCGGGGTGATGCCACCTCTGAAGATGGTCGACACCTGCCTCTGCATGGGAGCAAGCATTGGGATCGCCAGTGGCCTCTGCAGGGCCGAGCAAGACCACCTGCACATCGCATTTCTCGGAGATTCCACCTTCTTCCATACTGGAGTCCCAGCACTAATCAATGCAGTTTACAACAGGGCGCGGTTTCTCTTGGTGATCCTCGACAATTCCACAACAGCGATGACGGGCTTCCAGCCCCACCCGGGAACTGGAGAAACGGCAACAGGAGAAGAAACACAGAAGATCGACCTGGCCACCGTCTGCCGGGGCTGTGGGGTCAAGTGGGTGAAAGAAGTCGACCCCTACGACCTGAAAGCAGCGATGGCAGCGGTTAAGGAAGCCGTCAGCCTCAATGAGCCGGCGGTGCTGATCATGAAGAGGGAGTGTGTCCAACTCCAGAAAAAAATGAGGCAGTTCCAGGTGGACCACGACCTCTGTGTCAGATGTGAGACCTGCCTGGAACTAGGGTGTCCAGCGATCGTCAAGAACGGAGAAACAGTGGAGATCACCGGCACCTGCAGCGGGTGCGGGGTCTGTGCCCAGATCTGCCCTGCTGAAGCGATCACCGAAAAAGCAACACGGCCTTAGTGCTTCCAGCTAGGGCCGAAAGACGAGACTCAGTGAGGAGTTGAGTTCGAGAAGAGAGGAGAAAAGTGGAGGTGTTTTCTCTTGCTGCAAAAGGCCGAGTTAGCTCAAACATACCGCCTAGTTGATTGGGAAAAAGTCAAGGAGAGGCAGACACCTCTCCTGAGGAAGCTGGTCAAAAGGGTCTACGACAGGAGCGAGTTCTACCGCGACAAGCTCAATAAAGCAGGGATCAAGCCCGAGGACATCAGGAGCGTCGATGACCTCGTTTATCTCCCCTTCACCACGAAAGAGGAACTCCGTAACTATCCTCTGGAATACCTGCGGGCTGCCAGTGAGGAGGAGATCGTGCGGATTCACTCCTCCTCGGGAACCACGGGAAAACCGGTGATCATCCCCTACACGATGAAGGATGTCCTCGACACCGCCGAGTTCATGGCCCGCTGCATGAGGATGGCCGGGGTCACCCGCACCGACCGCGTCCAGATCACGCCCGGTTTCGGTCTCTGGACTGCAGGGCTCGCCTTTCAATCAGGTGTGGAAAAGGTGGGGGCAATGGCGGTCCCGATGGGACCTGGCAACACCGAGAAGCAGTTGGAAATGATGGTCGACATGCAGACAACCGTCCTCACGGCAACTGCTTCCTACGCCCTGTTACTCTCTGAAGAGGTGCGCAGGCGCGGCCTCAGGGACAAGATCAGGCTGCGCATCGGGATTATCGGATCCGAGCGCTGGGGAGAAAAGATGCGCCAGCAGATCTCGGAAAACCTGGGGATCGACACCTTCGACATCTACGGCCTCACCGAGGTCTACGGCCCGGGCATTGCCCTCGACTGCCCGCTGCACACCGGGCTCCACTACTGGGACGACCACCTGATCTTCGAAATCATTGACCCGGTGACCGGGAAAGTCCTGCCACCCGGGGAAGAGGGAGAACTGGTGATCACCACCTTGAGCAAAGAAGGCCTGCCACTGTTGCGCTACCGTACCCACGACATCACCCGGCTTCTCCCGGAGGCCTGCCCGTGCGGCAGCAGCCACCCGATGATCGATAGGATCCTGGGAAGAAGCGACGAAGCCTTCAAGATCAAGGGAGTGATGGTCTATCCGGGACAGATCGATGCAGCCATCAAGGAAACGCCAGGTGCAGGGAGCGAATACCAGGTGATCCTCACGAAGCAGAACGCCAAGGACCACATCCTCGTCAGGGTCGAAGGAGAGCCTGGAGCAGACCCAGAAGCAGTGGCCGCGAAGTGCAAGCAGAACATCAAGCGGATCATCGGGATCCAGGCTGAGGTCGAGGTGGTTCCCTACGGGAACCTCCCCCGGAGTGAAAAGAAAACGAGGCGGATCTTCGACAACCGCCCCGTGTAAACCTTAAGCGCCCTATCGCTTGGCATCATCGATAGGGCGCCCTTTTTAACTTCGAAAATGTGCAAAGCTAAAAAATGGATTCTATCGAAACCGCAAACCCTTCGATGACGCGGGAGTAAACCGTGCCCTTTCCTTCAACCTCCTGGTCAAGAACAAACTTGCGATCCTGCAGAACAAACACCTGCACCGACTTTTCCTCGGGATCAACGATCCAATACTCCCGAACCCCGCTCCTCTCGTAGACCTTGAACTTTTTGCGGAGATCGTAATACGCCGTGCTCGGTGAGAGGATCTCGACAACCAAGTCCGGTGCCCCATTGACCCTTTCCGGTTCAATAATCTCCATTCGTTCCTGAGAGATAAAGAGCAGATCAGGCTGGTAGGTCTCCGTCTCTCCCAAATAAACATCAACAGGGGCGTCCAGGACAATCCCCAGTCCCCGCTCAAGAACAAACCCGGCAAGTTGGAGTTCAAGCTTCATTGAAACGATCTGGTGGTAGGTCCCGGGCGCAGGTGTCATCACAAGCTCACCCCCGATCAGTTGGTAGGGCGCACCTTCGGGGAGCTGACGATAATCTTCGTAAGTAAAGACTTTCTTTCTGGCAGCGTCTTTGCCTCCTGCGCCCTGGAACTGGAAAGCCTCCACTTGAGCACACCACCTTTCTCCTAATGCCCAAAACCGCCGTCCGCGTCGACTGCTGTTACCACAATTCTACCACAACATGATGCTCCTGACACCCAACCACCTGAAAGTCAGGCGTAAGGTTCACCAGCCTTACCAGGAGAGAAGCGGTGCAGCAGGGCCCGGCCCAGCTCGATCAGGTAGAGTAGTTCATCAAGCCGCAACAAAAAGCCCAGAACAGCAAAGACGAGGACACCGGCAGTGATGTCGAGCCCGACCCTCGCAGCCAGCAGCAGGAACCCTCCAGGAAAGTGAGTCGCCAGCAGCCTGTCGAGACCCGAAACTGCCAGCCCCATCACACCAGAGGCGGCCAGTGTCCCCCCGAGAAAACGGAAGAAAGGAATGCCGAAAAGCCCTGGAAGACGCCGCTGGAGGAGCCAGGAAAGGAGGGCCATGTTCAGGACCGCAGTCAAGGACGTTGCCAGGGCGAGCCCGCCGTGCTGGAGGAATCGGACAAAGGCAAGGCTCAAGCAGAGCTTGGCCAACACAGTCGCCAGGCTGACGAAGAGCGGTGTGCGGGTATCCTGCATGGCGAAGAAGCCACGGGTCAGCGGCAGGTTCAGGCAGAATGCCGCCATCCCGAGGGAGAAGAACAAGAGGGCGTCCGCGGTCATCTCTGTGGCCCTGACGTCGAACGCCCCCCGCTCGAAGAGCAGGGTCACCACCGGCACCCTGAGGACTGCTAACCCGACGGCACCAGGAATAGCAAGCAGGAGCACAACCTTGATCCCCCGCTGCAGGGCAGCAGCCATCTCCGCGGGCTTCCCCTCGGCCACCAGCCTGCTCAAAGTTGGGAAAATCGCCGTTGTCACCGCTAAAACGAACAGCCCCTGCGGCAGGTTCATCAGCTTGTTGGCGTAGTTGAGGGCGGCGATGCTCCCCTCGGCGAGCCCTGAGGCGATCCTCCAGTCGATCATCGTGTAGAGCGAACCGACGCTCGACGATAAGATCACCGGGAGCATCATCCCAACGATGCGGCGCACCTCGGGATGGCGGAAGCTCAAGGCAGGCACATACTTAAACCCAACCCTTCTCAGGGCAGGCACCTGAACAAGGGCAAAAGCGAAGGCACCGGCAACCACCCCGGCAGCCAAGCCGTAAATCCCGAAGTAACTACCGGCGATAAGAGCGAAAAAAATAACCACAATGTTCATCGCCGCAGGTCCGAAAGCCGGTGGACCGAAGATGTTGTTGGCGTTGAGGATCCCGGCGAAAACCCCCGCCAGACCCATGAACACGATCGCCGGCATCACCACTGCAGTCAGCCGGCCCGCAAGCTTCAGCGTTTCAGGCGGAAATCCCGCTCCGAGGAGGCAAGCGATCTGTGGCGCCAAAAGGACACCTGCCAGGGCCACGAGCAAAACGATGGCCAGGACGGCACTGGTCACCAGGCTCATGATTTCCCAAGCGTAATGGCGGCGACCCTGGGCTACGTACTCCGCAAACACGGGAACGATGACCGTCGCCAGGGCATTCCCCACTACCCCGTAGAACATGTAAGGGATGACGTAGGCCACCAGAAAAGCGTCAGTCGCCGCAGTTGCTCCAAACCGGTAGGCTATCGCCGTCTCCCTCGCCAACCCCAGAAAACGCGAAAGCAGCGACAGCGCAAGGATCAGCACCGTCGCTCTAGCAACCGTTTTTCCCGTGCTCATCCGCGGCCTCCAGATGCCCTGTCAAGGTAGTCGACGGTGAGGCGCAAGCCTTCTTCGAGGCTCACCCGCGGCTCCCAGCCGAGTTCCTGCTGCGCCTTGTGGACATCGAGGTAAATCCTCTTCAACTCCCCGGCACGCTCAGGACCGTAATCCGGATTACCAGCAAAACCAGTGATCTGCTTCAGCATGGCAAAAAGCTGGTTGACCGATGTCCCCTTTCCGGTTCCGATGTTGTAGGCAAAGTCATTGATGGCGCACCCCGGCACCGAGTTTCCGGCGGTACTTCCGTCAGCCCTAGAGGCCACCTCCTGGAGCTTTTTCAAGGCAAGGAGGTTCGCCTGGACGACATCCCCAACATAGACGTAGTCCCGGAGTTGCTCCCCATCACCGTAGATCACCGGTGTTTCCCCACGCAGCATCCTCTGACCGAAAATCGCCACAACCCCGGCCTCGCCAAACGGATCCTGCCGGGGGCCGTAGACATTCCCATAGCGCAGGGCGATGTAGGGAATCCCAAAAACAGCGGTGTAGTAAGAGAGATAAAACTCCGAGCTCAGCTTGCTCACCCCGTAGGGAGAAAACGGCCGCTTGGGAGCAGTTTCTCCAACAGGGAGTTCAGCAGGCTCTCCGTAGACGACCCCTCCTGATGAAGCAAAGACGACCCCCTTCACCCCATACTTGCGGCAGTTCTCCATAACGTTAAGGAGGCCGATGATGTTGACCCTGGCATCATGAGCAGGATCGGCAACAGAGTGACGGACATCGATCTGGGCGGCGTGGTGATTCACGAAATCGAATTCACCTTCCCGGAAAACCTCCTCCAGCCTGGGGTCGCAGACATCGATTTCGCACAACTCCGCCCCCTGCTCCAAAGCTGCCGCCAAGTTCTCTCTCTTTCCAGTGCTCAGGTCATCGACGACGACGACCTCGTGTCCTTCAGCAAGCAAAGCGTCAACAACGTGTGAACCAATGAACCCTGCCCCTCCAGTGACCAGAATTCGCAAACTGAAGTCCCCCTTCGCGGCAATTTTATAAATCGGCGCAACCGTCTCGAGGAAATCCATATTTTCGAACTTACCTTCCCCAATTATACCAAATTTTCGCTCAATAGTATTTTTTCATTACCTCAACAGCCATTTCCAACCAGATACTAACCCATACAGGGGTGGAGTAGTGATGGTGAGACACGTGGCCAGGAAACTCCTACCTGATAAGTGTCAAGAGAAGTTGAAGTTAGTCGTTTTTCTTGAGGAGGCGGGAAGCAGCTATGATCCTGTCAGCCAGCCTGGCGAAAGGCAGAGTCTGCAAATAGACGGTCCCAGGACCTGTCAACCTGGCAAGGAAAACACCTTCTCCTCCAAAGAGGGCGTTTTTGAAGCCCCCGACGAACTGGATGTCATAGTCTACTGTAGGCGCAAAAGCAACCAGGCACCCAGTATCCACCCGGAGAGACTCCCCTGCCTGGAGCTGTTTCCTGACAACAGTGCCTCCGGCGTGGACGAAGGCAAGACCGTCCCCCTCTAAGCGCTGGAGGATAAACCCCTCTCCCCCGAAAAGGCCTGCCCCCAACCTTCTACTGAAAGCCACACTGATCTCGATGCCTTGAGCGGCGCAGAGGAAAGCATCTTTCTGGCAGAGGTAACTTCCTCCGGATTCTCCGAGATCCAAGGGGATCACCTTCCCAGGATAAGGAGCGGCAAAACCCACATACCGCTTACCCTTGACCCTATTAATAAACGTGGTGATGAAAAAGCTTTCCCCAGTGAGCATCCTCTTAAACCCTTTGAAAAGCCCTCCGCTTGCCGTCTGCATTTCAATTCCGTCTTCCATATAAAGCATCGCACCTGCTTCGGCGCGGACTCCCTCCTCAAAATCGAGTCCAATCTCCACCATCTGCAGGTCGTCACCAATAATCCGGTAATCAATCACATCAGCCATCAAAACCATCCTTTCTCTCTTATCTTTGCCTCCATCATACTTTTTTGTATCCTACACGTCAATGTCAAAGGCCGCACCTTCGTTGCATAAAATTTTTTAAAAATTTTTTGGCAATTTAAAGGAATTATTTCCTTCTGTAGAGAATCTTAGATTCAACGAAAGCGAAGTAGCCGAAGGCGGAAGCAGGAGAATTTACGGCTACCTCACCAGGCCCGACCAGGGATGGCCATTGGGTCAGTACATGGTCAAGGTATACCTTGACAGCAAAGAAGCAGGTAACGCCTCCTTCAAGGTCGTCCCCTCAGAAGGAGGAGAACAACAGTAATCACTGCCTCCATCCGGCATCAAGAGCACCTGCCTTATTAAGGAGAGAAGGTCATGAACCGCAGTCAGAAATCAGTCGCTTTGCTCACCAGTCTTTTGCTGGCAATCTGTCTGGTCGTTCTTCTCAGCAGCTGTGACCAAAAAGCAAACACATAGTCTCCGCCACCCTCCTGTGGATGCTCCTCTCCGGATTCATCTTTACAGCGATTCCCGGGATCAGGGCCAAAGGATGGCGCGGCTTTTTCAAAGACATTTCCCACATTCCCGCTCAGATGTCTGCATATGTGCGGCAATCAGGCCATGATGGCCTGCAACTGCTCCTGTCCGGTCAGGCTTTCTGCTCCAACTGCGGTGCTAAACTGGGAACTGAACCAGCAGCAACGGATTCCCCTCCTGTGCCCCCAGAAAAGTCGCCACAAAGCACAGCACCGCAGGTTGAAGCGTCGAAGGCAACTGCAGGTGGGGAAGAATTGACGAAGGCAACTGTCGGGGTCTGGAGGCGCTTCGTAGCTCTTTTCATCGACGGCATAATTCTATACATCGCTAACTACTTTATCGCCAAACCGTTCGGCTCAGCCACAACCAGTTTCAGCGGTGGAGTCGAAACAGGATTTTCCCTGGTAGGCGGAGCAGCGCTCGCAGTGATCCTTCTCGATTTCGCCTACTTCGTGCTGCTAGAGGGTACTGTGGGAGCCACCTTGGGCAAGCTGATCCTGGGGATGCGGGTGGTCATGAAAGACGGTTCCAAGTGCAGGATCGGAGCTGCACTGATTCGCAATATTATGCGGGCCATCGACGGCATCCCCTACTTCATCCCTTACCTTTTGGGAGCGATCCTGATCTGGAAGTCACCTACCAAGCAGCGCCTCGGCGAGCGGGTCGCCAATACCCTTGTGGTAAATTGCACCACCAATAGTCATCGCACTAGGCTCTCGGTCGGCAGCACTGTTCCCGGCAGCAATTTTCCGAAAACCACCAGTAGTTACGCGGTGATAACTTAAAAAGCGGCTACTTACAACGACAACAGCATGAACTTGATTGTTGAAGAGTCGAGCAACAAAATAATTAAAGGCGGCTGCCTCCATCACGAGCAGCCGCCCGATGTCTCCTTTTTCTCGATTTCAGAGCCACCGCCGAACACGCTGCTTATAATCGAGATAACGATCTCCGAACTGCTGTTCCATGCTCCTCTCCTCGAGCGGAATAATAAAGAAATTGGCCACCAGGAAGAAGAGGACGGGAAAAAGGAACGTGATCAGTGTTCCCAGCAAGACAGCCATGCCGATGAGCCAGATCAACATCCCGAGATACATCGGATTACGGCTGAACCGAAACGGCCCCGAGGTCACCAAAACTGAAGACTCTCGATTTAACTGGAAACCAGCTCCTGCTCTGTGAAACAGATCAGCAGCCCAGGTCATTAAAGCGAACCCAAGGAGCATCAGCACTGCTCCCAGGTAGGAATAGGGTCTAGGAACTACAATCGTCACCGGGATCAGGTAGTGCAACAGGATTGGCAACCCAATTAGAATGGCGATCTCCAGAAACCTGGGGCCTGCCCGGTGACCCCGCTTCCCTCTCCTCACCTTTTCCGCTCCTTCCAGAGGTTCTCCTTTTGACTCCTATTATAGCACACATATAGCACACACCCAGTTCGCAGGCACTGCTTGTCCTGTGCGGCAGTTGGAACTCCTTTTCCGAGCAGAGGTTGGCCTATCGCATACTTCTCAGCATGTGTTATACTTAGTGTAATACCACAATACAAAGCGAGGTGACTGCTTTCATGGTCAACCCCGGTAAGAACTCAAAAATAACAGCAGTAA
>LGFL01000072.1 GCA_001508855.1 Thermoanaerobacterales bacterium 50_218
GTAAATAGTACCCCCAACTCTGGCCATACTGCTCAGTACCGCCCCCGCAAATAACGATAAAGCCTGCTCCGGGCGTGCCGCCAGTTCAATACAATCGCTTACAACCTTCTGTCCGGGCCCGCCGGGCTGGTTGGCGTGCGCCACCAGAATCGCTATGGTATAGGCCCCCGATAGAATAGGAGTGTTAACAGATGGCAATTCTCCTAGCAACTGTTGGATAGCCTGATCCCGGTTATGGTATTTTATGCGCTCAAAGATTTCCAGAAACCTGTTTCTGATGTTGACCCAGGTTTCGTTCTTTGCCGCCTGCCCCTCGCCGAGCAATTGATAGGCCCTGGCCGCAGGCTTGAAGAGCACCAGGGCACGACCCGGCGTACGATCCCGGGCTACGGCATACTCCACCTCTAAATACCCGCTTTTCTCCAACTGGCGCAGCATGTCATACGCCGTCCATTTACTAACCTCAAGCCTTTCCGCCACAGCAACATAGTGAACAGGCAATCCCGTTTCCTGGTAAATACGCATCACCGCCAGCAGGAACTCGCGCCGTCGCCTGGTTAACACGCGGATCTTCCACCTCACAACCCAAAAAACCAAAATTTATTTGTTAATTATAAGACGCTTTGGCTGAAGCTGTCAAGTATATGGAATCGAGGTTGGTCGTGGAACTCGGATTTAGGTTTCAAAGAAGGCAAGGCGTGAGGCAGAGAGCGAGCAGAATGAGAGCACCTTAGCGCCGGGACAGGTAGCGGGCGTCCCCGTAGCCGGGCACTTCCACCAGAATGACGTCTATGCCGATCTTGACGATCTTGTCCCACGGAATAACTACCTCTTCATCCCTACCCAAAAGACCGAGCAATCGGGAAGGCCCGGGAAGAATAAGCGCCGCAATGCGGCCATTTTCAAGATCAATATCGATGTCCTTGATAAGCCCCATGCGGCGTCCATCGACAATGTTTACTATTTCGCGCATGCGGAGATCCGAGATTTTGAGCATAAAGACCACCCCACCATATGTATATGCGGTGAGGCGCCCTTAAAACATAGGTAAGCGGCCTTTAAGACCGCTTTTCTTTGCCGTTCAACCGCTCGGCGATGACGTCGACCAGATGGTTAGATTTTTCCCACCACTCCCGTATGCGCCACTGCAACTGTACTTCCTGTCCCGCACCTTGTCCTAACATCTCTTTGTTGCCGGATGCGAGGGCAGGGGTTTCGGCTGCAGCTTCCGCCGATACGAAGCAAAGAGGCGGGAACAGCACGCACCACCAGTTTTGTCCTTTTCCTTCCCCGATAACGATTCTCACGGCCTGATAGTCACCTTCCGGCACTTTAAGCGAACCGTAAGTGCGGACGGGGAAATAGTAACGGCCAAAGGTGACCTGGACCGGGTAGTCCTTTCCGGCAGTTTGAACCTCGCGCCGGGCAATGGCACGGATACGATCAAGGTCGTTCAGGACTATGCGCCGCGCCTCGCGTACGTCCTGAACATCCTGAACTTCCGGCGTTAGGTACCGCACGACCGCATCGCGTACACGCAACTTCAGAACCTGGTCGGCTTCTGTGTTACTGTTCGGGATAATGTGAAACCTTATCAGGTTGTGCGGGTTGTACGCCTCGACCGATTGCCCGGCACCGGCCAGTCCGATCATCCCCAGGAAGACGATTATTAAAATCCCCAGGACGGTAAACGCCCATCGCTTTTTCATAACCATCCCTTCTCTCACATATACTTGCGCATATGATGCAATGCCGCTTTTTCCAACCTCGAAACCTGCGCCTGGGAGATACCTATCTCCTCGGCCACTTCCATTTGCGTCTTGCCTTCAAAAAACCTCAGTTTAAGGATTAATCTCTCCCGGTCGTTCAATTTTTGTAGTGCATCCCTAATCGCGATGCCCTCCAGCCAGTCGGTATCCTGGTTCTTTTCGTCTGCGATCTGATCCATCACGTAAATGGGATCGCCGCCCTCGTGATAAATGGGCTCGAAGAGAGAAACCGGTTCCTGGATGGCATCGAGGGCGAACACGATTTCCTCCCGCGGTACGTTTAATTCTTCGGCTATTTCGTTAACCGAAGGCTCACGCGCATATTTGTTGGCCAACGTGTCCCGCGCCTGTAAGGCCTTGTAGGCCACATCCCGCAACGAGCGCGAAACGCGAATCGGGTTATTGTCCCGCAGATACCTCCTTATTTCGCCTATGATCATAGGCACCGCATAGGTTGAAAACTTGACATTCTGGTTCAGATCAAAATTATCAATGGCCTTCATTAAACCGATGCAACCCACCTGAAACAGGTCGTCTACGTACTCCCCTCTGTTAGTAAATCTTTGAATAACGCTTAGTACCAAACGCAGGTTGCCGTTGACCAGTTTGGTCCGGGCCGAATTGTCGCCCCGGCGCATCGCCTCGAAGAGTTCGCGCATTTCACTGGCGGATAATACCGGTAACCTGGACGTATTCACGCCGCAGATTTCTACTTTGTTCACCACTGACGCGCGGCCTCCCCGACGGTTTCTTTCTTTTTTGTCATTATTGCCACGCGCCGCCTGCTTTATGCGCAGGCGGAAAAACAAAAAGCACTCCGTGTCAGAGTGCTTTTTAATAGACGCGGCGGCTTTAAGCCTTTATCATCCCAGGCGGCACATTTCCTTTTTCAATCGCTTTATAATCCTTTTTTCGAGTCTGGAAATATATGACTGAGAGATGCCAAGCAGATCGGCAACCTCTTTTTGCGTTTTCTCCGCGCCATTGTTCAATCCGAATCTCAATTCCACAATCTTCCGCTCACGCCCCGAGAGCTTTTGCATGGCGAGGTACAGGAGTTTTTTATCAACTTCTTCTTCAAGATTTTTGCATATAACATCGTTCTCCGTTCCCAGCACATCAGACAGCAACAACTCGTTTCCGTCCCAGTCCACGTTCAACGGCTCCTCAAAAGATACCTCGCTTCTGGTCTTCTGATTCCGCCGGAGGTACATAAGAATCTCGTTTTCAATGCAGCGCGACGCGTAAGTGGCCAGTTTTATGCGCTTGCCCGGATCGAAGGTGTTGACCGCCTTGATGAGGCCAATCGTACCTATCGATACCAGGTCTTCCACCCCTACACCGCTATGTTCGAACTTACGGGCAATATAGACCACGAGCCTCAGGTTGCGCTCCACAAGGATGGAGCGCACCGCATTGTCACCTGCTTCCAGCCGGCCGATAAGCCCCATTTCTTCATCCGCGGTGAGAGGCGGCGGCAGAGCCTCGCTCGACCCAATATAATATACTTCCGGTTGCCATCCAAGATATTGCAGGTAGCGCACAATGAGCAAACGCACCCAAAGCTTATACCGCCAGGGAAAGCCGGCCAACATACCGTCCCTCCTTCCGGCTACGCACCGGCTACCGACGCCAGCAGGCGCGGGTTAACCAGGGCTTTGTAGGCCGCCTCCGGGCTCAACTTGCGCCGGTAAATGGCAATAACCACGTCACGTACCTCCACCGACCGGGTACCGTACACAATCTCAACCAGGTCGGGCCGAAACCCAAGCAAAAGGCCCGCAGCCTGCCCCAGGGAACGATAGGGTACCAGGCGAAAACGCGTGGCCCAACGGTTCTCCTTCAGGGCGGTCAGCAGGGCGGGGAAATCGGTTTCCGTCTCCTTCTCGAACAATTCCCTCAGCAACCGTGGTAGAAGATCGTTAATGGCTTCATACTCCACGACAATAACGGGGTGTTTGGTCAGGGGATCGATCAACTCGTTACCTGTATCAAGCAAGGCGTTTACCGATTTCTGCCTCCCGTAAAGGGTGATGGTTAGCGGCACGTGAAATAACCCTTTTAAGAACCGTTGGCGGAGCCGCGGTGTCGCCTTCTTGCCGACCAACCAGACTACGCCCAATGACAAGGCGACTGCCGGCCAAAAAGAAGTTCGGGGCATCTGGAGCAACCCGGCAAGCCCCTGTTCCGCCCTGCCTCCCAGCAGGAAGCTGAATCCCAGGACGAGGCCGCCCAGGCCAAAGGAACTCAGGTAAAACACCCCTGCCAGCAAAGCCAGCTGTCCAGGCGGAAGCGGCCCAAACGCCACCCAAAGCATTAAGATAGACATGGCCACCTTAGCCCCAAGACCCTGCAAGAACTGGGGTACGGGAAAAACAATACTGAAGGCGTAAAACGCTCCCAAAGCAGCGGCTATTGTCATCCGCCACCAGCAACGGCGGCGTTGACCGATGCACCCGGTGAGCCACAAGATGGCATAATTCATAATCAGGTTACCGAGGAACATTTCATCAACGTAAACCACATACTCCACGGTTTATTCACCCGGCGACTCAAAATCCAGTCTTCACATCCAATATATGGCCTTGCTGGGACCTCTATGACGAAACGAAAAACCCTGGCCGCTTCCATTATACCGGCCAGGGTTAGCAAAACGTGTAAATTTTTGGCTTCCAAAACTTCCTGTTATCGCCTGCGCAAAAACGCCGGGACGTCGAGATCCTCGTGATTGGTGAAGGGTCTTATCTCCAGCTCGTTTCGCACACGCACCGGCTGCTGGTTGAAACCGGTGGCAATTACGGTTATGCGAACCTCGTCGTTGAGGGTTTCGTCGATAACGGCACCAAAAATGATATTCGCTTCCGGGTCGACGGCCTGGGCGATGATTTCTGCCGCCTCGTTTATCTCAAACAGGCCAAGTGTCGTGCCGCCCGTAATATTAAGAAGCACCCCCCGGGCACCTTCGATCGAGGTCTCCAGCAAGGGACTTGAAATGGCCATCCGGGCCGCCTCCGTGGCCCGGTTCTCTCCGCTTGCCGTGCCTATGCCCATTAGCGCCGATCCGGTATCTTTCATAACCGTCTTGACGTCGGCGAAATCCAGGTTAATAAGGCCTGGGACCATAATCAAGTCAGATATACCCTTAACTGCATAATATAATACTTCATCTGCTTTTTTAAGCATTTCAATAAAAGAAGCTTTTTTAGAGGCTAAAGTAAGTAAACGGTCGTTAGGAATAACAATCAAGCTATCTACGACCTTTTTTAAATTATTTACTCCTGCTTCAGCCTGTTTAATGCGTCTCTTTCCTTCAAAATAAAAGGGCTTAGTGACTACAGCTACAGTCAAGGCTCCCATTTCCTTAGCTATTTCTGCAATCACTGGCGCTGCCCCAGTTCCTGTACCACCGCCCATACCAGCAGTAACAAAAACCATATCACTGCCTTCTAATATCTCTTTTATCTTATCTGCGCTCTCCAGGGCAGCCTCTCGACCTACTTCAGGATTAGCTCCAGCTCCTAACCCCTTAGTAAGTTTCTCGCCCAACTGAATTTTAAATTCAGCCTTGGATTTCTTGAGGTCCTGCAAGTCAGTATTGGCAGCAATAAAGGTAACACCTTTCATGGCCGAACAAATCATGTTGTTTACGGCATTACCACCTCCACCACCAACGCCTATTACTTTAATTTTAGCATTACCTTCCATTTCTAATTCCAAAAATTCCATAAGTTCCTCCTTCCCCTTAAGTTATTTTA
>LGFL01000002.1 GCA_001508855.1 Thermoanaerobacterales bacterium 50_218
CTCCTGATCTCTTCCACCGCCTCTTCCCGAGAAACAGCCCTCCTGTAAGGCCTCCCAGTAGTCATCACCTCATAAGCATCAGCAATGGCTAAGATGCAGGAAAGCAGAGGTATCTCCTCACCCTTAAGCCCTTGCGGATACCCCTCCCCATCTCAGCGCTCGTGATGATGAAGAATCGCCTCAGCTATCTGAATGAGCTCAGCCGCTTTCCTGAGCAATTCGTCTGCCACTTGATGGCCAAAGGCATCATTCACCAGCTTCAAGCCGTTGAGGTTACCGATGATGACGCTCATCCGGGGTAATGTTCTGCAAAAGGTTTTCGTGTTTCCAAAAAATCCGTATCTTATCTCCGTCGCGCAGTGGTGTGGTGAACTTGGCCTCCTGCCCGTTGAGAAGAGTTACCAGGCGAGCCGCTGGGTTAGGTGGATCACGGTCGAAAGAAATGTGATTGAAGATATCTGCGAAAATCGGCTTGAAGTCGCTGTCGGAGCGAACCTCGACGACATCTCCATCATCAAGTTCCTCCTCTAAAGTCGCCTCTTTCTCGTTTTTGAAAACACGATACCCTTTCCCTGTTAAGGTAACTGGCTTCCCGTTGACATAAACTTTAACTTCCGCCCGCGGCAACTGGACATTTTCTCTTGCAAGCAGGTCGCTGATCCTGGGTCTTTGCTCCGAGAACCGTAGTTCTATCTGGTCCCCTTCTTTGACTTCTTCAGAAAGCTCAACAGGCCTGTTGTTGCGATAAACGGCAAAGGGAAGGAAGGCAACTTCTTTCTGTTCTCCGTTCAGTGTAACCCTAAGGATTTCTGGCTGGAGCTTTTCCTCTGAATACCCAAGAGCAAGCAAAACATCCTTGACAGTGCTCACAGGAAACCAGTAGACCCGTGCCCTGTCGACGAGGGTAGTTTCCGGAGTTACCAGTTCTCCGTTCATAAAGATCAAGGGACTTAATTCTCGCGGTTCCCCATTGAAAGTAATCCGCAGTGAGGGCAAATCGGTTGGCAAAACATCTTTCACCACGGCCGAGGCGTCTTTTCCTGGTTTCGCTTCTTCCACACAAATGGTAGCCTTTGGAGGAAGTGGAGTATCAAGTGTGGCTGGTTCCCCATTGAGAGTAATCTTGGCTGGCTCACCAAGCGAACCCTTAATGATCTCGACTTTTCCATTAACTTCTACAGTTAGGGAAAGGCCTGGTCTGCCGTAGAGTTCAGAAAAACCAATTCCCGCAGCTAGCAGAGCGTCAGCAACTGTGGCTCGGGCACCCCTGAAGAGGCGGACGATCCGGTCATTAACGCGGACTTGAGATAAACCGAGCCCTTGCGGGTGTGCAGCCATCAGAGCAATCCCCAGTGGTGTAACTCCGTCTGGGCCGGAAAACTCGGCACTCAGACCCTCGATGCCTCTGACGGCACTAGTATCACGGACAGCAACCCGCTCTCTAGAGAGGCCAAGAACAGAAGCCAGTTCCTCGATAAGGCCCGGGGTGAGACTGCCCCCACCAATACAGATTACAGCCTGAGGGGGAGTTTGATTGAGTTCAAGGATGGTCTTTCCGATCTCTCTAGCGATTTCATTCACAGTTTCTTTCAAAGAAGCGACGACTTCCTTACTGGAGACTTTGTGCTGAATTCCCAAAACATCCCTAAAGTTAACGCTCTTCTTTTTAGTCAACTGCCTCTTCACTTGCTCTCCCACAAAGAAATCTAAAAGGTACAACTCACACAACTTCTCAGTGACCTCATCACCGGCGAGTGGAACCATCGCGTAGGCGGAAACACTTCCCTGAGAAGTGACCGCAATGTCGGAGGTTCCCGCGCCGATGTCCACAAGGGCCAGATTCAGGTGACGCATCGTAGGGGGAATTACAGCTTCGATAGCAGCAATAGGCTCCAGGGTCATCATCTCCATTTCCAGACCGGCCCTTTCCAGTACCGCAATCAACGAATCGACGACAACCTGGGGTAAAAAGGTAGCAATTAGCCGAACCCCCACCGAATTCCCTCTCTGCCCCACTGGGTTCCCTATTTTCTCTCCATTGAGGCGGTATTCAGTAATGCTGTAGCCTACACAATAAAATCTTTCCTCTGTTTTTTCATTTTCTGCAAGCGAACGCTCAGCCGCCCGAACCGCCTCCAGCTCCAGACTACGGACTTCTTCCTCAGAAATCTCCTGCCATGGCGGAAAATCCCTTTCCGCTTCTCCTTTTACCGTCTTTAAAACTCTTCCCGCTGCTGCCACGGCGACCTTACGGAGAGATTGCCCCAACTGTTCCTCCAGTTGTTTCTTAACCTTGACCACCAGTTTAGCTACCTGATTGACATCATGGATCTGGCCATCCAGCATTGCCCGGCCTCGATGTTCTTCCCTCGCTGCGGCTCGAATATGAAGAGCGTCTGGGGTAACCTCGGCGACAATTCCGATAATCGACCTTGTTCCCGTATCAAGGGCAAACACCATTCTGGAGTCCCCACTCACCATTGTCACCTCGTCACCAAAAATAGCCAGTAACCACAGGCATCCACTTGGTATAATTCTCTATATACTTCTTGAAAAAACAAGAAATTCCCTGCTGGCTGATCGGCCAACAGGGAATTTCTTCCTTAGAATGGATTCATTTATACTCTCCGATAAAAAAACGAGGCAACAGCCTCCAATCCCAGTTCAGATGCCCGAAAGATCTGCTCAGTGCTTCCCGTAAACAAGATTCCTCCAGGGCGAAGGGCGTTCCGGAAGCGGCGGTAAAGATTGTTCTTGGCCTCTTCAGTAAAGTAAATGACCACATTTCTGCAGAGAATTAGGTCAAAATTCCTCCTAAAAGGGTCCCGAAGGAGATCATGCCGGCGGAACTCCACCAGATTCTTGATTTCTTCGCTTATCCGATACTTATCTCCCTCTTTCTCAAAGTATTTGCGCAGTTGGTCGCGAGGAACATTGACCACTGCTCTTTCAGGATATACTCCCTCTCTCGCCTTGGCAAGGGCGTCTTCATCAACATCGGTAGCCAAAATCTTGGGAAACGGGTTCCTGATTTTTTCTTTGAGGACGAGAGCAAGGGTATAAGGCTCCTCTCCCGTAGCACAACCTGCACTCCAGGTTCTTAAGCAAGGATTTGTTTTCAAGAGTTCCGGAAGAATCTCTTCCTTCAAAATCTTCCACTGGAGAGGGTTGCGGTAAAACTCGGAAACATTAATCGTGAGGTGATCAACGAGCTTCTTTAGTTGGAAACTGTCTCTCTTTAATAGGACCAAGTAGTCTAAATAACTTTCTACTCCCTGGGCGCGCATCAGAGAACGGATCCGGCGCTCCAACTGATGGCGTTTATAATTTTTCAAATCGATGCCTGTGATTTGACTAACTTTTTTGATGAAAACCTCGTATTCCATTTCCCTAGACTTCGTCACCCGCCAATTCCTCCAGTTTCATCTGCCTTTTTCTTGAGGTAACTTTGGCCACGAAAATCCCTACTTCGTAAAGAACCAGCATTGGTGCTGCCATGATCAGTTGTGATATCGGATCGGGACCTGGAGTGAGCATCGCTGCCAAGATAAACGTGCCCACAATGGCATACTTACGGTTTTTAATCAAAAACTCTGGGCTAATAATTCCAATGTGCGCAAGAAAATAGACCACGAGGGGAAACTCAAAAAGCAGGCCGAAAGGAATCAAAAAACAGAGAGTAAAAGAAAGAAACTTGCTAATCGTCAGCATCGGCTCGACATCACCAGCGAGCTTGATCAAGAAAAAAACTGCTAACGGAAAAATCGCAAAATAGGCAAAAGAAACACCGAGACCAAAAAGGATCACAGAAAGAGGAAACAACTTAAGGATGTATTTTCTCTCATGGGGGTAAAGTGCTGGAACCAGAAAGCGCCAGATTTTCCAGAATATTATGGGTGAGGCCACAACTACCCCGGCCAGCAAAGAAACCTTGAGCTTGGTAAAAATCCCCTCGGTCATGCCAATGAAATAGAGGGAGTAGCCGAGATCCTCAACAGGCTTCGTAAAAATTGCCATGATCTGATCACTAAAAAAGAAACAACCAATGGTGGCAATCCCAACAGCAACAAGGGAAACGATGATCACTCTTCTCAGTTCTTCAAGGTGCTTAAGAAGGCTCATTTCTTCCTGGGGTTCCGATTTGGGCTTGTTCTTCACCATATTTTCCTCTCCTTTCAAAACTTGCGAACCCCGATAAAATCAGCAACCTCTGCGAGGGTTTGGCGTGGAGGGCTGTTTGGCAGCACCTCAAGTTGCTTTTTTGCTTTTTCCAGGTATCTGTTGCCTAACTCTTGAGCCTCTTCGAGAGCACCTGAAACTTCTATCAACCTCAAGGCTTCCTTCCAGTCAGATTCACTCTTTTCTTCTTTGACCAAAATCTCCCTGAGAGTCCTTCCTATACAGGGATCCCTGAGAGCAAAAATCACAGGGAGGGTGATGATCCCCTGCCTTAGGTCACTGCAAACTGGCTTCCCAAAAACCTCTTCACTACTGGTAAAATCAAGGACATCATCAGTAATCTGAAAGGCCATTCCCAGGTAATAGCCGTAGTACTTCAAACTCCGTACAGCAAATTCGGGAGCCCCACTGGCAAGTGCACCAATCAAACAGCAAGTGGAAAAGAGGAGAGCCGTTTTCCGCTTGTTCCTTCGAAGATAACTCCGCAAGGTTAAATCCAGGTTTCCCGAGGTTTCGATCTGTTCGATTTCCCCTTCACACATCCTCAGGCTGACTTCCGAAAGAATCCTGGTAATTTGCTCATTTCCGTACTTGGCCACAAGGCACAGTGCCTGAGCAAAGAGGTAATCACCCGTATAAATCGCCACCTGATCCCCCCAGCGTGCTCTTACCGTAGGAATCCCCCGGCGCAGAGAAGCACAGTCGATGACATCATCGTGGACTAGGGTTGCCATATGAATCAACTCGACGGCCACAGCGAGGGGAACCAAACGGTCAGGGTCGTAATTAAAAAACTTGCCAGAGAGAAGCACAAACGCTGGGCGAAGTCTTTTCCCACCAGCACGAATCAGGTGTTCAGAAGATTCACCCAGGAGAGTATTCGACTGTCGGGCATATTTGACCAATTCGCTTTCTACAGAAGACAAATCTCTGCTGATTTCCCCAAGAAGCGAGGTGCTGGTCATGAAGTCTCACCTGTTCATGGCTTTTAGAAAATTCGCCATCTTCCGTTACATCTTATTATTCTAGAATTCGTCAGAAAACAAAAAAAACCTTTTCCCAACTTCAGGTTTCCCATTCCAGAACAGATTCACACCTGATGCCCACGAGATTCAAAAGCCGGGCAACAAAAAAATCTACAAGGTCTTCAATTGTTCTGGGACCAAAATAAAAAGCAGGAACTGGGGGAACAATATGCACCCCAAGTTCCGCAAGTGCCAGCATGTTTCTCAGGTGGATGGCATTGAGCGGAGTTTCCCTGGGAACTAACACCAGTGGGCGCTTTTCCTTTAAAGTAACATCAGCAGCACGCTCAACGAGATTCCGGGACATCCCGTGGGCAATTCCGGCAAGTGTGGCCATGGTGCAGGGGACAACGAACATCCCGTGCGTCGGAAAAGAGCCACTGGCCAGACAACAACCTATATCCATCCAGTGATAACAGGAAAGGGAATCATCACCAGGTTCGTATCCCAGGTAACCTCTGATTTTTTCCTCATCGATCTCGGGATCTCCGGTGAGGTCCCAGCCAAGCTCGTCTCTAACAACTCTTCTTCCGGGCTCGGTAATGATCAGGAAAATATTTATATCGGCCTCTTTCAAGGCTTTTAGCAGTTTGTAAGCGTAGATAGAACCGGTAGCTCCTGTAATCGCCACCACCCACTTCTCCATACCTACCACTCCCCCATGCCCTAAAAGCCGAATTCTTTCCAGCGAGCACTCACCCGTTCTTTGATCTCCGGCAGCATCTGGATCTCTTCAGGCCATTCCCGAAAATGGCCTTCTTCTGGTCCCTTTTTCGTGGCATCGATACCCACTTTAGAGCCGTAGGCTGGATAGGGGCAGGCATGGTCGAGGACCTCTACCGGACCATCTACAATAAGGAAATCACGCTTAGGATCAACATTATTGAAAACCCTCCACCAAACCTCGGACAGATCGTGGACATTCACGTGAGCGTCGACAACGATGATCATTTTCGTAAACATCATCTGTCCAAGTCCCCACAAAGCGCACATCACTTTTTTCGCCTGGCCCGGATAGGTTTTCTTAATCGAGACAATCGCACAACTGTGAAAAACACCCTCCAGAGGAAGGTTGAGGTCTACAATTTCCGGAAGGAAGAATTTGATCACCGGAAGGAAAATCCGCTCTGTTGCTTTTGCCAGGAAGCAGTCCTCCATTGGCGGTTTCCCAACAACTGTCGCCGGATAAATGGCATCCTTCCTGTGAGTGATACAAGTGATGTGAAAGACCGGATACCAGTCCGGAAGGGAGTAATACCCGGTATGATCACCAAAAGGGCCCTCCAGTCGCTTCTCTTCAGGCTCGACATAACCTTCTAAGACGATTTCAGCATGGGCGGGCACCTCCAAGTCGACGGTAAGGCACTTCACCATTTCTACAGGCTGTTGCCGGAGAAAACCGGCGAAGAGCATTTCATCGAAACCCGGCGGTAGGGGGGCAGTTGCCGCGTAAATTGTCGCCGGGTCTCCTCCAAGGGCAACTGCCACTTCCATTCTCTTACCAAGTTGCACGTGTTTTCTGTAATTTTCAGCACCTGTTTTGTGGATGTGCCAGTGCATACCAGTTGTCTTGGAGTCATACACCTGAAGCCTGTACATCCCCACATTTCGTTGCCCTGTTTCCGGGTCCTTCGTGAAGACGAGCGGAAGGGTCAAATACCGCCCACCATCACCAGGCCAGCACTTTAAAATAGGAAAGATCTCCAGTGATGGGTCATCAGTGTGAACAACTTCCTGGCACGGTGCTTCGCTGACAGTTTTGGGAGCCCACTTCCCAATTTCCGCAAGGCGCGGGAGGAGCTTGAGCTTTTCCAGGAAGGTCCCCGAAAGACCCTGAACCTGAAAAAAAGAATTGATCCGCTTCCCAATTTCATTAAGATCTTCAACTCCTAGCGCCAGCGCCATACGTTCTTCGCTTCCAAAAGCGTTAGTTAGAACGGGATAAGCAGAACCCTTGACATTCTCAAAAAGAAGAGCAGGCCCCTTTAGTTTGCAGACACGGTCGGTAATTTCACTAATTTCCAGAATTGGGTCTACCTCTGCCCTGATCCTGTGGAGCAAACCTTTCTTTTCTAGAACCCTGATGAACTCCCGGAGATCCCGATATGCCAAATATTATCCCTCCTGGTTAGAAAATAGCGCATCTTTCTGCTCCTGACTGCGGATAAACGAGAACAGAAGCCATCTTCTCTAGATTTGCTTTACTCTTAATTGTCTTCAGTTGGGAGAGAAAATCAAGTGCCTTCTCCACGTGGATATACGACCACTTGGAATCCATACCAGCCTTAATCAAACCGTGCGCAATTCCCATGTTGATTCCAAAGTGGAAAAGTAATTTCTGGTCTTTCTCCTCAGCACCAGCAAAAAGGGCCCCTAAGGCACAAGCTTCACCGAAAAAATTACCATAATGCTTCTCAATGCTCCTGATCAGGTTTTCGTAGCTTGGCTCTGCAACCTTCTTTTTGAAAACTTCCTGGTGGGCAAACCCTTCGTTCATCATGAGGATGAGGTTGGATAACCTCTCCAACAAGTGAAGGCAGTTCTTTTGACAGAGGGCAAAAAATAAATGGGCATAGATGTAGTCTCCACCTAAAATCAGCAACTGTTCCTGCCTCTTATCTTCAACCATTGAGAGATGATGAAAGCGTGTCGCCAGGTGAATAAGCTTCATGAACATTGCTGGCAACACGGCATTCTTGCTCTTGGCAAACAGGTCACCTACAAGAAGAACAATTCCGGCAGAGAGAAGCTGCTCGAAGTCCTCGGATGATCGTAAAGTTTCTTGAGAAAAAAGCCTTCTCAGTGAAGAACGAAACAGTTTCTCTAACTCTCTGTCTACTGCCTCAAGCTCCTCTTTTACAGGTGCAAATAGATCTTTTAGACCCCGCTCCATCTTCTCCACTCTCTTAATCTTAGTAGTAAGGGGTTCTCCCAGAGGGTAAGAACCCCTTTAACCATCGCTAAAAACTTTTCGGCCCCACCAAATTTTCTAAGCAGCACCAACTTTTTGCAACATTTTCACTGGGCTTACAAACAACTTCTTAAAGCCGAGTGCCTGAGCGTCGATCCCGAGCGCCAGACCGATCAACTGGGTAAAGAAAGGCACAGGCATGCGATACTTGGTCCCATACTTATTTTCCACACTTACCTGACGCATATCGAGGTTCTGCTGGCAAACAGGACAGCAAGTAACAACACAGTCAGCACCAGCATCTTTGGCTACTCTCAAAATGTCGTTGCACAACTTAGTGCAAATTTCTTCATCAGTCATTGCCAGAGAAGCTCCACAGCACTCTGTCTTATATGGCCAGGGCACAGGTTCTGCACCGAGAGCACGGATGATGTTATCCATCGCCTGCGGATTTTCGGGATCGTCTGCGTAGTTGAACACTTTTGGAGGCTTCACGAAAAGGCATCCATAGTAGCAGGCAACTTTGAGTCCTTTGAGGCTTCGTTTAACCGATTTCTGAATTTTATCAAGTGTTTCCGGATTAGCGAACACTTCAAGAAAGCTTTTTACCTTGACCTTTCCAGTATATGGGCGATCCAGGAGAGAATTCACCTTCTTCTTCAATTCCTCATCCCTAGAGAGCTCATACTCTACACCAGCAAATCGCTGATGACACGCTGCACAAGGAGCCACCAGTTCGTTGACAGGCAATGTTTCAGCAAGAGCCAGCACACGCGCAGGAAGAGCCAGGGCTAAAAGGTGATCTGTCATGTGTGCAGAAGAAGCACCACAGCAGTTCCAGTCAGGAACTTCCAGGAATTCGATTCCTAATTTTCTGGCGACAGCATGAGTTGACATTCCATACTCGACTGCTGTCGTATCCAGCGAACAGCCTGGATAAAAGGCATATCTTGCCATTTAATTCCCCTCCATCTGCTTAGTCTTTTCAAAAATCTTCTTGACTTCACTCCGTCCTTTAATCTTGTGGGGGAAGGGTTTGGCTTTGCCCTTGAGCAACATCGGAAGTCCGAATTGGGCATCTTTCATTAGGTTTCCGGTGCTGAGGTTAAACTTGATCAGAAGCCCTGCTTCAAAAAGCCGGCCGTAACTCTTGACTGTTCCCAAAAAAGCATCATTGAAAGCAATGACTGTTCTTCCTTTTTCGGTGTAACCAGCCTTCACTGCTTCCTGGCGCAGGGTATCCATCACGCGGGCGATATCAATGTTTCTGATGCAGCGCGTTGTGCAGGTGTTGCATCCCATACAGACCCAGATTGTCCTTGATTTCAAGACTTTATCTTTCATTCCCAGTGCCAGCATTCTCATGATCTGGCTTGGGGGATAATCCATCGCATAAGCTCCAGGACAACCCCCTGAACACTTGGCACACTGGTAACACTGACGAATATCCTGGCCACTCTCCTCAATTACCTTATCGACAAACGAACGATTCGCCTTTAAAGCTTGAGATAAATTAAATTCCCCCATTGCGACCCCCTCTTGAAAGCAAATTCTCCCTCTTATGCATATTCTCTCTTTCTTAAAGAATTCCTTCTGGAAACAACAATTTTTTATCCATAAAAGCCAAATAAGCCTTACAAATCACCTTTGTAAGGCTTATTTGGCTAACCTTTCTGCTTGTCTGACTTGTCTTCTAAAATAAATATCCCTCCTAAAGATTCACCGCCGCCCTCTGGCAGGCCTCAACAATACCACGCTTCACTTCTGTAGCGGTCATATGAGCAGCTTCGAACTTTTCCACCAGATACTTACAGGCATCCCAGGGGTCAACTTTTTCTCCACACGTAAACACATCTACTGCTGCATACCCGAGTTCCGGCCAAGTGTGAATTGCCAGATGGGACTCCGAAATTACCACTACACCACTAACCCCTTGAGGGCTGAACTTATGGAAAACGCTTTCCCTGATCTCGGCTCCTGCGACGAGTGCAGCTTCAACCATGTACTGCTTGACTTTTTCGACATCATTTAGCCTATCGAACGCGCATCCATAAAATTCAGCTAAAATATGCCTCCCCAAAGAGTTGATGTTGGACATTAATAGTCTCGACCTCCTTTTAAATTTTTTTGAGTTCTCAAAGAAATCTGAGAAAGAGGGAGAAATTTGGGTTTAAGCAAAAAACTCGCCACCCATTTTCCAATCCCATTCAATTTTAGCATTTCTCCTCGTTTTGTCAATAAACTATTGCTAAAAAATTGGCTCCTACAAGAAAGAATATCTAAGCAACAGCTTAGCAGGTATTCAAAAATCTTCTAAAAGAAAAATGTCGGCTTCTGTCGAACCTCTCCCTCACTTTCCAACCTTGACAACTGAAGATCAGGAAGCATTTTCTAGGGCTCCAAGATTCATCAGAAGCGAAATGATTTCGAAATTCGCCCTCATATTTTTCTCTACAATCTCCCTACCGTCAACTCTCATTAATTCAACAGGATTCAAAGGCATCTCACCACAAATGTCAACTCCCCACACACGCTTTCTTCCGCTAACTTCCCTAAGAGCAACCAGCAGTTCTTCTAAATTCATCATCCCCTGATCCCAGTTGGTGACAGCGTCTTGAGGCCTGAGGACATCTTTATCGATACTGATGTATACTGTCGCCGTGGGGATATAAGAAATCAGTTTGCGAACAGCAGCCTCGATCCCCAACTCCGTGATTGGGGGAAACCTCTTCAGAAACCACCGGAGGTAGCTGGGAACTTGCCTATAGATGTTGTCGTCAATCTGGCAGTAAGGAACGTACAACACCCTAGGCAAGAAAGAGGGGGCAACCTGGCAAAATGTCTTCGCATCAGCTCCGATAATGACAACTCTTTTCAAAAAGACGAGCTTGTTAAGGGAAGCAGCAATCCAGGAACCACAGGAAATGAGAGAAGAATCAAGGGGAGAAATGAGTTCAGAGTGGTTGTCAAAAAGGAGCAAAGTAAACGGGCGCTTGATGAGCATCAACAGGAGATGAGTAACATAATGGAAGTCCCCACAACCAAGAAGAACAATTTTTTGCTGGACCTTTTGGCTGATCCTCTCAACAATCCTCCTTAATGATGTCGGTTCAGCATACATTCTGGTACCCCTAATATCCTTGAGCTCGATCCACTCATGAGGAAAAACCAGAAGTTGTCTCTGGGGAACAAGGGTGTCATCAAAGTTCAAGAACACGATTTTGTCCCACACTCCCATGAGACATCCCTTCCGGTTGATATTCAATTGTTATTTAGCCAAGCTTTTCAGGACAAGGCGCTCCTCTGTTCCCGAAGGACCAGGAAAAAGAGAGTTATCGCTGGAAAAATACTCGTTGTTGCCGCTGCTACGATACCCGAATCGTTTACTAGGAGGGCAACAAAAGCAGCAATAATACTGCCCTCCAATCCTACAGCCACTGCTGGAAAGTTGCTCACCACCCGGTGAAGGATACCAACCGGTTTATAAAAGAGAAGGGCAAGAGCAACCAGGGTTCCCAGAAAAGCCTTGGTCCAGATGGTGTACCTGATCAAGTATAAATTCATCTCCACTTTCCTAGAGATGACATCACTTAAAGTGGCCCATCCCGTAGCCCTGACCGCGGCAATCAACTGGCCAAAATGAGAACGAAGCTCTGGGGGGCGGGAGTAGTCCCAGAAAAGCAAGCCAACCGCTAGAATTAACACTGACAAGGAAAACAAAAACAATCTCTTTTTAGAAAAACGAACCCTGGCAAGCCTGAAAAAAGTATAGATAAAGGAAACTGAGGCAGCAATCGTTCCCCCAAAATTACTCCCCCACTGAGGTGCCGCCAGGACTGTGATCACGAAGAAAAAGACGATCCCGGCAATAAACCTTGCTAGAGAAGAATTGCTTAACCTCTGAGCAAAGATGGATGCTCCCATTAGAGTCGCTCCGAGTAATATCCCCATGTATTCATTCCCAATCCCGTAAAACCTAGCTCCGATCATCGCATCGTAGCTAAGGATTGAGAACTTTTGTAAGGGGTTACCGAGGAGAGTATCCCCAACGATCACCACAACCGTAGCCAGACAGAGGATTAAAAGAGGATCGAGGTCTTTGTTTCTGGCAAACAAAGTTGCCAACCACACAAGACCAGCAACTACTACCAGACTGCTCAGGAGATAAACCCACAATCTTGTTGGTGGGAAGGTGGCCATGAGCAAAAACGCAAGCGGAACTGCCATCAGACCCAAAAGCAATGGGTAAAAAAATCCCTTTTTTTTGATATCGAACCACAGAAACCAGAGTAGAGACGCCAAAACCAGTAGATGAAGAACAACATACCCTTTAATCACAGAGGAGCGGTTTTGGGAAGTAAAGGCAGCTTTGGCCTCGACCTTCTCAATGAAGCCAAGGGGATCCTCAAACGGTTGCACCACCCACGGCCTTCCGGTCATTTCCTCTGGGATGTCTGTCCCCAGGTAGTTGAGAATACTCGGTGCAATGTCATACAGGGTAATCAACCCTGGTCTTCTGGTGGTGGGCGTAACCAATAAGCCCTCTTCAACCCCTTCGCCCAGGAGCGCCAGCAAAGTAAAATACCTCTTCTGGCTTATAGACTCAGTTGTCGGTGATAAAGAAGCCAGAAGAATCCAACTTTTCCGAAGGTTAACATGTTCCAGAAGCCAGCCCAAAAAACCATCTATCTCCCTGAGAATTCGCCTCTTTTCCTGAAAATAGACCTGATCCGCAAGATACGTTTTCTGTCTGTCCAATCTCGCCAGATCACCCAAATCAATCACGACAAAATCAGAGGTCGCTGCCACTTCTAAAAACTTTCCCTTTAGCTTCTCGTAGTTGGTGCGGTACCCGAGCCTACCACTACTGTCCACCTGGAGGAGGGCAACAGACACCTCTCCTTGGTCAATGATCCCCTGGCAATCCATCGCAATGACTGCAGGAGCGCGATAGTAACTCCCAGGAAGGTCAGCATTACCTAGGACTGCCGTTTTTAAGCCTTTCTCGTGCAGAGCCTCTCCCAGAAGCCCCGGTATCGCCTTTACTCCTGCCTTTTCCTGGAGGTGCTGGAGCAAAGCCAAGTCAAGGACCACAACATTACCAGGAGAAGGGTGAACACCTGTACGCCCTTCAAAAACAGCAGCAGCACACTGCTCCTGGTATTCTTCCTCTACACCAAAAACAAGGGGCTCTTTCGAGGTTCCCGTGGCTTTAGAGCCCGAACTGATCGCAGCCACGGCATGTGACCTTGTTCGCGATCGACCTGCAGTTGTCGTGTTGAGGAGAGCGGTAGCCCCTTCACGGAAAAATCTGTGAATATAGGAAAATTCCTGAGAGGTCACATCACCGAGTTCAAGTTTATCGCAGACAACAAAGATTACCTGGCGCGACTCCTCAGCGAAAGCCGCTCCCAGGAAAACAAAAAAATAAACGATCAAAAAACAAACAGCAGTTCTGAATAACTTCATCTGGCCTCATCTTCCCCGATAACTGTAAAAAAAGCGGGGAAAAATCCCCGCCCTTTTTTCAAAATGGTCAGAGTGGCGGGATTTGAACCCGCGACCTCTAGCACCCCAAGCTAGCGCTCTAACCAAGCTGAGCTACACCCTGACTTCAGTTCTCTTTTATTTTATTTGCCAGAGAAGACAAAGTCAAGATTGCTGCTCAAAAAACTTGGCATGCAAGGCCCGAACTGCCTTAATTGCCTGGTCTTCAGCGATTACGCAAGAGATCTTGATTTCTGAAGTGCTGATCATTTCAATGTTAATCCCCTCATCGGCGAGTGCCTCAAACATAGCGGCAGCAACACCAGGGTTGGTCACCATTCCTGCCCCTACAATAGAAACCTTGGCCACACGGTCATTATAAGCAACCCCTGAAGCACCAATCTCATTAGCAACACGCTCAACAACAGGAAGGGCCTTGTGCAGGTCATTCCGTGTCACTGTAAATGAGATATCGTTTCTGCCGTCACGCATCCAGCTCTGGATGATCATGTCGACGTTGATGTGCTCGTCAGCAAGTGCCTTGAAAATCTGTTTGGCGATTCCCGGGCGGTCGGGAACATTGAAAAGCCCAATTTTAGCCACATTGAGGTCATGAGCAATACCACTAACGAGACGATACTCTTCCATTTTCGTAGCCTCCTCAACCCTGGTTCCCTCATGCTGGTTGAAGCTCGAGCGCACATGCAAGGGAACCTGATAATGTTTGGCAAATTCTACTGCACGGGGCTGAAGAACAAGTGCCCCCAGACTTGCCAACTCGAGCATCTCTTCGTAAGAGACAAAATCAAGCTTCAAAGGCTTTTCCACAACCCTTGGGTCAGCGGTGTAAACTCCATCAACATCTGTGTAGATTTCACATATTTGAGCCTTCAGAGCAGCAGCAAGAGCAACAGCCGTGGTATCAGAACCCCCCCTCCCCAAGGTGGTTATCTCGAGGTCTTCCGTTACCCCCTGAAATCCTGCGACAACAACGATCTTTCCCGCCTTCAGTTCCCTGAGAATACGATCTGGCTCTACCCTGAGAATCCTCGCTTTAGTATGTGCCTTGTCAGTGTAAATACCTGCCTGATAACCGGTAAAAGAAACTACCTGATACCCGAGTTCGTGAATTGCCATCGCCAGCAGAGCAATGGAAACCTGCTCTCCAGTAGCGAGGAGCATGTCCAGTTCCCGCTCCGGAGGGTGTGGAGAGACACTTTCAGCCAGTTCCAGGAGTTCATCTGTGGTGTGACCGCGAGCGGAGACCACAACAACAACATCATAACCTTTTTCCTTTGTCTGCACCACTCTGCGAGCCACATTCTTAATCAATTCTGAAGTAGCTACTGAAGTGCCCCCAAATTTTTGGACGATGATCTGCAAGTCAAAGGCCTCCTTCTTCTGCATATTCTACTATCCGAGCACCTTCAAGGCTCGGCTCCAGTTCCAGCACCTTGGCGGTAAACCCGTGCCTTTGAAACACTTTCGCCATCGCTTCCCCTGCCGAGGAACCAGGTGGTGCCAGAGCAACAGTCGTGGGACCTGCACCACTCAAAAAAACGCCATAAGCACCCGCGGCACGCGCTGCATCCAAGGCATCCTCAAGCCCTGGGATCAGGGAAGTTCGATACGGCTGGTGAAGTTGGTCGCGAACCGCAATCGGCAGCAGCTTCCAGTTTCCGTCTCGAAGAGCAGAGAGCAACAGAGCGAGGTGTCCAAGATTGAAAACAGCGTCCCTTAATGAGACCTTTTCTGGGAGAACACTCCGCGCCCTGTTCGTTGAGAGTTCGAAATCAGGAACAGCAGCAAAAACCTTCAACCCCTTGTGTGGAGCAAACCTAGTGTAAAAACAGGACCTGCCTTCTTGAACTACTGCGACAACTCCCCCAAAAAGCGCTGCTGCCACATTATCGGGGTGACCCTCAAGAAGAACAGCTTCTTCGAGAATTTCCTCCCGAGAAAGGGGATTGCCAGCGATCAAATTGGCAGCAACAAGGGCCCCTACAATAGCTGCAGCACTACTTCCCAGTCCGCGGCTTAGGGGTATCCGGTTCGTCAGCCGCAGTTTCCAACCAGGAGAATCGTAAGAAACCTTTTGGAAAAGGTGGTCGACCGTCCGAAAAACCAGGTTTTCCGAGTTGCGAGGTAGTGTTTCCGCACCTTCCCCAATAATCTCAATCTGGAAGTTGGAGTCGATACATTCTTCCAACTCCACGGTATTATAAAGATTTAAGGCCATTCCCAGCACATCAAACCCAGGTCCCAAATTTGCGGTTGTTGCCGGAACCTCCACAACTACCTTTTTGCGCACAGTTCCCCCATCCTAGCAAAGTTAAAGTACATTAATTTTCCTGAGAACATCAAGAACAGCCCTCTCTTCCGGAGGAACCACAGTTGGCTGCAACTTACAAGTCTTCAAAGTGGTATCCGGGTCTTTCAAACCATGCCCGGTCATAATGCAGACAACCTTACTCAATGGAGGGAAAAACCCTTCTCGGGAGAGCTTCACCACACCGGCAAGAGCTGCGGCAGAGGCAGGCTCCACGAAAAGCCCCTCTTCTCTTGCCACCATTTGGTAGGCACTGAGGATTTCCTCATCACTAACCATGTCAATGCGGCCTCCAGATTCTCTGACCGCGTTCAAGGCACCCTGCCAGCTTGCAGGGTTGCCAATACGAATCGCAGTAGCCACCGTCTGGGGCTCAGGAACCACTTCTCCGCGGACAATCGGTGCCGCTCCCTCAGCTTGGAAACCCAGCATCCGTGGAGTTTTGTCCACACACCCTGCCTCATAGTATTCCCGGAAGCCCTTCCAGTAAGCAGTAATATTTCCCGCATTCCCAACAGGAAGGGCAAGGTAATCAGGAACAAAACCCAGTTGATCGCAAACCTCGAAAGCCGCCGTTTTCTGGCCCTCAATTCGGTGAGGATTGATCGAGTTGACAAGCACAATGGGGTGCTCCTGAGTGATCTTGCGAACCAGCCGCAGAGCAGCATCAAAGTTGCCCTGAATGGCGATCACCTCGGCACCGTAGATCAGGGCCTGAGCAAGCTTTCCAAGGGCAATATAGCCGTCAGGAACGAGAACAATGCACTTTAGACCGGCGCGAGCGGCATAAGCAGCAGCAGAAGCCGAGGTGTTTCCTGTAGAGGCACACATCACCGCCTGGGCCCCGCTCTCAAGGGCCTTACTAACCGCCACCGTCATTCCCCGGTCCTTGAAGGAACCGGTTGGGTTTTGCCCCTCAAATTTGAGGTAAATTTCTACCTTGAGTTTCTCAGAAAGCCTTGGTGCAGGAAGTAAGACAGTGTTTCCTTCATAGAGGGTGACCACCGGTGTTTTTTCACTGACAGGTAGAAAGTCCCTGTAAGCATCGATGACACCTTTCCACTTCAAGACGACTATCCCCTTTCCACACGGATCACGTTTTCGACAGAACCAACCACAGACAAACCGCTGATCACCGTAAGGGCATCCTGGAGGTTTTGTTCCTCAACCTCATGAGTAATCAGCACAATTTCCGCCATCTGTTCCTCAGAAGAGGTAATCGTGCGTTTCTGGATCACCGAGGCAAGGCTGACGTTATGGTTTCCGAACACCCCAGCAATGCTGGCAAGTACCCCAGGCCTGTCTTTGACTATCAGACGAATGTAATACTTGCTGGTGATCTTTCCGCGAGGCCGTACCTTCTTCTCCAGGTAGCAGGTACAGGAAAACCGTCCACTGCTCCCTGCTTCCATATTGCGCACAACCTGCATGATGTCGCCGACAACAGCACTTGCTGTCGGCATCTGCCCTGCCCCCTGTCCGTAAAACATCGTCTCACCAACAGCATTTCCTCGCACAAAAATGGCATTAAAGACTCCGTTTACCGCAGCCAGTGGGTGGCTGTTCGGAAGGAAGGCAGGGTGCACACGCACCTCCACTTCTTCTTCCCACTGTCTAGCGATAGCCAGCAGTTTCACACAATACCCGAGTTCGCGAGCATATTCAATGTCCTCAGGGGTGATCCTGGTGATCCCCTCGACAAAAACATCATCTGGTAACACCCTCGTATTAAAAGCAATAGAAGCCAATATGGCGATCTTGCGGGCGGCATCGAGCCCCTCAATATCAGCGGCAGGATCAGCCTCGGCGTATCCCGCCTCTTGGGCAGCACGCAGGGCCTCTCCAAAATCGATTCCCTCTTCACTCATACGGGTGAGAATGTAGTTAGTAGTTCCATTGACTATCCCAATAACTTCCTCAAACTTATTAGCTGCAAGGCTTTCCTTCAAAACGCGAATAATAGGGATTCCGCCCCCTACACTTGCCTCAAAGTAGAGGTCGGCACCCCCAGCAGTTGCTGCCTCAAAAAGCTCTTTCCCATATGCAGCAACCACATCCTTATTTGCAGTAACAACGTGTTTTCCCTGGCGAAGAGCCTGGATAATATACTGACGGGCCGGTTCAATACCCCCGAGCAGTTCCACCACAATCTTAACTTCCGGGTCACCCAAAACATCGTCAAAACTGTTGGTTACAATTTCCAAGGGAATTCCTAACCTGCGAGGTTTTTCCGGGTCACGCTCGAGCACCTTCTTGATGATGAGCTTCTTCCCCAACCTCTGAGTGATCTCCTCAGAATTTTCCCGAAGCATCTTGACGACACCTGAGCCAACTGTTCCCACTCCAAGCAGACCGATTCCCACAACTTCGCTGTTCATCTACCATCTCTCCCGACTCCCAAATATATATACAACTTTTAAATATACAACTTCTGAACAATTCGAGGCAATCGTGCTGAATTCCTGCATATCTTCTTTTTTTACCTAAAACTTTGGTTTATCTGCGGAAATCGGGATTAGATAAAGCCTTCAAAAGCACAAACGCTGCGCTTTCAGATAATAATGCAGATCAGTCCCCCACTACCTTCATTGACGATCCTCTGCACTGTTTCCTGAAGCTTCACCTGAGCATTTTCCGGCATCCTGTGGAGCTTGTTCTGGATCCCTTCTCTCACCAACTCGTGAAGCGACTTCCCGAAGATGTCTTTCTTCCAAATTCTCTGGGGATCGTCTTCGAACTCCTCCAACATGTACCTGACAAGCTCTTCACACTGTTTTTCCGTCCCGATAATCGGTGTGATTTCAGTAGTGATGTCTGCTCTGATGATGTGCAAAGATGGAGCACTGGCTTTCAGCCTCACACCAAACCGCGAACCCTGCCTGATCAACTCCGGCTCTTCGAGAACCATCTCCTCAAGGCTCGGGGCAACTACACCATACCCTAATTCTCGGACCTCCTCGAGCGCGGGAGCCACTTTTTCATATTCCCTCTTGGCCCTACTCAAATCCCGCATCAGCCTGAGGATGTCCTGCTCACCAGTGATTGTAAGCTGACTCACTTCCTCTAGAACCCTGAAAAACAGTTCTTTGCGGGAGTTAACCTCAATTACCGCCACCCCAGTACCAAGATTCATGTCCTCAAGAACTGCAGAGGCAACATGTTCGCATTCCTGAAGTTTCTCCACACACTTATCAATGTCTCGGATCCTTCCAATGTCGCTTATTGCCTCCTGCACAGTTTCTTCAAACTCCCGCCGCAACCAGTGCATCGGCTCAAGTTCCTCCACCCAACCAGGTAAATTAACATTAACTTCCTGAACTGGGAACTCGTAGAGGGCCTCCTGTAAAATGGTCAAGATATCGTCCTGGTTCATTTCTGCACAGTTGATCGGAAGAACAGGCACATCATATTTTTCCTCAAGACTCTGGGCAAGCTCGATGGTCTCAAGGGCTTCCGGGTAGGCAGAATTGAGGACCACGATAAACGGTTTTCCCAATTCCTGTAATTCCCCGATTACTCTTTCCTCGGCATCGAGGTAATTTTCTCTGGGAATCTCCGTGATCGTGCCATCAGTTAACACAACAATCCCGATCGTCGAATGGTCAGTGATCACTTTCCGGGTTCCGATCTCAGCGGCTTCCTGGAAAGGAATCGCTTCCTCGTACCAAGGTGTCATCACCATCCGCGGGCCACCTTCTTCTTCGTAACCAAGCGCCCCTTCAACTGTGTAACCCACGCAATCCACAACTCTCACTTTTACTTTAAAGCCGTTCTTGATCGCAATCTCAACGGCCTCCTTAGGGATGAACTTGGGCTCTACAGTCATGATCATCCTGCCCGCGCCGCTCTGGGGTAATTCGTCCTTAGCTCTCTCTCGGTCATGCTGATTAACGATGTTTGGAAGAACGAGAAGTTCCATGAACTTTTTGATAAAGGTAGACTTCCCAGTGCGCACAGGACCGACAACACCAAGATAAATGTCCCCACCAGTTCTCACCGCGATGTCGCGAAAGATATTGACCTTTTCCATGGCAGCCTCCCCCCTGATCTAAGAGAAACACCAAAACTTTCCTTGCTACTATATATATGTTGGCAAGCCACCGGTATTACCAAGGATGTTGCGCCCTCGTGGCCCACTTCCAACAAGGTCTTTGGAAGGTTTTAATGCGTGGGAACTTCCTATGGATGCGGCTAATGGTGACTGGTGACCGGGAGGAGATTCTCAATAAAGGAAAAAGGGGGAAACTTCAATTACAGAGGAGAATCTCTTTGTGATACGTGGGGGATAGATATTTTGCAGTAATCCATACTTTCCAGATACCTGGCAAACGATCTTTTATATCCTTGCTACGAGAAAAACTTCCAGTTAAGGGAACTCAAAAACACTTCTTCTATCTCATAACGCTTCGGCCTCGACATCAGGTTGGAAACAGCTTTGTGTGGTGGCAAATCTTCGAACAGCACTTGATAGGTTTGTGCAGTAATCGGCATCTCCACCCCGTGCTGAAGCGCAAGTTGGTGCGCCGCTCTCGTGGTTTCCACACCTTCAACAACCATCCCTACCCTTCGGAGGGCCTCCTCCAGTCGCAACCCCTGACCGATGAGAATTCCGGCGCGCCTGTTCCTACTATGCCTGCTCGTGCAGGTTACCACAAGGTCGCCTACTCCAGCTAAACCCAGAAAAGTCAAAGGGTTCGCCCCGAGAGTGACTCCCAGACGGGCAATCTCTGTGAGCCCCCTGGTGATCAGAGCAGCTCTCGTGTTATCACCAAAACCTAAGCCCTCAGCGATACCTGTGCCAAGAGCAATGATGTTTTTCAAGGCTCCTCCAAACTCAACCCCCACAAGATCAAGGCTTGAATAAACGCGGAATCTGGGTGTTATAAAAACATCTTGGACATATCCAGCGAGTTCACGGGAACGAGCAGCTACCACCACTGCAGTCGGCATCCCCCGGCAGACTTCCTCAGCATGGCTGGGCCCCGAAAGCACTGCGTAATAATCCTCAAAACCAGGCAGTTCTTCGGAGACAACCTGAGAAAGCCGAAAACAAGTGGTAGTCTCCAATCCTTTGGCAGCGTTTACCAGAATCGTGCCTGGCTTAATAAAAGACCGGATCCTTCTCAGAACTCCACGCAGAGCTTGAGATGGAACAGCCAGAACCACAATCTTGATCCCATCAAGCACCTGGGAAACCTCAGAACTGATCACCTTGACGTTCTCCGGAAGGAGCACACCTGGAAGGTATCTCTTGTTTTCCCTAGTCCGCGACAACTGAGAAGCTGCTTCCTGAGAACGCGCCCATAATCTAACAGTTTTTCCTTTCCCAGCAAGATGAATCGCCAGTGCAGTCCCCCAGCTCCCCGCACCGAGAACAGCAATTTCCTTTCCCAAAAACTCTTCACTCCTTTACCAAAATCGCACCCGCGGCTCGATTCCCCTTAGAAGCCTGCGAATATTGGGCAGGTGGCGTAAAAAGATAAAGAGAGAGGCAGGAATGATAAAGAAGTAATAAATCGGAGATTCCCTCAACAAGAAGGCATAGACGGGAGCAAGCAAAGCTGCAGTAATCGAGCTAAGAGAGACATAACCTGTCAACAACAGCACCCCCAGCCACGTCCCTAGGGCAGCAAGGATCACTTTAGGGGTCAGGGCAACCAATACCCCGGCAGATGTGGAGACACCTCTCCCTCCCCGAAAACCGAGAAAAACCGACCAGTTGTGGCCGACAACCGCAGCGATACCTGCTGCCGCACCCCAACCAGGTCCTCCCCACAGCTTTCCCAGCAAAGCAGGGATCATGCCTTTGAGAAAATCACACAAAAAGACAACAACTCCTAGCTTTCTTCCCAAAACCCTGAAGGCGTTAGTAGCACCGATGTTCCCGCTCCCACGCTCCCGCAAATCGACGCCCTTCAGCTTCCCAAAAAGAAAACCAAAGGGGATTGAGCCCACCAGATAACTTGCCAAGAGAAGAAGAAACCCCAAAACATCTCCTCCTTCGGTTTGATTATTGTTCAGGACCTCCTTCTCCGGAAAATCAACCGGAGTGGAGTTCCTTCAAAGCCATAGGTTTTGCGCAACTGGTTTTCTAGAAACCTCTTGTAGGAAAAATGAACAAGGTCTGGGTCATTGACGAAGAACAAAAAGTGAGGTGGTTTAACTCCTACCTGAACTGCATAATAGATTTTCAGTTCCTTTCCTTTAGTTGAAGGTGGTGGGTTAAACAAGAGAATCTCGTTGAGCCAGTTGTTAAGGTTTCCAGTACTGATTCTTTTGACCTGTTCACTGGCCACAAGATCAACCAAACCGAGAACCTGGTCAACCCCCCACCCACTAAGTGCCGAAATAAACAGAAGAGGAGCATAAGAAAGAAAATGCAGTTCTGCGCGTACCATCTGCTGAAAATCCTCGATATCGGTTTTCTCCATCACCAGGTCCCACTTGTTGATTATAATTATAAGTCCCTTTCCCGCTTCTTCAATATACCCGCCGATCTTCTTGTCTTGTTCAACCACACCAAGAGCAGCATCAAGAACGAGTAACACCACATCAGCACGGTCTATTGCCCGCAGGGCTCGGATTACGCTGTACCTTTCCACCCCCGGAGTAACCCGACTTTTACGGCGAATCCCGGAGGTGTCCACAATGATGTACCTCTTGTCATCTTGCACCAGTACGGTATCAATAGCATCCCTCGTCGTGCCTGGAACCTCGCTGACGATTACCCTCTCTTCCCGGAGAAGAGCATTGACCAGAGACGATTTTCCCACATTCGGTCTTCCGACAACGGCAACCCGAATTCCTTCTACTTCTTCGTCAGCTTCTTCAGGTGGAAACATCTCCACGATCTTGCTGAGAAGGGTATCTATATTGAGCCCGTGGAGAGCAGAAATGGGAATGGGCTCTCCTAAACCAAGAGTCAGGAACTCGTAAACATGATGGCTGTCTCTCCTGAAATTGTCAACTTTGTTGACCGCAAGGACGACCTTTTTCCGGTACTTATGGAGCAAACGTGCAATTTCCTCATCTTCGGGTGTTGGGCCAACCCGAAAATCAACAACAAAAACAACCACATCAGCCTCTTCGATGGCTTTTTCTACCTGTTTACGGACCTCACCACTAAAGTCGGGATCGGGCAAGAACAATCCTCCTGTATCCACAAGAGTAAAAGTTCTTTTCTCCCATTCAGCATCTCGATAAAGCCGGTCTCTGGTGACCCCGGGAACATCAGCAACGATCGCAGTGCGACCACCGGCAAGCCTGTTGAAGAGAGTCGATTTGCCAACATTCGGTCTACCCACTAGAGCCACCACAGGTTTACTCATCCCAACCTACCCCTCTTTAGTTTCATAATTACCGATCTCATCGATACGGGTTCCGGTTACTTCGGCAACAAGGGCGCTGGCAGTAGGTTCTATAACCCTGACCTTGCACTTCAGCCTCGCGGCGATTTCTCCAACAGTGACGCCATCAAGAAACATCGATGTTCCCTTACGCAACAAAACAGCAGGTAACAGCAACTCTTCCCCTTCAACACCTCGCAAACCCCAGAGAAGATCTTTTCCCGTCAACAATCCGGTAACATTTACCCGGAGCCCGAAAAAAGTATTGGGAACCGCTACCAGCTTCAAATCCAGATTCCTGATAAGATTCAGCCTGGCCACAACTGGAGCCAAAACCCTCGCCCCAGCGTATCCAGTAACAACTAGAAAGCGGCGGTATCTTTTCAGGCGCGAAGGCAGTTTTGGAAGAAACTCTCGAAACTGATCATAAAAGAGTCGGGCCATACCAATACCGTTTTCCAGTTGAGGATATCCATCGTAAAACAAACCGGGAGGAAACGGAATCCCAGCGCGCAGATAAAACTCATCACTAAGATAAACAAAAGAACAACCGAACTTTTTCCGAAAACCCTTCCGATAACCGGCAACTTTCCTAATTAGTTGGACACACTCGGGCCTGGTAAACGACCTGAGCAGAGGCAAATTCTTTCTGAACTTTGTCAGGCCTACAGGAACGATCCCCAGAGAACGGACTCCGGGCCAAAGCAGAGATAAATCTCTGATAGTTTTTTCGAGAACAGGGCCATCATTGATCCCCGGGCACAAAACCACCTGGGTGTGGACGGTAATCCCGCCTTCGACGAGAGTTTGCAGCTGTTCCAGAACAGCCTGGGGGTGCTTCTTCCCAAGCATCTGGCCTCGAATAGAAGGGTCAGTGGCATGGACGGAGACATAAAGAGGACTCAGGTGAAAGGTAATGATCCGGGTAATGTCTTGGGGACGTAGATTAGTCAGGGTAATGAAGTTTCCGTGAAGAAAAGACAGCCTGTAGTCATCATCCTTTTCGTAAAGGGACGGCCTTAGCCCCTTGGGTAACTGGTCAACAAAACAAAAAATACACTTGTTTTGACAGCGACGAATACCATCGAAGCAGTCACTAGAAAAAATAAGACCCAGGTCGGTATCATAGGCCTTTTCCACAGAAAAGAACCGGGTTTTTCCATCCGAATTTCGAATTCTAAGCTTCAGTTTTTCTTCAGCTATAAGGTACCTGTAGTGAATATAATCACGAGGAACGATTCTGTTGACTGTGAGCAAATAATCGCCAGCCCGGACACCCAGTTTTTCAGCGATACTTCGTGGCCTTACTCCAGCTATGGCAACCATTTTTCTGGGACTCTCCGTTTTTGCTTACAATTATCTCCCACAACCAGAAAATCGTCAACCACCTCCTGCTTCAGGTAATCTCTTTAGTGCTTGACAATGATGTAAGTGCCGTTTTCCAAGTCGTGCACCATTCCTTTGAGAACGCGGCTCAAAATTAGAGCGATTCGCTTCTGTTCTTCCTCATTGCGGGCAATAAAAATAGGAGCACCACCTGCCACCATCTCAGGGTTAAGAGTGATTACAGCCAAGACCGCTCCTACCAGTTCAGTATCCAAAAGATTTCACCCCTAGTCTGCAGCAATCCTTCCCGCAAGTGTCGACAAGGGCTTTCTGGATGCGCTTTCGAGGACCGGGACCCTGTTGATGATCTCCCGCAAACAATCGAAGTCTTTCTCTACCGGAAGAATGAACAAACCTATTTCTCCGGTATCGATATTTTTCCTGGCGAGGGGTGTGAATTCTAACTCTCCTATTTCTCTCTTTGTTCCCAGCAACGAAGCAGCAGTATGCAAGATTGCCTGGCGCTGGCCGACATGATGCAAGGTAGCTCTGCCGTTGTCATCCCTGGGCTTGATGAGCACAGCAAGCCCCTCAGCAAGAATCTTTTCCCTCATCTCGGGCAGACCCACGTTCATGATAAATATTTTGTCGACCATCAGCAGAGACCCCTGAAAATGCAGTTCCGCCGGAACCACCTCGGCAATGTCTCCGACCACTTTTCCTTTCATCAAGAACTGAGAAGCAATCAGCCAAAAAAGGGCACCAACCAAAGCCGCCCACCAGCCGCTGGCAACAGCCAATCCACTTACAGTGAGAGCTGTGGCCATCGTGAGGTAGTTTCTGGCTTCAAAGGTTTTGGCAATTCCCTCGATGTAATCCAAACCCCGGGGCACAAGTTCCGCCTCTTCCAGCTTTGAGAGTGTCTCCCGCTCCATATTCCGGACCTGGCGGAATTCCTGGGCCGCGAGTGCAAGAAATGTTACTGCTGCAAACTGTTTGAAGACAAGCGCAGGAACGAGAACAGAGCCAATGAGAGCAGCAATGAACCCCAGAGCAAGATGAGTAACCATACCATGTGGATAGGTAGGGTACTGGCGGTAATCAACCCGAAGCATAAAAAGCCGAGCCAATACTCCTGCTACCATACCGAGGCCAATACTCAAATTGTAGTTCATCGGAATCCCTTCATCTCTCCCCCTCTTTTTTTCCTCCAAATTCAATCCTGAAGAAGTCAAGAAAGCGCTCCCAGGCACCTTTCCAGCTTCCGGTATTCAAATAGAGAAATCCGGCGATCATCCCACCGGCAATCAGAATCCCCCAAAAAAGAGCTTTCCAGTCACCTCGATTTGTCGGAGGAGCAGGTGCCTCGGGTCTTACTCCCGTTATTCCAAACACTTCAGGGAAAGCATCGGCAAACAAAGCAACTCCTTTCTGGGCGTCTTCTCTGGCATTGGTGTGAGAGCCCACTTCCACCAGCAGTGCTCTCGGCGCCAAATCCTGGTTGTAATTGCCGCGGGAGACGAGAATCCCTTCAACCAAACCAGGATGAATTTCATCAAGAACAGATTTGAGCTCTTTGGCAAACTGGAGGTTAGCACTCATGCGGGGATTCTCTCTGCCGATGACAAACTTTATTTTGGTGACTTTTTGACCATTGACAACAGCTTCATACACATCGGGAGGAACCGCATCTCTGTGGACATCAATGATCGCCACCGGTTGCTTCTGGAGCAATTGAACGGCAGTTCTCCGCGAGCGATAATAGGCATTAGCATCGTGGGGATCGTGTGGCCTTAAGCTGTGCAACACTTCAAAACCCTCAGAACGCAGTTTTTCAGCAAAAACCTTGCCGACTTTGAAGATTCCCCCATTTGCGTAAACACTCGCCGAACCATCACTAGGAACATACGATTCATCACTGTGCGTATGATAGATGGCGACCAAATTCTTTCTGGCTCCAGAGTCAGCCGCCTTTGCCAAAAGAGCTTCCAGGGTCGAAGCACTTTTTTGGGGTGACTCCTTTTCATTTGTAACTTCTTCCGCATAAGCACAGTCACCCTCGATTCTGGTAATCCGGTAATGCAGGTTTTTAGAGGTAAAATATTCATCACCGACATAAAGTTTGTGAGCAGTCCGATGAATAACGTTTCCGCGATCATCAAGGATCGTGTAAAAGCCACCATCAGTGCGTTCTTCTTCGAAACGGCCAGTCAATCCTTCCCATCCCAAGCATGGTGATTGACCGAGAAGGGGAGCTAAAAGAAGCACAATGATGAAAGCAAAAAACCTTAAGCTGACTCTATTCATTATCTTCTTCCTCCTTTCTGTGGATCGGGCGCAACTGTTTGAGAAGCAATTTTGCCTTCCCCCTTGCCTCTGGTCCACCTTGCAAGAACTCTCTGGTCTCACCGATAAACTCCGCCAAAAGCACAGCCAGCAAACCCCCGATAACGACGGCATCAAAGGCACCTCCACCACCAATCAAAACCGCCCCAGGCCTCCCTGTAAACAACAACCAGAAATACATGACCACATCAACCAAAAGGATTCCAACAGTAGCAGCGATGAACGCGCTGCGCCGCGATCTTCCGATGATATAGGCAACAACACCACCAACCACGGGGTAAACGTAAAGAGGATCAAGAAACATAGTTTCTGGTTCTGCACCTAGAAAGAAACCGGTAAGGTAAATAGCACCCGCAGTAAACAGGATCCCAGCAATCGCTCTTACTTTTTCTTTTACCGTTCCTGCTTCCAAAAACAGATAACCCGAAAGCAGCAAAGGAACCAGCCCACCCCCCACATTGAGAGAGGCCTCGATCCGGGGTTTCCCGGGAAGGGGAATATTGATAAACCCCCCCACAATAATTGCCGCAATCACGCCCAGTGCCGCCTTATCTGAGAGACGAAGCCGGTCAAGCACACGCTGGGCTATACCAAAGTAGATCAAAACAGAAATTACCAGCAACAAAATGATCCCAATGGGAAACCTAGCCAAAAAGCTCATCTCCTTCCATCTCGGATTCTCTGGGCTATCCTTGAAAGGTCTTCAGAAAAACGCGATAGAGGAGTTCCTTTTTTAACCTCACTGGCGATCTCTCTGAGGCGGAGAACCAGAAAGGGTTCTGAGGTAACACTTACTGCAGCCAATTCCGGGTTTGCCAGTTGTACTCTTTTGAGCACTTCGTTTTCGATTGCCGATACCTGAGTTTCTTTAACATCCTTGAGAATCTCAAGCCCAATAAAGGCTTCGTTGTTTAAAACGATCACCGTAGTTTTCCGGATCCCAGGAACCTTGACGACAACATCAGCAATACCCTCAGCCAAACACCGGGCATCTTCGGGAATTCTCGGAGAAGTGACTTGTGGTCGCTGAACCTGTTGGGACTCTTTGGTAGTGTGACACCCCCAAGAAAACGGCAATAAAACTAACAGCAAAAAGATTAACAACCACTTTATCTCATTGCACCTCCCCATAAGACCTGCTAATACTAATTTGATTCAGTGAAAAGAAGACCATACGCGGAAAGATTATCCATGTCCAATGGAAAACAAAAAAGCAGGGAGTAACCCCTGCTCGATTGGCTGGAACTAGTTTCAGTTCTAGAAAAATTCTTATTTGAATTTGCTCATCTGAAACACCTTTTTCAGGTCTTCTCTGGTGTTAATGTTAAAGAAGGTCTCTGCTCCCCCAAAAACTTCCAGTTCCTCTTCGGGAACATAGCGCACCCGCAACAGTTGATAGATAGAAGTCACCTTCCTGATCCCTGCTTCTAACGTGGACTCAATTACTGAAATGCACGATTTTCGATAAACAGCGCAAAGCGGTTCGGGATAACCGTTAACAACAGGAACCACTATATCATCATCAAGTGTGGCTCTCTTCACCAGATAAGCACCAAGGTCACCTCTGACAAAAGGCATGTCACAAGCAACGACAAAATTGAGGTCAAAAGGGGAGGTGAAAAGCCCGGCGTGAATTCCACTCAATGGCCCTTGACAAGGAATTAGATCAGAAACAATTTCTACCCCGAGAGTCTTATATTCCTCAGGTGTGTTAGTGACCAGGATCACCTTCGGAAAAACCTCTTTAAGGGTAAAAATAATTCGGTCAATGATCCGTTGAGAGGCTAGTTCAACAAAAGCCTTATTCCCTTGGAAGCGCGAGCTTTTACCACCTGCCAAAATGATACCCGCAGCCTTCATAACTACAAACCCCGAACGAGGAAATTTCACTCAGCCTGGCTTTTCTCAAGCTCTGAGAGATCAACCTCGGGCGGTTTTGTCGGAGAATACTTTCCACACCCAAACCGCTTGGCACTAACACAGTTCCAGGCAAGAGGACAAGCCGGATTGTACTTCTGGGTAATTTTCACGTAGTTAAAAGGGCGGAAAAGCTGTTTAACCTCCCTACTACCACACCTAGGGCAAAAAACCTCGCCCTTATCTTTGAGCCTGACCAGTTTGGTGAACTCCTTTCCACACTGACAGCACTCAAAGCTGTAGACCGGCATCTGAACACCTCCCCCCAAAATCCAAAGCACTACCTTTGTTGTTCAGCCTTGGAGAGTATTTCTCCAAAGACTTCCCCCAGATTGAGGCCAACACTGACATTCGAAGACTGATTCTTCTTCTCTTCGACACGAGCATCCCTGATGCTTAGGCTGATTCTTCGCTCATCTTTATTCACATCCAGGACCTTCACCTTAACCTCTTGCCCTACTGAGAGTACGTCTTCCGGTTTTCCTACTCGATGATCAGCGATCCGAGAGATGTGGACCAATCCCTCGACACCTGGTTCCAACTCAACAAAAGCCCCGAAGGAAACCAAGCGCACCACTTTTCCGGTAATGATGTCACCTGGATGGTAGTGCTCATCAACGGTTGTCCAGGGGTCAGGCTGGGTTCTCTTCAAACTGAGGGAAATACGCTTGTTCTCTTTATCTACAGAGATTACGTAGACTTCCACCTGATCACCCTCCTGAACGACCTCAGAAGGGTGATTGATTCTGCCCCAGGACATTTCCGAGATATGAAGCAAACCGTCGACTCCACCAAGGTCGACAAAAGCCCCAAAACTCGTCAGGTGGCGGACAACACCTTTTCTGACCTCTCCAGGCTGGATGTTTTCCCAGAACTCCTTCTGGGCACGCTCATACTCCTCCTGGAGAATCGCTTTCTGGGAAAGAACCACCCTTCCTTTGTTCCGGTCAAACTCAATAACCCGCAAACGCAGGTTTTTCCCCAAGTATTTCTCCAGGTCAGGGACATACCCCCTCTCGATCAAGGAAGCAGGAACAAATCCCCGGATTCCCATGACATCGACGAGCAAACCGCCCTTAACTACTTTGACCACTTCGCCACTCAGTTCGGTTTTCTCATCAAGAGCCTTCTCCAAGAGGTCAAGTGCCCGCAGCCGATCCGCTCGCCTTTTGGAAAGAAGCAACTGCCCTTCGTCATTATCAACCCGTAAAACGACGACCTCAATAGTATCGCCAACACTAACTACTTCCTGTGGGTGGTTGATGTTTTTCTGTGAGAGTTCCCGAAGAGGAATGACCCCCTCCGATTTTCCCCCAATGTCCAGTAAAACTTCGTCATCTCCAACCTGGACAACTGTTCCTGAAATCAGATCTCCTCTCTGAATCTGGCGCGGGGCACTGCTGAGTTCCAGATTCATCAGTTCTTCCTGCCCAGGTTCTAGCGTTTTCTCTTCCCCCGAATCAGGTGAACCACTCTCCACAGGGGTAACCACCTGGGGGCCCACAGTTACCTCCTCTTCTGTGGTTTTGCGGACTTCGTCATCAAACATCATCATCTTCTCAATTACCTCCTCAATTATCCAATCTGGGGTCGAGGCCCCAGCAGTTACCCCAACTACACGAACTCCTTTAAACATCTGCTCGTTTAGTTCTTTACTCGTCTCAATGTGGTAGGTGGGAACAATCTCCTGGCAAATCCTCGCCAGTTGGCATGTGTTAGCACTGTTTCTCCCACCGATGACGAGCATTAAATCGACATTTCTGGCAATCTCTCGCGCCTCTTTCTGACGAGCCTGGCTTGCCTTGCAAATCGTTTCGTAGATACGCAACTCGTATGCCTTACCCAGCAAACTTCTGACAACCTCATAAAACTTCTCAGGCGATAATGTCGTCTGGGCAAGAACGGCAATTTTATGACAGTTCCTCAAATCTTCCACTTCTTGAGAATCACTGACGACAATTGCCGAAGATCCCGCCCATCCCACAATACCTTTAACTTCAGGATGCTCGGCATCTCCGACAACGACCACCTGATATCCTGCCTTTCCCAATTCGGCAGCATGTTGCTGAACCCTACGCACAAAAGGACAAGTAGCATCAAGAAGCTTTATCCCTTGTTTTTCCGCACTTTCGAGAACTTGAGGAGCAGCACCGTGGGATCTGATCAGCACCGGCCTGTCCCCTTCTGTTTCCGAAAGATCTCCAATAACCTTGACTCCCCTTTTTTCCAACGCCTCAACAACTTGAGGATTGTGGATAAGGGGGCCCAGCGAATAAATACCACCATACTGCTCAAGAGCCTTTTGAGCAAGATTGAGTGCTCTACGGACACCAGAGCAAAAACCTGCTGATTTTGCCAAAACAACTCTCAAAATCTACTCTTTTACCCCTTTCTCTCTCGTCGATCCTTATAGTAAACAATTTTCGGCATCAAAATTCAGATTCCTGCTTCTCTTACTAAAGATCATCGAGCAACTGCCGGATTTTCTCCATGATTTTTTGAGACCCAGATTCGAGGTCACCATCGAAGCTTCTGTCAAACCTGATCACAGGTCCGATCTTGACGCGAACCTTTCGAAAGAAACCCAGGGAAAAGATTTTTCGAGTGCCCTCCAGTGCCACTGGACAGACGGGTGCTCCAGTCTTCACGGCAAAATAAGCAGCTCCAGAATAGGGAGCAAGGATCTCACCGGTTTTACTTCTGGTTCCCTCAGGGAAGATCCCCAAAACGCGTCCATTTTTCAAGATCTCCAGGCCTTTCTTAATCGCTGAACGGTCAGCACGTCTCCGGTCTACAGGAAAGGCTCCCAGCCTTCTGATCAAGAATCCAAGAACCGGATAGAAAAATAGCTCTTTCTTCGCCATAAAGTGGACCTGACGGGGAAGGGCGCTGCCGACAACGATCGGGTCCCAGTAGCTGACATGGTTAGCCACAACAATTACGGGCCCTTCCATCGGGAAATTCTCCAGCCCAATAACCTCCCAGCGGCAGAAACAGGCAAACAAAAAACGAAAAAGAGCCTGGCCGATTCTATAAAGCACCAGGCCGTCCCCCTCCACAAATCGCCATAATTTTGGCAACAACCTGATCCACACTCAGTGAAGTGCAGTCAATAACCACAGCATCTGAAGCAACTTTCAAAGGGCTCGTCTCTCTTTGAAGGTCCATTTGATCCCTGAAGATGATTTCCCGGCGTAGTTCTTCTCTGTTCACCTGAATTCCTTTTTCGCGGAGCTCCCGCTCTCTTCTCTCCAGCCGCACTTCAGGGTCAGCAGTAAGAAAGAACTTGTATTCAGCATCAGGAAGGACGACCGTTCCGATATCCCGTCCTTCCATGACAACCCCACCGCCACGAGCAAGCAGGCGCTGGTAATTTACCAGATGCTCACGCACCTGAGGGACGGCAGCGACTTTTGCAACGACCTGTGATACTTCTTTTGTCCTGATATGTGGAGTCACATCCTCCCCATTGCACCAGATATTAACCTCTCCTGTTTTAGAATAATAAACGTAAGAAAACTTGAGCTTTCCCGCCATCACTGCCAGTGCTTCCCGGTCATCGAGATCAAGAGAACTCTTCAGAGCCATGTAAGTTACTGCTCGATACATCGCTCCTGTGTCAATATAAAAAAAACTCAGTTTTCTCGCTACAATTCTGGCAACAGTGCTTTTACCTGATCCCGCAGGGCCATCAATAGCAATGTTCGGAAGCCTGGACACTGGACATCACACCCCAAGCCGTATTTTATCACAAGCTCATTGGTCGTGTCAGCACCAGGCTGCCTTCACTTCGCAATTGCCCTTACTCTAACACATCTACGACCGCTCCTAAACTCCGCAATGTGTCAGAAAATCCCGGGAAAGAAACGTCAATACACTCGGCACCCTCAACCACGGTAGGACCAGAAGCAGCCAATCCAGCAACAGTAAGAGCCATCGCCATGCGGTGATCCCCCCAGGAATGGGTAACTGCGCCCTGGAGAGGTTTTCCGCCTTCGATGACCAGACCATCGGGTAACTCTCTGACACTTGCTCCCATCTTCCGCAGTTCTGTCGCCAGTGCCCGCAAACGATCTGTCTCCTTAACCCGGAGTTCGCCAGCATCACGAATTTCAGTTGTTCCTTCAGCATTTACCGCAGCAACCGCCAGAACTGGAATTTCGTCGATCAGCCGGGGAATGCGATCTCCCTTTACTTCTACTCCTCTTAAAGCCGAAGAAGAGATCTGAATGTCGGCAACAGGTTCATCGCCCCACATCCGTTCGTTAGTAATAACGACCTCTGCACCCATTTCCCGAAGCACTTCGATTATCCCAGTTCTTGTGGGATTAACCCCAACATCCTTGATTAAAACTTTGCTTTCCGGAAGAATACTCGCAGCCACCATCAAAAAGGCAGCAGAGGAAATGTCTCCTGGAACGGCAACTTCTCCACCAGATAATTTCCCATCTCCACGAACACTAACAGCAAGCCCTTGAACATCAACCTGAACCCCAAACGAGCGAAGCATTCTTTCGGTGTGATCCCTCGTAGGAGCAGGCTGAATCACTGTGGTTGTACCCTCTGCATACAAACCGGCCAAAAGAAGGGCTGACTTTACCTGGGCACTCGCCACTGGCATCTGGTAACTAATTGGTTTTAGAAAAGGAACCCCTTTTATAGCCAGTGGGGCCTTTGTTCCCCCTTGACGTCCCCAAATTTCGGCACCCATTTCCTGAAGTGGTCGCACTACTCTCCCCATCGGCCTGCGGCGTAAGGAGCGGTCCCCAGTAATTACGCTGAAAAACCTTTGAGCTACGAGGATCCCCAACAGGAGGCGCATCGTCGTTCCCGAGTTTCCGGCATCTAAAACATTATCTGGTTCCTGAAAACCGTGTAATCCCTTTCCATTTATCTGGATCTCTCCATCAGCTTCCTCGATTCCCACCCCGAGAGACCGCAAACAACGGAGAGTACTCAGGCAATCTGCTCCTTTTTGGTAGTTCCTGATCACAGTAACCCCTTCAGCAATCGCCGCAACTAAAGCCGCCCGATGGGAGATCGACTTATCACCGGGAACTCTACACATCCCTTGAAGTGGTTTTCCTGGCAAGACCTTCAGTTTCATTTTGAACCCCCTCAAGTCTAAGCAAAACCTGACACCAGAAAGGGTGCCATGATGACTTGGTTTCCTTAGCGTCTCTTAACAATAATGCCTGCTTGGCGAAGGGCGTGATAAGCAGCAATTGCCTCTTCCTCGCTGGCAAATGCCAGTCTGATCGAACCGCCTTCACCCTCTCTTACCCGGAGGATTTCGATATCAATGATATTGATCCCTCTATCGCCCAAAATCCCTGCCACTTCGGCTATCGTCCCAGGACGGTCAGGAACAGTTACTACTACTTCATGAACGGCAGGAAGAAATCCCCTGAGTTTGAAAGGTATTTTCTGGCGTTCTGCTCGTGCTTTTTCCATTACCCCAACAAATGCCTCGAAATCTCCCTCTTCCAAGAGATGTTCGAAGTGACTGAGAATCTTCCGGAACAGTCTGCTCGCTCGCAAAATATAATGGCAATTGCTTTGGTAAATATCTCTCCACATTCGGGGGTGTCCAGCAGCGATCCTGGTCACATCACGAAACCCACCTGCTGCCAGCAGAAAAGTCGCCGGATGTTCACCGGCAAAATCTCCCACCTGGTTCATCAAGGTAACAGCCAGAAGGTGAGGAAGGTGACTAACTGCTGCCACAATCAGGTCGTGTTCCTGGGGGGTGAGGTAAATAACTCGGGCACCGGTCTCCTCAACAATGTTTTTTACCCTTTCAACTGCCTTCCGTTCCGTATTCTGCGTTGGAGTCAACACATAAATGGAGTTTTCAAAAAGGTACTCGTCAGCACCTTTGATCCCCGCCAGTTCTGAACCAGTCATCGGATGGCCACCAACAAACCGACCCTGAAAGACCTTCTCGAGTTCGGTAACAACAGTCTCCTTCGTACTCCCGACATCAGTAACAACCGTATCTTGGCCGATCTTCCCCCTTATTTCCCTGGCAACCCTAATAATCTCCCCAATGGGAACAGCGAGAAACACCACTCTGGCCTCATGAACCGCCTCCAGGTAGTCATGGGTCCCCTCAGAAATCGCACCTGTTTCTCTGGCTATCTGCAATGTTTCCCGATCCTGATCAACACCGATGACGTGGTACTTCCCTGTCGCCGAAAGAGCCATCCCCAGGGAACCACCAATGACACCAAGTCCAATAATGGTGATTTTCTCTTTTTCCACAAGGCTCACCTCTTAACAGTCGACCCCTGGCGCGCAAGGATAGGAACCCAGAACCTTGAGCATTGCCGTCTTTTGCTTCAATTTTTCTAGAACTTCTCGCAGTGGAGGAAGAGCGGCATGGCCGAGACAATCCAGAAAAAAGATATAATCGCCAAGCTCCTTTTTTGCTGGACGGGATTCGATCTTCGTAAGGTTGACTGCCGCCTCAGCAAATACTCCTAACACATGGTAAAGCCCACCGGGACGATCCTCGGGCAAGGCAAAAACAAGAGACGTCTTATCATTACCCGAAGGTGGAGCGGCTTCTCGTGAAAGCACGAGGAACCTGGTTTTGTTCAAGGGGTTATCCTGAATATCAGAAACCAGAACCTCAAGGCCATACTCCTTTGCTGCTTCTTCCCCACCTATCGCCACCCACCCAGGAGGCGCTGTGCTCACCACCCTGGCAGCCTCGGCAGTACTGGAAGCAAACCGCACTTCTACTTGCGAACCGATGTTTTTGCTGATGTACTGGTAGCACTGGGCGAAGGCCTGGGGGTGGGTTACCAGAACACCGAGCTTCTCACACCCTGGCTTACCTAGCAAGTGATGCTTGACAGTAAGCACAACTTCTCCGAAAATGACGACCTCCGAATTCTGGGCCAGCATGTCGAGAGTGACGTTCACAGAACCTTCTAGGGAGTTTTCGACAGGTACAACTCCAAAATCAACCTCTTTCCTTAATACTGCCAGAATTGCCTCGGGAATCGAAGGATAAGGGCGAAACTGGGCATCTGGCAACTTGATTCTGTGAGCAAAAATCTTGGCTGCCTTCGCCGAAAATGTCCCAGGTGGGCCCAGGTAGCTGAAAATTTTCACGCTCCCTGCTCCTTCCGCATAGCTCCATTAGAAGCCAATGCTCTCCCAACCGCAGCAGCAACATCCCGAACAGCTTTGACGAGATGACTGAACTTTTCTGGAGTCAGGGACTGCTGCCCATCAGAAAGAGCCTCACTAGGACAGGGGTGCACCTCCACTATGATCCCATCGGCGCCAGCAGCTATCGCTGCCCGTGACATCGGCTCGACAAGCCACCACTTACCCGTCCCATGGCTGGGATCGGCAATTACCGGTAAGTGAGACAACCGCTTCACCACTGGTATCGCACTCAGGTCAAGGGTGTTCCGGGTGTAGGGCTCAAAAGTGCGTATCCCGCGCTCACACAAGATCACCTGATGATTGCCCCCAAGCACAATGTACTCTGCAGCCATCAGCCATTCTTCAATTGTAGCCGCAAGACCTCGCTTCAGAAGCACAGGCTTGTTGACCTTTGCCACTTCCCGCAGCAAGAAAAAGTTCTGCATATTGCGTGCCCCGATCTGGAGGACATCTGCATAAGCCGCCACAAGGGGTACCTGTCGCGGGTCCATCACCTCGGTAACCACCAGAAGCCCTGTTTTCTGACGCGCCTCAGCGAGGATTTCCAGACCTTTTTCTTCAAGCCCCTGGAAGGAGTACGGAGATGTTCGCGGTTTAAAAGCACCACCACGCAGGAAATTCGCTCCTGCTTCTTTTACCGCATAAGCAGTTTCCAGTAACTGTTCTCTGCTTTCTACGGCACAGGGACCAGCAATAATCTGGATCTCCTCGGCCCCAAGAAGGTGCGGGCCAATTTTGATCACAGTATCTGTTTCCTGAAATTCCCTGCTCACGAGCTTGAAAGGACTCAATACAGGAATCACTTTTTCCACCTTGGGGTGAGCTTCCAGGGAGAGATTAAGAGCGCGTGTGCGGTCTCCGATAACTCCAATAATCGTCCTGGAAACCCCCTGGGAAATGTGAACAGAAAAACCCTCTTCAAGCAATTTCTGCTGAAGAGCACGAATCTCCTCTTCTGTTGCCGAAGAGTCCATAACAATAATCATCAACCAACCCCCCTGTTTCGCGGCAGCACGTGGAAGGCAAAAGGGTACCCCGCCAAGGAGTACCCTCTTTGTTCTCGTCCTCCTCCCTGCCGTTCTGCCGTCCTTCTTCTAGTGAAAATTTTTGACCAGCCTTTTGATTAGCCTACCGTCCTTCCGAAATCCAGCCGAAAGGATTTTCTTTATTCTACCACAGAGTGCAACAAACCGCAATACACGACTGAGGGCTAAAATTGTTTCAGAGCCAGTTCCGCCGCATTGACTAAAGGATAGGCAAGAGGAGAAGCAGTCAAAGCTGGGTGAGTTCCCATCTGGAAGACGGCAATTTCATCGGCCTTGGCACCGTATTGGATCATTGCTGCGATGACATTGACAAGTTCTCCAACACTCTCTCCACAACACACCTGTCCTCCGATCAGTGCCCCGGTGCGCCTCTTGAAAATCAGGGTAACCTTCAGTGGGGCAACCCCAGGCATGCCTCCAGGATGCCTGTTGACAGTTTCCGCTTTTCCTACCACAAAATCGATACCCTCACTTTTTGCCCGTTGCTCACTGTATCCAGCCATCCCTACAGCAACATCAGCAACTTTCGTGGAAAAGACACCAATGGTTCCCCGATTCTCCCTGCGCAACCGGAAGACATTAGCTCCAGCAATCCTTCCTTCAGCAGTTGCTATTGAGGCCAACCGCAAAGGAGAAGGTATTCCTGTAAGGAAGTCAAACTTCTCGGCACAGTCTCCCACCGCGAAAACGTCTTTCTGACTCGTTCTCATATACCGGTCGACCCAGATACCGCCTCTTTCTCCAATCTTGAGCCCGGCCTCCTGAGCCAAAGCTACATTCGGTCTGACACCAATGGCCAAGATGACCATGTCTGCTGGCAAATGATCACCGTTTTCCAGGAGGACACGTTCTACCTTTTTGTCACCTTCAATTGCCCTTACCTTTGTGCTGGTGCGGATTTCTACACCAACTTTGGTCAATTCTTCTTCCACTTTTTTGCACAATTCCTCATCAAAAACCTGGTACAAACAATGCGGCAACACTTCAACAACTGTCACCTTGCATCCCGTTTTCCTGAATTCATCAGCCATCTCCAGCCCGATAAACCCTCCACCGATGATCACGACCTGTTTTGCTTCTTTTAGTCTTTCCTGGATTTGTTTGAGGTAAGCCACGTCTTTCTTGACAACGAACACGTTTTCGAGGTCTGCTCCAGGAATCGGGGGTACCAGTGGCTGAGAACCGGTCGCCAGAATCAGCTTGTCAAATTTCAGTTCTCTGCCTCCTGCCGTCTTTACCGCCTTTCCTGAAAAGTCCAATGAAGTCACTTCATCGACGATCAGTTGGACTCCATTCTGGGTAAGGATTCCATCAGGAATCAAGTTGTTTTCAGGCGCCCCCAATGTTCCAAAAATGTAAGGAATACCACAAGGAACTAGCACCTGCTCTTCTTTTCTCACGAGGACCACATCAGCGTCTGGATAGTGCCTTTTCACCGCAACTGCAGAAGCAATCCCACCAGCACTACCACCTACTACCAACACACTCCCCTGCATTTTATCCCTCCTCGTTAATTGTAAAAAAACAAATTATTGCTCACAGGGTGGTTTATCACAGGGAACCTCCCTGCCACAACACGGACTCTCTATACCGCAACGCGTGCCCGATTCACTATTCCAGCTGGTAGTAAAACCAGAACCTTTGTAGATAACTCCTGCACCAGAGCCCAAAAGCCTCCTCACTGCACCTCCACAAACAGGGCAAACCTTTACCGGTTCCTCGGTAATCTTTTGGAAGCGTTCGAAGCGGTGTCCACAATCCAAACATTCATACTCATATGTGGGCACATTCCCACCCCCTACAGCAGATTTAGTCCCTTCAGACCATCATTGCTACGCATGAACGGCCCCCTTATCTGACTACAGGGAAGGGGGACTTGTCCTATCGCCCCAAATTATAACCCTTTTGATGGCGACAACTACTTTTTTGATAACCTTTTTCAACAAAAAAGCGCCGCAAATAAAGCGGCGCTTCGGAATTTGAGACCCACCACTGCTGTTATTCTTCGAGGGCGATTGCTCCTTCCGGGCACTCTTCAACACAGCTTTCGCACTCAGTACAGTCGTCAGGATTAACAACCTTGCACTTATCGTCTACAATTTCCAGGACCTCATTCGGGCAGACATCAACGCAAGTCCCGCACCCTGTGCACTTATCAAGGTCTACTTTCGGTGGCATCTTTTTCCTCTCCCCTTTTGAAAATTTTTGAAAATGCCGTTTTGATAATAACAAGACTCTGAGCCCCTGTCAACCACTTTCAGAATGATCTTTTGACACCAAATCCGGCCTCAGTCTGACCGCTTCCCGCAAGTAGACATGTCTCACCTCCTCCTGTTTTCGTGAGGTGTATGCATGAACCAAAACCCGAATGCATTTCTCCAGAGCTCCGGGAACAGGGATCTCGGTCGTGCAGAGAAGAGGAACCGTTAGCCACCCCAGTTGCCTGGCAGCTTCTGCAGGAAAAGCGGCATTCAGGTCGGGAGTAGCAGAAAAGATGATGCTAATAATGTCTTCAGGGGAAATTTCGTTTTCCCTGACAATTGCCAGCAGCAGTTCCTTAGTTGCCTCACAGATCGCGGATTTGCTATTTTCGGATACAGTTACAGCTCCCCTGATTCCCCGCACCCAAACCTTCTCCAATTCTCCATCCCCTACCACTTTCAAAATCACTCTTAAGAAACAGCCCGGTGCCCTAGCCCAACAGCAACCTCGTCGAGATGAAGGAGCCCAATTCCAAAGAAAGCAGCCACACTGATATGATCCCCATAGCGAGCAATGCCAATTTTACCTCCGACATTAAACCCTACAGCCTTCAAACTTATCTGATTGAGCGCTTCCCTCGTCGCCCCGGCAACAGCTCCTTCTTCACTATGTGTTCCCTTGATAACCCCTTCCCTTTTAGCAGCAACAATCGCCGACTCAATAAATTTTTTGGCCGAACTGACGAACTCCCCTCCGCAGTCAACAGCAGCAGTCTTAATACCCAATCTGGCATAGTCAGCTTTCTTCCTAACCTCTTCTTCTCGATCCTCAGTCAGAGCCATCAAAATTGCAATTTTAGCAACCTGACGGCTTCCATAGCCACTCACAAACAACTTCCCTCCATTCTCTCGATTCAAAAAAAACTCTTGCTACTCCATGACTACTTCCCCGATCGTGGCGATGTTTCCTTTCGTTTCTACCTGAAAAAAGGGTGATGGCCAGATGATCCCCGGAGCAACCTCTTTGACCCGGAAAATTAACTCGCAACTGTAAGCAGTTCCATCAATCTGCAGCAAATCACCTTCCTGCACCTGAACCACAACCTTTCTCTCCTGAAAGTTGGCCACTTCTTCTCCATTCACCAGCACCCTCGCTTCCGGAAAGCAAAAATTACTGATCAGCTCGATCTCGACCTTCCCAGTGAGATCTGCTTTCTCCGGAAAAAGCTTACAAACCGTTTCCTCCCAGGGAACCCCCTCCATCCGCTCTGCTAGACTCCAGTAAAATCGGAAGGGTTCACCTGTAAACAGGAATTGCCCAGAAACGAGAGCGATAAAGACAAAAAATAGAATAAACTCGAAAATTTTTTCAATTTTATTCAGTTTGCAGAAAAACACTATCTCCCTCCCGGGCCGCCAGATTTTATCATCACCAATGTTTTACGCAAATTTTCCAAGTCTTATGCAACAGACCCGGGAAAGGCGCGACATTTCTTTGTTATTTTGTCGCATCGAGAAAAGAATTTTTATCAACAAAGAGGTCACTCAGTCTATCGATCAACTCTTCAATTATCCCCTGCTGAAGCCCTAAAAGAGAAAGGGCCTCAGGAAAAACGGGGTAACAAAGACCATCTCCACCGAGCCCAATCCCCATCATCATACAAATGGCATCAGCAATATGAACGAGCGCAGTAAGTCTGGCGTTTTCGCGAGCTCTCGTAGGTTCGTGATGAAAAGCGATCGCTTCTACCAGGGGCACTGGAAAATTCCATTTTTCGGCAACCTTAGCCCCCACCTCGGCATGAGTAAATCCCAAAACGTCTTTCTCCGCCTGACTAAAAGGAATCCTTTTTTCTTTAACAGTATTGATGATCTCCAGATAGGCATCTTGCATATAAACACTTAAAACGATCTTTCCAATGTCGTGGAGGAGTCCGGCAACAAAGGCCTGGTCTGGGGCAGGGAAACGCACCTGGCGAGCAAGCAATCTGGCAGCCATTGCGCAGGCAATAGAGTGACGCCAAAGTTCACCCTTTCCTAATTGGTAACCAGGAACCTCTCTGCTCAAAAGGTCATAGACCGAGGCTGCAAGGACAAGATTGCGAATTGTATTAAAACCAAGGATCACGATCGCCTCAACGACAGTGCTGATCCTGCGAGGAAACCCGTAATATGCAGAATTTGCCAGTCTCAAGATTCTTGCTGTAAGAGCCTGGTCCTGGCAGATGATATCGTTCAATTCTTTGACTGTGGAATCCGGGTCCTCAGTGACCCTGATCACCTGTTCGACGATCTGGGGTAAAGCAGGCAAATCTTGCACATCCTGCACAATTCGTTCTAAAGTTGGCTTCACCCATCTCACCCTTAAGGAGATTTTCAGGTTCACTTTGAACTCAGTCTCTTCTCCAGGTAAATCCGGTAATTGCGGAATTTTTCATTAAGCTTGTAAATGATCCTTTCGACCTCGTTTTTGGTCAAAGTGACAGTCTGGGGGTGGAGAAGTTCTACTTTTCTGAATTCTTCTCTCAGGAGAAAGGGAATCACATCCTCGATGGCATCAGCCTCTAGAATAAACTCCACCGGTGCGTAGGCAATTTCCCGGCCGGAACTTTCATCCCTGAGTAAGTAAATTTCTCCATCGGTATTGATATCCTTGATCTCGACACCCTGGTAAGGAATGTTGCGTAACAATATAACCTCTTGCTCCCTTATCTCTTCGGCAATTTGCTCCCCATCTTTTCCTCCCCAAAAGAGGCGACCTGGTCTGCTTTCTCCCCGATAGTCAAAACGGATTTTGAAACGTAATCTTTCATTCGGCTTTTCTTCGTTCATTTGCTGTCTCCTGCCTCCCCAGTTTAGATCTCCGCTGACCTTTATTCGTCATAAAATTCCAAAACTCCTCTTTTTAATCTTTTTAATACTCAATCCCACGCCGACTGGTGATCCCTTTCTGGTAAGGGTGCTTGACCATGTTCATCTCGGTAACCAGGTCCGCAAAATCGATTATTTCTTGAGGAGCATTGCGCCCTGTAAGTACTACCTCTACATATGGGGGCTTTTTTGAGAGGATATCAAGCACATCTTTCACAGAAACCAGTTCGAAGTAGAAGGCGTTGTTGATTTCATCAAGGATCACAAGATCATACTCGCCTGAAGAAATAACCCTTTCAGCGGTTTCTAAAGCCATCTTAGCAAGCCTCAAGATCTCCTCATCTTTTTTCCCTCTTTTTGGAAAACAAGTTCCACAACCCCGGCACTTCGCCTCTCCTTGTCTGATCAAAGAACTGTAAGGGCAGGTAATTCCGTACTGGAGAATTTTTAAATTAGGATAAAGCCTCTGAGCCGCAAACAGTTCGCCAGTATAAGCTCCCCCCTTTAGAAACTGAATCATACAAACCCTGAACCCGTGCCCTATTGCCCGAAGGGCGAGACCAAGAGCAGCAGTTGTTTTACCCTTGCTGTTCCCCGTATAAACTTGAATGAGTCCTTTCTCCAGCCGCGGGCGCAAGCACATCCTCCTCCTTTCCCCATTCTTCCAGCAACCGCATTATTGCCTGCTGATCAGGCAAAAACTTTAATCCTAATTCTTTAAAGGACGAAACCAGCTCGATGGCTTGCCCTTCTGTATAATCCCGATCTGGCAGTTCCTCAGGGTTAAGCAAATAGCACCTCTTCCCAGCTTCAAGAAGGGGTTCAAGGACTTCCAGATTAGGCAAGTTCCCTTTGCCAAAAGGGATTTCCAAAAGAAAAATGAGATCGGCTTTCATCGCCAACTCCAGGTTAGCAACAAAAGCCTGGCGCCCAATTGGTGAAAAGGGCTTTTCTTCAGCAACTTCTACCCCCAGAGCTTTTGCCACTTCCCAATCAGTGTCATTAATATTGAGGACACCTGCAGAAACAGTATAACCTTTCCTGACCAGTTGCCCGATTAAGGAAGCTCCCACCCCACCACCACAGACCAAGTGCAACCGAAGGGGAACATCGGTTTTTTCCTCACCAAGACCAGGCAACAGGAACACTTGAGGAGTCCCTGTAAGAGGATGCCTCACCACCAATACATCTGTCTGGTAAACCTTCTTGATGATCTCTGGCTTTAGAACCTCTTCAGGCTTACCGATAGCAAAAATCTTTCCCTGATGCAGCAAAAGCAACCGGTCACAATACTGAGCAGCAAGATTGAGGTCGTGGAATACCGCTACTATAGTCAACCCCTGTTTATTCAAGTTTCTCAGAATTTCCAGCATTTCTAGTTGGGAAGCAAGATCGAGATGATTTGTCGGCTCGTCAAGCAGTAAAACCTCAGGCTCCTGAGCAAGGGCACGGGCAAAGACCACCCTCTGTCGTTCCCCTCCACTCAGCTCCAGTAGGTTACGGTCCCTCAGGTGCCAGCATCCTGATAGCTGCATTGCTTTCTCCGCAACCTGAAAATCCTTTTTGCTCTCAAAAGAGAAGCGCTTTTGGTGAGGGTAACGACCCATTAACACAACATCCAAAACTGAAAAAGGAAAACCCACTACTGGTTCCTGAGGAACCACGGATATTTTCTTGGCAAGGTCCTGCCTGGAGAATTCGGCAAGATCTCTCCCAGAGAAAAACACCACTCCCCGGACAGGTTTAAGAGTGGCAGCAAGGGTCTTTAAAAGGGTGGACTTTCCAGCAGCATTCGGTCCAATGATTCCCAAAAAAGCACCCCGTGGGATCTCGAGGTTCACTCCACGAAGTACCTGATGAGCCCCATAGGAACACTCCACATCCAGAATCTTTAAGACCACATCAGAGACCATACCAGACCATCCTTATCACAGAATCTATATCACGTTTGTTGAAAATTCCTCTGGGTCCCCTATCTCTTCCTTGTCCGCAGCAGGTAAACAAAAAAGGGGACACCCAAAAAAGCAGTTACTACTCCTACAGGCAACTCCACAGGTGCTAGTAAAGTCCGAGCAAGGGTATCTGCCCAAATCAGAAAAACTCCTCCCCCAACTGCACTTACAGGGATAAGGACACGATGATCGGGACCTAAAAGCAACCTCACTAGATGAGGAACAATTAACCCGATAAAACCTATCGTTCCAGCGAGAGCAACAGCAACCCCAGTCAAAAGAGTAGCCACAAAAAGAAGGAGTTTCTTGATCCTTTCGACAGAAACGCCTAACTGACCTGCTGTTTCTTCTCCAAAGGTTAAAATATTTAGCTCCTTTCCGAATAGGCAGAGAACGATAACACCAACAACAAGGTAAGGAGACGTATAAAGCAAATACTCACTTCCCCGAAGATTGAGATTCCCCATCATCCAGTAAATAATCTGGTGCATGTTTTCACCAGCAATGGTAAGGAGAAAAGATAAAACAGCAGACATGAATGAATTCATGATTACCCCGGCTAGAATCAAGGTCTCCACAGCTAAGTGTCCCTCAACAAGAGCCAGGCGGTAGACAAAGATTCCAGTTAATAAGGCTCCGAGAAAAGCAACTAGAGGCATCCCGAGTATTCCCCAAAAAGTGTCACCGGGAAAAATGACCAAGGTCAGTGCGGTTCCAACCGCTGCTCCCGAGGCAACCCCGAGGGTGTACGGCTCAGCCAGGGGGTTGCGTAAAAGACCCTGAAGAGCCGCGCCAGCAGCAGATAAGGCAGCTCCGACAAAAAACGCCAAAACAATCCGCGGAAGCCGGATCCTGGTGACGATCACAGCCGCTGTTGTCTGCACATCTTCGGTTCCGAAAACCCATTGGAACAAAACTTTGAAAGCAGCCGCCGGAGCAACAGAAGCACTCCCCAAAGCAGTGCATACAATCACAGAAAGAAAGAGCAAAAAAACGAGTAAAAGCATACTCCAGAAAAGACGTTGATACCAGTTTATTCGAAGCACCTTTGATCAGCCCTGTCTAACTGGTTTCAGTAAATCAGTCCCTGAGAGTGGCAAAAACTATTGAAAAAGGCCTGGGTAAAGTGAACGGGCAACTTCTTCGACAGCCTGACCAGCCCTAGGCCCTGGCCGGTTTAAGAGATCGGGATCTTTCGGGCAGATAATCCGGCCCTCTTGGACCGCTTTGATTTTCTCCCAACCAGGGCGTTTACTGATATCACTCTGGACATCCACGTAATAGCTGTCTAAGGCAAGAATCACATCAGGGTTCTTTTCCACCACCGACTCACTGCTATACATCTGGTAACCCTCGACATCAGCGGCTACATTGATCCCTCCGGCAAGAGTCACCAGTTCATCAACATAAGTGTTTTTCCCTGCAGTATACAAAGGTTCATTACCGACTTCAATAAACACCTTGACCCTCTCTTCCGGAGCAAGGGTAGCCAGTTTTTCTTTTACAAAATCCAGTTGTTTCCGAATTTCTCTAATCAGCGCTTCTCCAGTCTTTTCGGTCCCGGTAACCCGAGCAATCAACCGGATCGCCCTAAAAACCCCCTCAATGCTTTCTGGTTCTACACAGAGAACTGGAATTCCTAATTTGCGAAGAGCAGCAATAGTATCAGCATTAAGAGTCTTCTTGGCAACCACAAGATCGGGGTCAAGCTCAACGATTTTCTCTACACTGGGATTAAGATCCCCCACCTTTGGCTTTTGCTTCGCCTCTGGGGGATAATCGCAATAAGTAGTTACTCCCACAAGGCGATCCTCCAAACCAAGTGCAAAAAGGATCTCTGTGTTACTGGGGGTTAAAGAAACTATTCGCTGTGGTTCTTTACTAATAACCAACAAGTTGCCGGAATCATCTCTCACGGTAAGCTGTTTTCCGCTAGGCGTTTCCGGAGTCTCTCCCTGAAAGCAACCCGATACAGTGAAAAACAGCCCCAAAATAAGAAAAAAAGCCACCGAAATTGCGAAAATCCTCCGCCCCAAATTTGTTTCCCCCCCATGAATCCAAGGTGTCCGCTCATCCTAGTTAATATTCCACTAAAAAACTCTCATTCCTTCCTGGCCATCTCCTTTAATTTTGCCACTTCTTCACTTGTGAGATAACGAAATTGACCTGGACGCAGGTCGCCAAGGGTAAGGAAAGCAAACTTTGTCCTTTTTAATTCTAAAACTGGGTGCCCAACAAACTGGCACATTCTTCTAACCTGACGCTTTTTCCCTTCCCTGATACTGATTTCCAGAACCGCCTTATCAGAAAGCGTCTTCAACAACCTTACTTCCGCCGGAGCAGTTCTGCCTTCAGGAAGGGGTACTCCTTTCCTCAATCTTTCGATGGCATCGAGCGAAGGTTTTCCCTGGACAAGCGCCTGGTAAGTTTTCCAAATCGCATGCTTGGGATGAGTCATCAAAAAGGCAAACTCACCGTCATTGGTGAGGAGGAGCAATCCGCAGGTATTCAGATCAAGCCTGCCGACAGGGAAAAGCCGCACCCCGGGAATCTTCACAAGGTCAGTGACCTTTGGCCTTCCCTGGGGATCGTGCACAGTAGAAACATAACCCTTTGGTTTGTTGAGAAGCACATAAACATACCTCTCATTAATGACGACTCTTTCCCCATCAACAGTAATGAGATCGTTCTTGGGGTCTGCCTTCTCTCCAAGCACTGCCACCTTCCCGTTTACTTTTACTCGACCCGCCCTGATCAAGTCTTCACAAGCACGCCTTGAGCCATAACCTGCCTTTGCCAGGATCTTCTGCAGTCTCTCAACTGCCATCACCACCACCTCCCTCAGGCGAGCAAAACTATTACTGTCACTCTCCAATATTTCAACCGCCAGAACTTCTCCAAACCATTGTCCCGTGTCTGTCTGAATTATATCTGATCTGCCAAAACGGATGAAGTCAGGGATATTTTAAAAATTTTACCCAAAGCAGGAGTTAAAAGATGCAGCGGAATTGGGCCAGGAGCTTTTGGGGAATCTTAGCCAAACAGGCGGTGACAGATGTAAACCGAGGACATAAAACTCACAAGATCCGCAAAAAGGCCGAGGGCAAGTGCGTGGCGGTAGTGTCTGATACCCACAGAACCGAAGTAAATAGTAATGATAAAAAATGTCGTGTCAGTGCTGCCCTGCATCACTGAAGCCAGCCTTCCTATAAAAGAATCTGGGCCATAGGTCTTGATCAACTCGGTGGCGATCCCAAGAGCACTGCTTCCTGAAAGTGGCCGCATCATCGCCAGAGGCAACACCTCGGCAGGAATACCGAAAAAATTGAGCAAAGGAGCAAGAAAGCCGGAAACCAGATCCATTCCCCCAGAAACACGGAAGACCTTGATGGCCACAAACATGGCGATCATGTAAGGGATAATCTTCACCGCTGTCTGAAAACCTTCGGCAGCCCCCCGCACAAATGCCTCATAGACAGGTACGCGCCGGAGCATCCCTGTCAGAAGAAAAAAGAAAAAAAGGGCTGGTATCGCCCATTTGGAGATCTGCGCAAGCAGGTACTCCAACATCACTTTCTCCCCCAGAACCGGGAGCGGAAAAAAGTCCTCCAAAAGTAGTCAGCAGTCAACGCCAGAACCATCGCCGTGCCTGTAGCAAAAATTGTCGCCCCAACAATCTCAACAGGGTTGCGAGAACCCGCAGCAACCCGAACCCCAATGATCGTCGCCGGGATCAAGGTCACACAAGATGTGTTCGCTGTCAAAAAGGTGCACATGGCATCAGAAGCAGTATCAGGTCGAGGATTGAGTTTCTGCAATTCCTCCATTGCTTTCAGGCCAAAAGGAGTAGCCGCATTTCCAAGCCCCAGGACATTGGCGCTGAGATTCATGATGATCGCCCCCAGAGCAGGATGCTCCGGAGGAACCTCGGGAAAAAGCAAACGTGCCAGCGGCCGCATCAGCTTCGCCAGAAACCGCACCAGACCTGCCTCCCTGGCGACCTCAAGTATTCCCAGCCAGAGAGCCATCAGACCGATCAGATCAAAACAAACGTAAACGGCTTCACTGGCACTGTTAAACAGAGTTTCTGTAACCAGAGAAATTCTTCCGTTCCAGGCAGCAATCAAGATGCCCCCAAGTATTAGGGAAACCCAGAGCAAATTGAGCAACCCGTTCCCCTCCCCCCTACCTACCTATTTCACCTTTATGTGGGAAGGGAATCAAATAGACCTCATGTTGATGGTTTTCAGGAGAGCAGGGAGATTATGAAAAAAAGAAATCTCAAGGCTGCTGGAAGATCTCCTTAACCTTATCCAAGAATACAGGCGCCATATCGATAAGGCGGTCGACAGTGGGGTTTCCATCTATCGGGAGAAGGCGAACCTGATTGTTTCCGACAACTAGAAAACCGACAGGACGTACAGAAATTCCACCTCCACTCCCACCACCAAAAGGAAACTGTCCCTCTTCTTCCCTTCGCTGGTCTTTCTGGTAATCTGAACCCCCTGCGGCAAAGCCACAGGTCACCCGTGAAACTGGCATGATCACCGTCCCATCAGGAGCTTCGACGGGATCGCCGACAACAACATCGACATCCACCATCTCCTTGATACTCTCCATTGCTGTCTTCATGAGGCTTTCAATGGGATGCTCAGGCACCTTAACCCTACCTCCTCACAACTATCTTCACCGAGCCTTGTTGAATAAAAGCGACAATGCCGAAGACCTCACCAGTTCAATAATAATATGGGTTAATCGAGTCTCAAATATACAATCAAACTCTACTTTAAAACAGGGTTCACCGAATCTTGGAATGATTTGAAGGAAAACACCAGAGGGTTCAATTTTTGTATAACAACTCGCTCGACTGAGGGCACTTTCCACAACCGCCCAGCAAGCACCAACAACGATGCCAGTAACTGCATAATCAGTTGTCCCCAGAAAAAGCCTCCAATGAAACTGCCTGAATCTGCCTTTTTTGAGGAACCTTCTGAAGAGGTAAGAAAACTTCCTAATGTCCTGAAAAATTCTTGGCAACTGGTGGAGAAAAGGTAAAACTTGCTCTTTTTCAAGATCAACCTCAGTAGGTGTTTCTGTAAGAAAACCCAACTGAAACTCTCCCCCGATCCCCAGCCTCCAACTGACCACCCCACACCTGTAAAAAATCACTCCAGGTCTTTCTTTGTGGGCGAAAAAGCGAACCTGGACCGGAACAAAAGCTATGATTGGAATTAAACCGAGTAACAGCAAAAGAAAAAAATTAACCCTGTGCAAGAAAGCCACCTCACACCAGAAGATAGCCTTCATGTCTAATTTTGCACAGGGTTTCCACAGTTATACAAAAACACCCGCACTAAAACTTTCAATAGAGTCCCATTGCTTCCCTAACCTCAGTCATTGTTTCCTGTGCTTTCAGACGCGCTTTCTGCGAACCTTCCTTCAAGACATCCCAAACGAAATCAGGATCTTTTTCCAGTTTTGTCCTCCGTTCCCAATAAGGAGTCAAAAAGCTCGTAAGCACATCCGTCATTTTCTTCTTGCAGGGCACACAACCAATCTCCCCCCGACGGCAAGATTCCGCAACCTCATCCACCTGATCGCGATTAAAGAGGCGGTGGAAGGCAAAAACCGTGCAGACTTCGGGGTGCCCTGGGTCTGTGGGATGGATGCGGGCAGGATCGGTCACCATCATCTTTACCTTTTTCTCCAGTTCCTTGGGAGAAATTGCTAGGGGAATCTCGTTACTATAGCTTTTGCTCATTTTCCTCCCATCAATCCCAGGCACCAAAGCGACCTCCGCCAAGTAGGCCTGGGGCTCAGGAAAAAGCTTGGTACTGTACAAGTAATTGAAGCGGCGGGCCACCTCCCTGCACATCTCCAGGTGAGGCAACTGATCTTCTCCGACAGGAACGAGGTCAGCCTTGTAAATCAGGATATCTGCTGCTTGAAGCAAGGGGTATCCCAGGAAACCGTAAGTCCTCACATCTTTCCCGAGTTCCCGAAACTGCTGGAGTTGCTCCTTGTAAGTCGGACACCTTTCCAGCCAGGATACAGGAGTAAACATTGAGAAAAGAAGGTGCAGTTCGGCATGCTCCTTAACCTGAGACTGCACAAAGATGACACTCTTTTCCGGGTCAAGACCGACCATCAGCCAATCGAGAACCATTTCCCTCGTGTTTTCCTTAAGAACAGAGGGTTCGTCAAACGAGGTCGTCAGGGCGTGCCAGTCTGCCACCATAAAATAGCAGTAGTGTTCTTCCTGGAGTTTGTTCCAGTTCTCGAGAACACTCAAGTGACCGAGGTGAAGTCTTCCTGTCGGCCTCATTCCGCTCAAAACAGTTTTTTGTCCCATTACTTCATCCCTTCTTCCATAAAATTTAAATTCCTCTAAAAGGTAGGGCAAAAATGTGGGCGAGAAGGCTCAAAAAGTGGATCACATATGCCGAAATGGGAATGAGAATTTTTCCAACCAAGCCGGTAGCAATCAGAAGTAGCAGAATAACAGGACCATAAATCTCGAGTCGATAGATCAGGTCACCCGACTTCAGGAAACCGGCAAGAATCTTGGCTCCGTCCAGTGGTGGAACCGGAATCAGGTTAAACACAGCGAGGTAAACATTGACAACAACGAGCGCCCGCAAAACACCCACCAAAATGTTCTGCGAGTTGAGAATGACTAAATCTGGCAAGGCAAGAGTGAGGATGAGGGCGCTTGTGAAGGCCACTACTAGGTTCATCAAAGGGCCTGCCAGGGCGACGAGCATCATCCCTTGCCGCGGTCCCCGGCGCAGGTTCCAGGGATTCACCTGCACCGGTTTTGCCCACCCAAAACCGGCAAAGAGGAGGAGCAGAAAACCGAGGACATCAATGTGGACAAGGGGATTGAGGGTGAGCCTCCCCTGGTAGCGAGGAGTAGGATCCCCAAGAAGGTCTGCCATTTTCCCATGGGCATACTCGTGAAAAGTAATAGCAATGACCACTGCCGGCAGCCAGAGCAAAACTCTGGTCAAACTTAGATCAAGCACTGCAATCTTCCCTTTCAAGAACTTCTGCCTTTTGCAGAAGTTCAGTTAATCGTTCTCTACCAACTATCTCGGCAATTTGTTCATCCAGTTGCAACTCTGCAGATCTTTTCCAAATTTCCTTGAACTTTCCCTTCTGAAAGCAAATCTCCAGTTCATCCATCAGGTGTTCCCGGGAAACTCCAAGCAACAGCTTTTCCTTAATCGCATTCTCCAGAAGGATTTTAGTCTGTTTCTCCAATCGGTACCCGAGTACTTGTTCATACCTTATCGCCTTCAAGATCCTCAGCGGGTCTTCAACAAAGCTAAAATTATGAAGGACGCGGACCAACCCCTTGAGAAGGTCTCCCTGCCCTCCAAAAAAGTCCAGTAAGCGACCAAAACAGGATGCATTCAAGTGAACAGCCAAAGTATCGACTGTAAAATCTCTCTTGTAAAGTTCATCCCGGAGAGCGACTCGTTCTTGGTTTCTCCTGCTTGGATATTCCGAGAATTCCGAACTGGCAATTCGGATTTTCGATACATAACCATCCGACAAACTCAGGAAAAGTAAACCTTCACCAACGGGTTGGCTAAAAAGCTCGCCCAGGTCTTCCAAGAAGCCCCGGTCACCTTCTACGATCAACTCCAGCTCCTTTCCCGGTTGACCCCGAAGGAGGTCGCGAACAAAATCTCCTACAAGATAAACGGTAGTTGAAGCCTTTTCAGCAGCAACCCCAACCTTGTGTAGCACTTCCAGCAAAAAACCAGGAAGGCGGCGTTCCAGAAGTCCTGAGATATCCCAATTCTTGCCGAGAATAACCTGGTCAGTAGCATCACCACTCACGTAGAGATGATGGTAGGGGTGAGGGTATTTGCCTGAGTGGAGAACGTTCAACACATCACTCCGAGAGACAATCCCCACAAGGTGACCGCAGGCATCAACTACAGGAAGCCGACCAATGTCGTATTTTACAAGAAGCTTCTGGATCTCGGCAAGCGAAGCCTCTGGGGTTACAGTGACGACGTTCCTGCTCATGTAGCCTTTTACAGGTGCATGAGTGAGACTGTGCTGGCGCGCCTTGTCGATGTCTCTCCTGGAGATGATCCCTACAAGAACTTCGTTTTCAACCACAGGTAATCCAGAATGACCGTAGCGAAGCATAATCTGACCTGCTTCTTTCAGGGTAGTATCTGGGCTTACTGTTTTCACTGGTGTTGACATGATTTCCCTGGCCACCGGCCCTGACTTCACCTGTTTCCTGAGAATTTCCAAAAGCTTCTCTTCTACTTCCTCCAGATCCCCATTTTTGACAACAGCCGCGGCTGCCCGGTAATGGCCTCCACCCTGCCAATTCCTCAACACCTCATTCACCCTGATCGTCTCAGTCCGGCTTCTGGACGTAAGGTAAATTCTGGTCCCCATTTGCACAAGCAAGAAAATGGCATCAGAATTCACGATCTCGGTAACCCTGTGAGCAATCAAATCGAGACCACGGACGTAGTGGGGCACACTCGCTTTCGCCAGAAAAACCTGCAACCCCTGGACATCGATGACCTGCCCTGTATCCAGCAGTTTCTTCAAAAGACTTCTCTGTTCTGGTGACAACGACCAGTGCAGGTAGCTAGAAACAATGCCGAGATCGGCCCCGCAGCGTAAAAGGTGAGCAACTGCTTCGACATCACGGACTGTTGTTGAAGAAAAAGTGAGACAACCAGTATCTTCGTAAATTCCCAAACAAAAAAGCGTCGCCTCCAGATGATCTATCGGTATTCTTCTGCTCCTTAAAATTTCGACAAGGATCGTTGTCGTCGCCCCAAGAGGCTCTACTACTCGATAGGTAGCACTAAGGTCATCAGGTGCTGGGGGGTGATGGTCAAAAAGATGAACTTCTTCTACTTCTCCATCTTCAACAAGAGGACGAATTTTACCCAGCCGGGCAGGTTTCGCAGTGTCGACTACAATCAACCTGTGCACCTTCGTCGAGGGTAATCCCGAAAAACGCACCGGAAACCAGACATCTCGGTAGAGGGACATGTAATTGCGCACATTAGGCTGGACCTGTCCACTGAGTATGATCTCAGCACCGGGATAAAGTTTCCGGGCAGCAATCATTGAGGCAAACCCGTCAAAATCAGTATTCACGTGACTGGTGATAAGCTCCACAAACCGCTCCTCTCCCCTCAACAAGGTGCTTCTTTGTTACCACCGGCACCCTTTGGAAAAACGCTCAGGAAGAATCTGCTTGTGCACAAGATCGTCATAAGTTTCGCGGGCAACAATCAGTTCTGCCTGACCGTTGTTTACCAACACGACAGCAGGGCGTGGCAACCAGTTATAGTTACTGGACATGGAGTAGGTATAGGCACCAGTACACGATATTGCCAAAATGTCCCCAGGCTCAACATGAGGAACAGAAAGGTCCCAAATCAGCATATCGCCAGACTCACAACACCTTCCAGTAATCGAGACCACTTCTTGGGCAGGCTGATCAGCTTTGTTAGCAACAAGCCCCTCATAGCGCGCTTTGTAAAGCGCAGGTCGGGGATTGTCAGTCATTCCTCCATCAACGGCAACATACTTTCGCACCCCAGGTATATCCTTCATCGAACCTATAGTGTAAATCGTTGTTCCCGCAGGCCCTGCAATCGAGCGTCCTGGCTCGACAATGATCCTCGGACGGGGGTAACCGAACTCCGCAGCAGCCTTTTCCACACTCTCTCTGATCACCCCGGCATAGTCGTCAACTGAAGGAGGGTCATCACCTTCAACATAATATATCCCCAAACCTCCACCTAAATCCAGTTCAGCAGCAACCCACCCAGTTTTTTCCCGAAGCTCCTGAAGAAATTCCATCATCACTCTTGCAGCATGACCAAAGGCCCCCAGTTCCAGGATCTGAGAACCGATGTGACAGTGAAGACCTGTTAGATTAAGGTTATCCGAAGCCAGGGCAATTTCGACAGCCCGCAAGGCATCGCCATTAGCAAGGGTGAAACCGAATTTGGAATCAATTTGCCCGGTTCTGATGTATTCGTGGCTGTGGGCCTCGATCCCAGGGGCAACCCGCAAAAGGATCGAAGGAGAGTATCCCCCATCTTCGGCAATTTTCCGGAGAACCTCAAGTTCGTAAAAATTATCGACAACGATCCTTCCTACTCCCTTTTCGAGGGCAAATCTCAGTTCTGCAGGAGACTTATTGTTGCCGTGGAAGAAGATCTTTTCTGGAGGGAAGCCGGCCTGGAAGGCGATGTAAAGCTCTCCGCCAGAGACCACATCCAACCCGAGTCCTTCTTCTTCAATGATTCTGCACATCGCCATAACTAAAAAGGCCTTTCCGGCATAGATCACCAGATCAGACTGATTCTTGCCAGTAAAGGCCTGATAATACTTCCGGCAGTTTTCCCTGATCAATGCTTCATCAATAATATAAAGTGGTGTTCCAAATTCCTGAGCAAGGTCAACCACATCACAACCTCCGATTTCCAGATGACCCTTGGAATTAATCTTCATCGTCCCATGCATCCTCACGGCCAGAATCTCCTTTCTTCTCCCTCAAACTGCTGCTTGCAATGTTTAGTTCATTCTAGCATGGTCACCCGGTAGTGTCAACGAAAACGAAACACCTGTGGTGGTTCTTACTCGAAATTTGGGGAACAGTAGCAGAAAAACCTACTAGGATAAATCAGTCAATACTTATCCTTCTACCTTTATCTGGGAAAATTACCCGACAGATCGCTTGGAAACGGTAAAAAAATTGATGATCCTCAGTGTGCACAGGAATAAGAATTTCGGGACGAACGGTCTCGACAAGTTCTTCGATCCCTGGACCATGAATGTGTCCACTGGCGTGAAATCCGCACTTCTCTCGATCCCGGCCAAGGGTACCGTAAAGCTCAAAACCAAAATAATTGATCCAGTTCCGGATACGCTCGTGGTCGAGCAACATCTCTTCATCAAAGGCCTCACTGGAAGAATAAATGTACGTGCCTCCATCAGGAGAAACGTCCAGAAGAGCGGGAAAATCGTAGTAGGAAAAGCACATGATGAAGCTTCCTTGGTCAGCCCGCACCTTAGCTGCATCCACCATTCTTTCCCTGCAGACAGCAGAAAACCTTTCCAATAACGCGGTTTCCCACGGAGCAGTTACTCCTTTTGGCTTGACATAAAGAGCGATCTGTTCTTCACTAAAAGGATCAGGAACCCCCATTTCACCTGCAGAACGAAGAGCATCCAAAAGATAAACATCCTTTGCAGTCAAGACAAGTTGCCTTCCCGTTTTCTGGGCTATCTCTAAGAAAGATAAAAGCCGTTCGACATTGCGTGGTCCAAAATCCGCTACCACCAAACCGTCAGCATTTTCCACAACCTCCAGTGAATTGGCAAATACTTCGCCTTCTGTAATCGGTCGCTCTGTTCCAGGATGTGTACCTTCGCAAATAAGAACACGAGGATTCAAAGCTGCCAGTTCCTTGATAAAACTTCTCGTTAGGTGTGCACGCCTGCCATGTGCTCGAAAATCACCAGTGTAAACCACCCACCCCGCAGAGGTCTTGACTCCAAAGGCAACTGCACCAGGTATCGAGTGGTCGACTGGCCAAAAGCGAACTTTGACTCCACTAATATCTTCTTCCTGGTCGCAGATCTGCAATGGCTTGTAATCCAAATCCCGCGAACCGTAGCACCTTTTCCAAAAGGCAAAGGCCTGATTAATATGTGCACCATTACAACTTCCAAAAACAAAATAACTGCGCTGCTGATAGGGCGCGCGGCGGTAATGAATAGTTCTCAGCAGGCCTTCTTTCAATTCCCGGGGAGCAACATAGCAGATCTCCTGAAGTCTGTTGCCGCTGCCCGTGTCCTGGAGCGCTTTACAGATGAGAGCAGTTGTCAAGCTGGTATAAATCGGGATCTCCGGAGAGACATACGAGAGGTAGCCACAGTGGTCGAGGTGAGCGTGAGAAAGCAAAACTGCTTGAACTTCTAGCTCCCGGTAGTAAGGGCTTTCGGAAAAATTGGTCCATAACCCGGGACATTCCAGGTCCGTCCTGTAAAGGCCACGCAGTGGAGGCAAAAGTCCCAGAGCAAAAAGATCATTGAGACCTAGCACCTGACGCGGTCCCAAAAACCCGTCAAAAAACATTCCCTCAGTTTTAAAACTGGTTCCAAAATCAAGAAAAAGGGCAACATCACCATCCTCCAAGAGGATCTTGTTGCCACCTATACATTGATTACCATCGTAAAAAGTGAGGTAAACCACGGAACCTACAACTCCCTAAAAAAAATTCCCCAGGTGGGGAAAAAGAACCGGGCTGCGATTTGCCCTCAATGGAGGGCAAATCTGTTTAACTGACTCAGGAGTTCTTCCACATCTATTCCATGAGCCTCGGCAACCTCTTCGATACTTTCTCTTTGGGCAGCAGGGCAGTAAACACAATCCATACCATAAGAAAGGAACACCTGCACAGTTTGGGGACTTCTTGCAAGAACTTCTCCAACAGTCATCTCTTTTGTGATGACCATTTTCAATCCCCCCATTTTCTATTCTATATCACCTCAACTCAGTAATGCCAAGTTGCGCAAAGGGTTCCTACCTGTTGATTCACGCAAGGTTTTGGAAAAGCTCAGACCAGCCGGCTGCAAGTTCTGAAGTCAACTCATAAATCCGCAGAGCCGCTTCTTCGGTCAAAGTTCCTGTTCCGCAAGCCGGAGTGACCAGAGACTGGCTGCGGAGCAGTTGGAGATCTACTTTTTTCTCCTGGAGCCTCTGCAGAAACCCAACCGTAAAGCGTTTTAGGGTCTCTCCGTTTTCCTGAAAGACTTCCTGAGAAGTAGGAACAATGCCCCAGGCGACGACTCCCCCATGTTCCAGAAAGTTTTGGAGAAGCTCCGAATAAAGGCAGAAACTATCTGCAAACTGATAAGTGTCGAAACTAATCACATCAAGCTCAGATTCGAAGAGAATCGACCAGTCGAGGTCAGCACAAGTATGAACCCCAACAATTGCTCCCTCATTCCTGAGGAAGGTTGCAAATTCTCGCAGGGCAGCAACCACATCTTCTCTCGCCACACCGATGCTGTCAAATGACCCACACCTATAAATGACAGGATCATCCATAAAAATCAAAACCGGTAACCCAAACCTCCCCAAAGTGTGCACCTGCCAGGCTGCCTGGAGGCAAAGCTGCTTTAAAAGCACATCGCGGAGTTGGGGGTCATAATATGCTGGTTTTCCCTGAGGATCTGTGATCTGAAAACCGACAGAAAGCAAACCTACAACTTGACCCTTCAGGTATTGAGCTTCCCCTACCCCCTTCTCAGAAAGGTCCTCGACTAAATGGTAGAACCCTTCGGCAGCACCGGATGGGAAGGCAAACTGAGCTAACAACTCTTTGTTCCCAGCAGAAACCTCGATGTACAGCTCATAAAACCTGGCAAGGCGATCAGGCCAGTCAGGCTCATCGCAGGCAAACATCGGGCTTCTACCATTATCGACTTTCAACAGCCCTAACTGTAACAAACATTCCAGAAACTGGTGTAAGTAGCCTTCAAGGGGTGTCAGTTTCGGTAACTGAGGCCAGTGAGGGATATACGGAAAGAATTTTCTCACAAGGGACACCGCATAAGCAGGATCTTTGTGGGGCAGACTCCCTATTCCAGTCGCTAGACCAGTAGGAACAAAGTTCATGTTCAAAACCCCTTTCTTGTGCAATTTCAATTGGTTTTCAATAAGCCAACTGTTTAACAATATTAATCACCAGTTTTGTAGCGTTTTCAAGCTTTCCAGGGTTAATCATCTCAGGAGTATCCTCAATAGTATGATTGTGCTCGAGCCACGTCTGCGAGAGTAGGGTTACCGCAGGAACGCCATTTTCAGAAAAAGGCTGATCATCAGAAGTATACGCTGAGCTAGTTCCTAGAAACTGGACCTTGACCTGATAGTCCAGTCTCTTTCCTGTAGCCTCAACCAATGAGATTAGCTGATTATCGCGATCATGGGACCAAACGAGGAACTCCGCAGGCTCTCCATTGCCAAGGGTATCCAGATTGATGACCGCCTTAATTTTTTTCAGGGGAAAGGTGGCAACAAAATGACGGGAGCCATAAAGTCCTTCCTCTTCTCCAGTCCAGGCAGCGAATAGAATTTGAAGATTCGGCATCCGCGGTTGGCCAGCAAAAAAGCACGCTGTTTCAAGAAGCACTGCAAGACCAGAAGCATTGTCATTTGCTCCAGGAAACCAGGCATTTCCTGAAACCCCAAGATGATCGTAATGAGCAGAAACTATGACCACACCCTTCTGGGAAGGAAACTCGCCGGGTCCCAGAAAAGCAAGAACATTGTCGCTGAGAACAAAACCATCACTGTTGATTTTCGGTTTCCAACGCTCTCCCTGCTTCACCAGAACAAAACTCGGAACTTTCACTCGCTGAAAATAGGTCCCCTGATCACCCGCTGGCTTCAACCCCAATAACTGAAACTGACGTGCCAGGTATCTGGCAGCACGACCACAGCCCGCAGACCCTGGAGCGCGGCCCTCGTAAAAGTCGGAGGCCAGTCTCTCTATGTGGAACAAAGCGTATCTTCCTGGTTCAAGGCTCAGATCTAGATCTTCGAGTTCCCAGCAGCCACCGCCCTTATCCAGGCAATAGGAAGTTCCTAAAAAACATACTCCCAGGATTAAAATGCCCACAATCCCGATGGCTTTTTTCTTCATGGACACCACGAACTTTCCCTTTATTCAAAGGTAATGCTATAATTGTCGCAAAGGAGGCCAAGACGATGAAATTCCAGCCAGGCTACCTCCGACTTCTCGAGTCAGGGGAACTTGAAGAAAGAACCAAAAAAGCCTATCAGCGACTTAGCGCATGTGACCTTTGCCCTCATCACTGTGGAGTGAACAGGCTCAAGGAAGAAAAAGGGTTTTGCCGATCGGGAAGCCAGGCAGTAGTCTCCAGTTTTGGATCCCACTTCGGAGAAGAAGAACCCCTCGTCGGGATCCATGGCTCGGGAACGATTTTTTTTACCTTCTGCAACATGAGATGCATCTACTGCCAGAACTACGAAATCAGTTGGCTGGGAGTTGGAAAGCCCGTTACCTCAGAAGAACTGGCGGCGATCATGTTGCAACTCCAAAACAGGTACCACTGCCACAACATCAATCTGGTCACTCCGACCCACTTCGTGCCGCAAATCTTGGAAGCTGTAAAAATTGCCGCAGAGGAAGGTCTGCAGATTCCTCTGGTTTACAACTGCGGTGGCTACGAAGAACTAGAAACATTGAAGCTTCTTGAAGGAATCATCGATATCTACATGCCTGACCTGAAGTACGATGATCCCGAAATTGCCCGGAAATACTCGGGAATAAAAGACTACCCCAAATTCGCTAAACTTGCCATTAAAGAAATGTACCGGCAAGTAGGAAATCTTCTCCTAGACGAACAAGGTATTGCCCTGCGAGGGCTGATCGTGCGTCACCTTGTGCTTCCAGGTGGTCTTGCCGGCACCGAGGGCTGTATGAAATTCCTTGCTAGTATATCTACAGAGATCTTCGTTAATGTGATGGGACAATACCGCCCTGAAAATCGTGCTTTCGAGTATCCCCCACTCAACCGGAGAATTACTGCTAGAGAATACCAGGAAGCTGTGAGCATTGCCAAGAGTTGTGGATTGACTGTGCCTTACAGGTTGTAGACTTCATTGCCACTGAGAAGTTTAATCCCTTTTTCTTGCATCAACCTCACTGCTGTTTCTACATTTTCCACCCTGAACACAGCAATGGCATCTTTTGAGATCTTTTCCACAAAAGCATACATATACTCGATGTTTACCCCTGCTTCCTGCATCAACTCAAGGACGTCAGCAAGCCCACCAGGTCTGTCAGGAACTTTCACAGCGATTACCTCGGTAACACTCACAGTAAAACCTGCTTCTCGGAGGACCTTGTAAGCCTCTTCGGGGTTGTTAACGATCAGGCGCAAGATTCCGAAATCAGTAGTGTCGGCAATCGAAAAAGCCCTGATGTTGATACTATGTTCCCCCAAAACCCTGGTAACACTAGCCAGGCGACCACACTTGTTTTCCAGGAACACAGATATCTGTTTTACGAGCATCACCAAACCTCCTTCAAATCTAAACTAAAAGTCGCCACACACCACTCCAACTACAAAGAAAAGCAAACCCCCAGGAAAAAACCACCCTCTCTAAAAGCAAATGCTTCTCTTTTAGAGTTGACGCCGGTCGATGACTCTTTTTGCTTTTCCTTCACTCCGCTCAATGGTCTTTGGTTCCACGAGTTTCACTCGCACTGAAATTCCCAAGACATCTTCAATTTCGCGTCTAATCCGTTTTTCAAGGTGCTCCAGCCTTCTCACCTCATCGGAAAAGACCTGCTCTGAAACCTCAACCCAAACTTCCAGTTCATCAAGTTGCTCCCTGCGCTCGACAATGATCAAGTAGTGAGGTTCGGTTCCGCTGATCCGGAAAAGCACTTCTTCGATTTGAGATGGAAAAACATTGACTCCCCTGATTACCAGCATATCATCTGTGCGTCCCTTAATCCTGTCGATCCTCACGTGAGTCCGTCCACACGGACAGGAGCCAGGAAGAATTGCAGTAATGTCTCTTGTGCGGTAGCGGATGAGGGGTAGCGCTTCTTTGGTGAGCGTAGTGACGACCAGTTCACCGTAACTCCCCGGAGGTAACTGCTCTCCAGTCTCAGGGTCGATGATCTCCACCAAAAAATGGTCTTCGGCAACATGAAGCCCCTGTTTTTCCGGACACTCAACAGCCACCCCAGGACCAATGACCTCGCTGAGCCCGTAAATATCAAGGGCAAGAAGTCCCAATCTGGATTCAATCTGTTTCCTCATGTTTTCCGACCATGGCTCAGCACCAAAAAGGCCTCCTTTAAGCTTCAGATCCTCTTTAGAAATCCCCATTTCCTCCATGACTTCTGCCAGATAGAGGGCATAAGAAGGTGTACATGTGAGAATCGTGCTCCCAAAATCTTTCATGATCATTATTTGGCGCTTTGTGTGACCCCCGGAAACAGGGATGACTGAAGCACCGATTCGTTCAGCGCCATAGTGAACACCGAGTCCTCCGGTAAAAAGCCCATACCCGTAGGCATTATGAATCATTGACTCCTTGGTTGCCCCGCAAGCAGTAAGGGCACGAGCCATCACCTCGGCCCAGATATCCAAGTCACGCCTGGTATAGCCAACAACTGTCGGTTTTCCAGTCGTCCCTGAGGAAGCATGAAGCCGCACCACTTCACTGAGAGGAACGGCAAAAAGTCCATAAGGGTAATTATCCCGTAGGTCATCCTTTGTGGTGAAAGGAAGCTTCGGAAGATCCTCGAGAGAGTGGATGTCGTTGGGACCCAGACCCCGTGCCTGCAGGGCCCTTCGGTAAAAAGGAACTTCGTAGTAGACCCTGGCGACAGTTTCTTTCAAGCGTTCTTCCTGAAGAGCACGCAGTTCTGATCTGGGCATACACTCGTATTTTTCATTCCAGTACATCGTGATCCTCCTTTATTCTCCTATTTCTCCCCGTTATGATCACGGTTCTCGTAAGGTGAAGGAACAAACTGAACCGAGGGACGGCGCTGTGGTGACTGAGGATACAAATCCATTAGAAGATAAACCTCTTTTGGCAAATCAGTAGAAACATTGAGCCCTAGTTCCCTGAGAAAATCGCAGGTTATGGGATAATCGTGCGTCCATCTCCCTTCGGTAAGGATTTTGGCGATCCTTTCCGCCTCTTCCTCACTCATCTTGTCCTTGAGAATTGTACGCAAGGTATCCTCAACCTGGCGGATCGCCTTTCTGGCGACGTCCGCCAGAATAAGAGTTTCATCATCGATATCGTTAGGAGCTTTTTGCTCAAGCACCCGCAAAATGGAAACTGCCGGGTACTTTCCTAATTGGGGGTCTACAGGACCCAAGACAGCGTTTTCGTCCATAACAATTTCGTCAGCAGCGAGGGCGATCAGCGTTCCTCCAGACATCGCATAGTGGGGAATAAACACAGTCACTTTTGCCGGATGCTTGCGCAGTGCATGAGCAATCTGTTCTGCAGCCAACACCAGGCCTCCAGGTGTGTGCAAGATCAGGTCAATAGGCATATGATCAGGAGTAAGACGTATCGCCCGCAAAACCTGTTCCGAGTCTTCGATGTCGATAAACCTGCTCAAGGGGATTCCCAACAAACTGAGAGACTCCTGACGGTGTATAAGACTGATCACTCTTGACTTCCTCTTTTCTTCGATCTTCCGCAACAGGCGAAGCCTGGTAGCCTGAAGGTGTTGTTGTTTAAGCATCGGCAAAAAACTCATCAAAATTAGGAAAATCCAGAAAAAATCAAAAGCGGTCATTTTTTCCGTCCAAGACCCCCTCATTTGGTTCTAAGAGCCCTATCTTGTCCGCCAAATTTATTTATAATAAAATAACCCCGCGGTTGCCGTGGCTACTGGGTGTTTCCGAACCTCGGCTCAGCACGGTGGTGCCCTCCTGGTTGCTTTTTGTGTCCCTCGCTCCACTCCGTGAAGGAGTGTGCTCTAACACAAGAGCAACTCCCAGCATCCTCCTCACGGAAGATGCTGTCAGGGCATACAAGCCACAACCAGAGCCCAGGCTCCTCTTGTATTGGTGTTGGCTCGAAACTCCCCGAGTCCCACGAACACCGCAGGGCTATTCTAAGAACATCATAACACACAAATCCCCTCTTTTCAAGGAAAAAAGCAATCTCACATCTTTCCATTCCCGCTCAACGCGGCGATTTCTGTTCTGCTCTTTCAAGAATGCTGATGTGAAGCTCCTCAAGCTGTCTGGGAGTGACCGAAGCTGGCGCCTGGGTCAACAGACAAGTTGCGCTCTGTGTTTTCGGAAAAGCAATCACATCACGAATCGTTTCCCTTCCCAGCATTAGCATCAAAAGACGGTCAAAACCGAAAGCAATTCCCCCATGGGGGGGTGCACCACAATCAAGAGCTTCTAGCAAGAAACCAAACTTCTCCTGGGCCTCTTCCTCGGGAAGCCCGATGATTCGGAAAATTTTTTCTTGCAAGTCGCGGCGATAGTTTCTGATGCTTCCTCCTCCGATCTCAGTCCCATTGAGGATCAGGTCATAAGCACGAGCACGCACCTTTTCTGGTGCTGTTTCCAAAAAACCGATATCTTCCTCATAAGGTGCTGTAAACGGATGATGGACAGCTTCCCATCTTTTTTCGTCTTCATTATATTCGAGTAATGGGAATTCAGTAATCCAAACAAAAGAAAAATCTTCGGGTTTGGCCAACTGAAGGCGCCTGGCGAGTTCAAGGCGCAGGTTCGCAAGAACTGGACCAGCAACTTCATCCTTATCTGCTACAAAGAGGAGGAGGTCACCAGGCTTTCCCCCCATTGCTGTGATCAAAGCTTCCATTTCTTGAGCAGTAAACAACTTAGCAAGAGGTGACTTCACTTCTTCTCCACCCAAAACAAACCAGGCAAGTCCGCGGGCACCCCAGTCAACGGCAAGCCTAGAAAGCTCATCGAGGACACGGCGAGAAAAAGTTGCACCCTCCGGAACACGGATCCCTTTGACAACCCCACCTTTTTGCACTGTCTGGGCAAAGATCTTACAACTGCTCTCCGCTACCAGGGCAGAAACGTTTGTAATCTCCATTCCGATTCTGGTATCAGGCTTATCAGTTCCGTACCTATCTAAAGCCTCGCGGTATTTGAGGCGAGGAAAAGGAGTTTTCACGTTTTTCTCCAGCACCTGAGAAAAAAGATCTGCAAGCATTTCCTCAACTAGGGCAAACAATTCCTCTTCACTTATAAACGACATCTCCAGATCCAGTTGGGTGAACTCCGGCTGCCTGTCGGCCCTTAAATCTTCGTCACGGAAACACCGGGCAAACTGGAAGTAGCGTTCGAACCCAGCAACCATCAGGATTTGCTTGAAAAGCTGGGGTGACTGAGGAAGGGCATAAAATCGGCCTGGATAGATCCTGCTGGGAACAAGGTAATCGCGCGCACCCTCGGGAGTGCTCCTGGTGAGCATTGGGGTTTCGATCTCGAGAAACCCTTTCCTCGTAAGAAAGTTTCGGATCTCCTGGGCAGCACGATGGCGCATAGCAAAAATCTCCCAGTACTTCGGTCGGCGGAGGTCCAGATAGCGATATCGCAGTCTCAGTGCTTCATCCACACTCTCCGCTTCATCAGGATAAAACGGGAGCGAACGAACGGTATTGAGAATCCTCAGTTCTTTGGCAACAACCTCGATCTCTCCGGTGGCCATCTTGGGATTCTCGGTACCCGGTGGCCTCCTCCTCACCTCTCCCCGAACGGCAACAACGTACTCAGCCCTGGCAGTTTCCCCCTTGGCGAACACGTCTCCGCTTTCGTCAGGACTGAGGACTACCTGGACAATCCCAGTTCGGTCACGCAGGTCGAAGAAGATCACACCACCGTGATCCCGTTGTCTCTTCACCCAACCCATCAGAACAACGTTTTCACCAATGTGGTCAACACATAGTTCTCCGCATCCATGAGTTCGTCGCAGATCACCAACAGTTTCCAACTAACCTTCCTCCTTATCCTTCATTTCCACAATGGTTTTTAATACATTTTCCCTGGGGACAGAAAACTGGTTTCCTGCTCTCATATCCCGAATCACAACTTCTCCCGCGGCCATCTCCTCCTCACCCAGAATTAAAACATACCTGGCTCCGATTTTCCCGGCAGACTTCATCTGGGCTTTCAGGCTCCGCCCCAGGTAATCCTTTTCTGCCCGGAAACCGGCATTTCGCAACTCCATGAGGAGAAGCATAGCCTCCTGTTCCAGCCAGGGTCGGGAATCACCAGCAGCAGTAGCCACAAAAATAATCGGTTCCTTTGGGGGTAAAAGCTGGACACCGCTCTTCTCGAGAGCAAGCAGTAACCTTTCAATCCCGACAGCAACTCCAACCGCTGGAACAGGGGGGCCTCCGTAAGCTTCCACGAGATTGTTGTAACGCCCTCCACCGGCTATTGAAGCCTGAGCACCCAGTTCTGAAAAGACTACTTCAAATGCAGTGTGAGTGTAGTAGTCAAGCCCCCTCACCAGCCTCGGATTAATCACAAAAGGTATTTTTAAAACCCGAAGATAGCTCTGAACATCGGAGAAGTGCTTCTGACATTCTTCACATAAATTCTCAAGGAGCACCGGGGCGTTTTTCCCCAACTCCTGGCACTGGGGAACTTTGCAATCAAGCACACGCAGAGGATTACGGTGCAACCGCTCGCGGCAGAACGAACAAAGAGAATCTTGATACGGTTCGAAAAAGGCTTTCAGAGCCTTGGTGTAACGAGGTCTGCAGATAGGGCAGCCGATACTGTTTAGCTCGATCGTGAATTTCTTCAAACCGAGCCTCTGGAAATAATCCCAGGTAAAACAAATCACTTCGGCATCGACAGCAGGATCATGGCTTCCCAAACATTCCAGCCCAAATTGGTGGAACTGGCGGTATCGTCCTGCTTGAGGGCGGTCGTAGCGAAACATTGGGCCAATGTAGTAGAGCTTCACGGGTTGTGGCTGGTTATAAAGATGGTGTTCCAGGTAGGCCCTAACAACCGAGGCCGTTCCTTCGGGTCTAAGGGTAATGCTTCGACCACCCCGATCCTCGAAAGTATACATTTCCTTTTGAACAATATCGGTGGTTTCGCCAATTCCTCGGGCGAAAAGTTCTGTGTGTTCGAAAATCGGAGTCCTAATCTCCTGATAGCCATACAGCTTACAGAGATGGCGGACAAGTTCTTCTAAATGCTGCCACTTCTCCACTTCTCCAGGTAGTAAATCTTTTGTTCCCCGGGGCACATTAATCAACAGCGATTCACTCCTATCTTAAACTAGTTGTCAGGATGTCGAGATAGCCGACTGTGTACCATTGATGGCATCCATAGGCGGACGGCTGCAAGAGTCAGAACAGAAAGGGATTATTTCTCCGTTCTTCCCCTACAGTAGAGGCCGGGCCATGACCAGGATAAATCACGTAATCATCCCCAAGGGTGAGGATCTTCTTTTTGATGGAGTCGAGGAGTTCTGTGTACGAACCCCCGGGAAAATCGGTTCTCCCGACAGAGCCGGCAAAAAGGGTATCACCTGTGAATACCACCTTGTCTGCCAGCAAACAAATTCCCCCACGCGTGTGGCCAGGGGTGTGGATTACCTCGAGCTTGAGATTGTTTCCGATTTCAATTTCTTCTCCTTCGCAAAGCAATACATCTGGAGGAGGACCTGTTACTGGAGCCCCTAAATATGAAGAAAGGTTAAGCTGGGGATTGGTAAGTAAAGGAGCATCATCTGCATGGATGAGAATTTTGGCCCCTGTTCTGTTTTTGACCTCACGGTTGGCACTAATGTGATCGACGTGACCGTGAGTATTGATAATGTATTTCACTCGCAGATGCTCCTTTTCGATCTCAGAAACGATCTTCTCTCCTTCAGCACCCGGATCAATCACAACTGCCTCTTTTGTTTCCTCGCACCAGACGAGATAACAGTTGGCAAGCAGTGGGCCAACCGTAAGGCACTTTATTTGCATCATCAGATACCCCCATCTCAGAATTTCTTTCTCGAATCAAGCAAAATAGTTACCGGTCCGTCGTTTACTATACCTACCTCCATCATTGACTGGAACTTCCCGGTAACAATTCTCAGACCACTTTTAGCAAGCAGTTTCAGAAATTCTTCATAAAGCGGAAAAGCTACCTCGGGGGGTGCAGCCTGGGTGAAGCTCGGACGCCTTCCCTTGCGACAGTCACCGAAAAGGGTAAACTGAGAGACTACAAGGAGTTCACCTTGGATATCCCGGACAGAATGATTGAACTTGCCCTCCTCATCTGGAAAGACACGGAGGTTGACGATCTTCTCAGCAAGGTAGGAGGCATCATCAAGCTGATCATCAACCCCCACACCAACCAGAACCACCAACCCTCTACCGATTGAGCCTCTCCTCTCTCCTTCAACATCAACCCAGGCCCTGCTCACCCTCTGCACAACAGCTCTCATCCACTCACCCCGGTCACAGCAGATCTTAGGAAGGAACTACGCGGTGAACCTCGAGGACATCACTGACACGGCTCACTTTCTGCATGATGTAATAAAGGTGCTCAAGGTCACGGATTTCCAGTTTCAAATTAACCAGAGCCAGTTTGTCCTTTTTAGCCCGAGCATTAACCGCATTGATGATCGTTTTGGTATCTGCGATTGTATTCATAATATCTGAAGCCAGGCGGGGTCTGTCAAGAGCTTTTACCTCAATTTCCACCTGGTATGTGGTATCAGTTGTATTGTCCCAACTGACCTCGATCAAGCGTTCTGGTTCATACTGGTAGTAATGGGCAACATTGGGGCAATCTGCTCTGTGAACCGACACACCCCTTCCCCTAGTGACGTAACCGATAATCTGGTCACCTGGCAAGGGATTGCAGCAGTGTGCGAGCCGCACGGCAACGTTCTTTTCACCTTTGACCTTAACCCCAGGAGTCGTTCTCTTCTTTTCCTGAACGGGTTTGAGCAACTGTTTGACTTCTACTTGATCCCTCGGGGGAAGCTCTTCCTCCCTCTCTTTCAGCAGTTGATCCTTGACCTTCCCGACAACCTGGCCAGCACTAACAACTCCCCCTCCGATGCCTGCATACAAGTCATCCTCACTCTGGAAACCAAAACTTTGAGCAAGCTCTTCGATTGCTTCCAATTTAAAGAAGTCTTCAGGATCGGCACCAATCCGCCGAACTTCTTTTTCCAAAAGCTCCCGCCCACGTAGGATGTTTTCCTCTCGCTTCTCTTTCTTGAACCACTGCCTGATGCGGTTCTTGGCATGAGAAGTTTTGACAATAGAAAGCCAATCCCTGCTCGGACCACTGCTCTGCTTCGATGTAAGAATTTCCACAATGTCGCCGTTCTTAAGCTTGTAATCAAGGGGCACGATTTTTCCATTAACCTTGGCACCGATACACCGGTGACCAACCTCGGTGTGGATCCTGTAAGCAAAGTCAATCGGGACTGAACCTGCAGGAAGTTCAATTACATCCCCCTTGGGGGTAAAGACAAAGACAACATCAGAAAAGAGGTCAATCTTTAGAGATTCCATAAACTCCCTGGCATCTTTGAGGTCATGCTGCCACTCCAGAATTTGCCTCAGCCAGGAAAGTTTCTCCTCAAACTTGGGATCCGAGAGCCGGCCCCCTTCTTTGTAGCGCCAGTGAGCGGCAATTCCGTATTCGGCAGTTCTGTGCATTTCCCAGGTTCGGATCTGAAGCTCAAATGGTTCACCGAATGGCCCCACCAGGGTAGTATGTAGTGACTGGTACATGTTCTGCTTGGGCATGGCAATATAGTCCTTGAACCTGCCGGGAATCGGCTTCCACATAGTATGCACGATCCCCAGAACAGCGTAACAATCCCTGACTGTATCCACAATTACCCGGACAGCAATCAGGTCGTAGATCTCTGCTAGGTCTTTCCCTTGGTCAACCATTTTGCGGTAGATGCTGTAGAAGTTCTTCGGCCTTCCCGATATATCAGCCTTAATTCCGGCAGCATCGAGCTGCTCTCGGATCTTCGAAATAACCAAATTGATATAGTCTTCACGTTCACGCCTCTTTTTGGCAATTCTGGCCACCAGTTCATAATACTTTTCTGGTTCCAAAAACCGAAACGCCAGGTCCTCAATCTCCCACTTGATCTTGTAAATCCCCAGCCTGTGAGCAAGGGGGGCAAAAATTTCCAGAGTTTCCCGAGCTATTTCCCGCTGCTTCTCAACAGGATGATGGTTCAATGTGCGCAGGTTATGGAGGCGATCGGCGAGCTTGATCAAAATAACGCGCACATCGCGCGCCATTGCCAAAAACATTCGCCTCAAGTTCTCGGCCTGATGGTCTTCTTTAGATTTATACTCGATCTTTCCCAGTTTGGTAACTCCGGAAACCAGGAAACTTACTTCAGAGCCGAACTCAGCCTCAATCTCCTCAAGGGTAACTGGAGTATCCTCGACGACATCATGAAGCAAACCAGCAACAATAGTCGTCAGATCAAGCTCTAAATCCGCCAAAATGCAAGCAACTTCAAGGGGGTGATTAATAAAGGCTTCTCCAGAATTTCTGAACTGACCAGCGTGAGCCTTGTTGGCAAAAAAATAAGCCTTTTCAACCAATTCCCGATCAAAGTTGGGATAGTAGCTCTCGATTTTCGCCAGCAGCCTTTGAAGACTCATCGGCTCACCCCCTTTTATCGTATGCTCACCCTGACAACCTTGTCAAGAGAAGGCAAATCTTAAAGCTTCTTCTGATTTTCCAAAACTTCTTGCTGAAGTTTGTTGGTATCCTGGAACTGCTTCCCTCGCCGAGGACGACTAAAAGAGCCGAGGAAAAGCCCAATAAAAAAACCGCAAAGAACAGTAACCAGAATTACCAAGACCAGAGGAACCTCGGGAACTGTCCAAAAGAAGAGTTTGATACTTACTGGGCCAGCATTCTGAACCGCAAAAACGGCAATCAAAAGCGCGAAGACCAGGACGCTAAGGACGTAGTACTGCACCAGGGTCACCTCCAAAAATCGATAAATGCACCGGAATATTTCGCCATTCTCTTTGAAAAATCCTTTCTTTGTTCCCCAGAGTTCTTCAATTGTCAACCTCTTTTTCCACTTCGCTCGGTTCCAGATGAATTAATACGGATGACCCGGGAAACCTCTGTTGAATGGAGCGCTCGATCTGTTGACAAAGTTCATGAACCTCACTGATCCTGCGATCGCGAGGAACCACTAAATGGAAATCGATGTGTCGCTCTGAACCGGCCTTCCGGGTTCGGAGGTTTCGAAACTCAATGTAGTCATTATGGTGTTGCTCCAGAATTTCCCTGATCATCCTTATTTCCTCTTCAGGCAAGCAGGTGTCAAGAAGAGGAAGAAAAGCTCTCTTCGCTAACTCGAAAGAGGTCTTTATGATCAGCAAAGCTACTCCAATTGCCAGAAGCGGGTCAAAAATTTGGGAACCAGTAACCCAGAGAAGAAGCAACCCCACACCCACACCGAATGAGGTATAGACATCGGTTCTCAGGTGCCAGGCATCTGCCTCGAGGGCAACAGAATCAGTCAGTCTCGCAGTTTTCATCAGGACTGAAGAAACCACGAGATTGACTGTTCCTGAAACAGTCATCACTGCCAAACCCCAAAGCGGTTCCACTACCGGCTCCTTAGTGGCTATTTTCTGAGCAGCTTCCCAAACAATCCAGGTAGCGGCACCAAAAATCAGTAGAGCTTCCACAAATCCAGCAACATTTTCAAACTTTCCATGACCAAATTGGTGTTCTTCATCAGGGGGTTTTTCACTCTGATAGACAGCAAAAAGCGCAATTAGAGCAGCCAAAAGGTCAATTCCAGAGTGAATAGCCTCGGAGAGCACACTTACAGAATTAATCGATACTCCAATAACAATTTTCATAATCAAGAGAGAAGTATTCGAAAACACCGAGATCTTGGCAACATTCTGCTTCACAGCCATTTTTTGACCTCCACAATCTTAAAACACCCCATGAGGCTAACACCTCCACGACCGAGTGCTTTCCTTCAGGAAATACTCATATGCTAACTTTGTGTCTTTTCAGTTATTGATTTATATTCTATGCACATAAAAGGGGCTTCATCAAGTGCCCTGCCCATGATGAAGCCCCAAACTCATGTACGCTTTCATTTCTTTGCTTAATTTGCTACCTCAGAAGAGAGGAAATATCAATCCTCAGATTTTTTCGAAACTTGAGCTTCACTGAAGGTAGCCATCTCCCGCAAAATCCGCAACCCTGCTTCGATCAAGTGGAAGGCCAGCACCGCTCCAGTCCCTTCTCCGAGGCGCATCCGCATCTGGATCATCGGCTCTAGCCCCAACCATTTAAGCATGATTTTGTGCCCTGGCTCTTCAGAAAGGTGAGAGGCGATGATATAATCAACAACACGAGGAGCAAGGGCACGGGCGATCATGGCGGCAGCACCGGAAATAAAGCCATCGATAACTACTGGAACCCGAGATGCAGCAGCACCTAAAATTACCCCCGCGAGTCCCCCAATCTCGAATCCTCCCACCTTGGACAAAACGTCCAGGCCATCACGGGGATCCGGCTTGTTAACCCTCAGGGCTCGCTCAATTACTTCGACCTTATGCTGGAGACCACGATCATCGAGGCCTGTCCCCTTACCAGCAATAAGAGAAACGGGGAAACCCGTAAAGGCAGCCAGAATTGCTGTACTCGGAGTGGTGTTCCCGATCCCCATATCCCCGGTAGCCAAAAGTTGAACACCTGCAGCAATCTCCTGAGTAGCAACCTCGATTCCCACCTCGATCGCCTTTCTGGCTTCCTCGAGAGTCATTGCTGGACCCTCGGCAATATTTCGCGTTCCCGGTGCTATTTTCCTGGAAAGCAGGCCAGGCTCCTTGAGAGGCGCAGCCACCCCGATATCAACGCAAACCACCTCGGCACCCGCATGACGGGACAATACATTGATTGCCGCACCACCACGAAGAAAGTTACGGACCATCTGGGGTGTAACCTCTTGAGGAAAGGCACTAACCCCTTCAGCAACAACCCCGTGATCCCCAGCCATGACAATAACTGCCTTTTTCTCCAGGGAAGGCATCCACTTACCCGTGATTCCGGCGATTTTAACGACAACCTCTTCCAGCATCCCCAGGCTTCCCGGAGGTTTAGTTAGATCATCGAGCCGCAGGCGTGTCCTCTTTTGTGCCTGCCGATCAAGCTCACCAATTTTTTTAATGGTTTCTTCCAGCAACAAAACAGATCCCTCCTCACAATTACTAATTTTTGCTAAAACGAAAGTCCCCAACCACACGGCTGGGGACTTTACCATCATCCTCCAGTAATCAGGCCGACAGGCAGGTCTCCTGGCTCGCAGTCATCCTCCCCCGAACCTTCCCAGACTGGTGGACCAGCCCAGTGGCTTTTTCGGGTTCGTCCCTGCTCACAGTGGCGGGACCGCTCAGGATTTTCACCTGATTCCCTATTCTCCCCATTCGGGGCACCTGTCGCCGCTTCCACTATCAAATTTTTACCACTACATCAGTCCCAATTACCCTAGTCCACACTTAAAAACCCCAAAAGTCGCCAATGCTCTCAGCTTTCAGTAACATCTGTTCACCTTTGTTTAAATTTTAAAATCTTTCAGACAGTTAATCAAGCAGTTTTCGTCATCAGGCGGCGGAAGTCATACCACAGAGGACTGGCATTGAAAATCGATGAATAGGCTCCACTGAGAATCCCGATCAACATCGTAATAATAAACCCCCTGATGGTAACACCTCCGAAGAAAATCAACGCCAGTAGGGTAAAAACCACTGTCAAAACGGTGTTGATGGAACGAGCAAGAGTCTGAATGATGCTCTTGTGAATTATCTCCTCAAGAGGCTCTTTGTGCAAAATTCGCAAATTCTCTCTGATGCGGTCAAAGATCACAATTGTATCATTAATCGAATATCCAACGATCGTTAGCAAGGCAGCGATAAAGGCTCCATCAACCTCAAGACCGATAATAGAAACGAGGCCTACAGTAACTAGGATATCGTGGAAAAGGGCTGCTATGGCAGCAAGAGCAAAGCTGAACTCGAACCTGACGGTGATGTAAATGATCATCAAGGTGAAGGCAATCGCCAGCGACAAAATTGCTTTATTCCGCAACTCTTTTCCAATCGTCGGTCCCACCTTTTCGTTGCGCATGAGCTTCAGAGAACCAAAGTTTTTTTCAAGGCTTGCGAGTAGTTGATCGCTTTCCTCCTGGGTAAGGTCACGCGTTCTGATGATCACCGTGTTCCCCGCAGCACTCTGAATCTTGCTTCCTTCGCCCAAACCGAGTTCATCTAGCAACTCTCTGATCTCTCCGATTTTCGCAGGTTTTTCAAACTTCACCTCAATGAGACTACCACCTGTAAAGTCGATCCCATAGTTTAAACCCTTAACAAAGAAAGTGATTAGCCCAGGAACAATGATCAGTAAAGATAAAATGTACCAGTACTTCCTAAGTCTGATCAGATTCATCGTCAGTTACCTCCTTGAATTTAGGCGCCATATGCCTTCGGATTTAAAACGAGCCGCGATCTGGCAAGCAGGTGGAGAAGATAGCGAGTGAAGGTGATCGCGGTGAACATGCTGGTTAATATACCGATACTGAGGGTCACAGCAAACCCCCGAATCGGGCCACTGCCAAAGTAGTAGAGAACCGCGGCAGCAATTAAGGTAGTCACATTGGCATCAAGGATCGCCCTGAAGGCGTGCTGAAAACCGGCGTCAATTGCTGCCCGTAATGTCTTTCCAGCCCTCAACTCTTCTTTTATCCGCTCGTAAATGATAATATTGGCGTCAACAGCCATGCCGATGGAAAGGATAAAACCTGCAATACCGGGTAAAGTCAGAGTGGCCTTGATTAAGAGGAAAATTCCTGCAACCAGTAAACCATACACAACCAAGGAGAGGTCGGCAATGAGTCCGGGAACCCGGTAATAGGCAATCATAAATACAAAGATGAGGAGAATTCCAATGATTCCAGCCTTAAGACTGCGGTCAAGAGAATCCTTCCCAAGAACGGGACCGACAGTCCTCTTTTCGAGAAGCTCCACCTTTACCGGAAGCGCGCCAGAGCGGAGCAAGATTGCTTCCTGCTGAGCCTCTTCCAAGCTCCGATACCCACCACGGATCACTGCCTCTCCGGTGGTAATTGGTTCTTCAACCACAGGTGCTGTCAGTAATTTATCGTCAAGGTAAATAACGATTCTCCTTCCGACATTTGCGGTAGTAACTTCCCCAAACTTTTTGGCACCCTCTTTATCAAACTTCAGAAGAACCTCGGGTTCACTTGTCTGTGGGTTCAGTTGTGCCCGCGCGTCCTTGAGGTCCTTCCCTGTGAGAACCGTTTTCCCATCTTCTGTTTTGAACTCAAGATGAGCGGTTTTTCCGATGAGGCGAACAGCCTCTTCAGGGTCCTTAACTCCTGGAAGCTCAACAACTACCCTTTTCGTACCTTCTTTTTGAATTACCGGCTCAGTAACCCCAAGAGCATCAACCCTGTTTCTGATCACTGCAATCAACCGGGCAATGGCATCCGAGGTTACCGGAGAACCAGGGGAGGGAATCGCTTCGTAAACAACATGCACCCCGCCTTTGAGGTCCAGACCCAGGTGTTCCTGAAGCTTTTCAGCAAGAGGTTGAGCAAGCCCAATAGCAAGACCAACAATTATCAGGACGATCAAGAAAAGTTTTCCAGCCTCTACCCAGTTGACCCCTGTTTTCTTTTCCTGACCTTTTTTCGAAGCTGACACTTCCGTTACTCTCCTTCCTTCCGTGAATTTTCAGATGAGCTTGTTACCGTTTATCTGGAGTCCAAACTTGCACCCTAGAAAATTTGCCGCTCGGCGGCACATCAGCATCCGGGTTAGAAATATCTCGAAGTAATCCATCACAGGGCTGATTTTAGAATCGATCTCGAGCTCGAGGGTTATTAGTTTCTTGTCTTCTTCCACGCGTAAAAATGAGCGCTTGACAGCGTAATTTACCCGGTCGTGGATATCAAAAGTGGACTGTTCCGGATTCCTCACTCGTGTCCTGTGAACATCGGACTTGTCTGCAAGGATCAGGGCTGCCGCCACATTACTGACCGGTTGACCAGTCTGTTCATCGTGGTTCCCGATGGCAGCTACAATTGTGCTGATCTCTTCAGGGTCCATACCCAGCCGATCCAGAATAAAATAAGCAAGAACGGCCCCAGTCCAGTGGTGCCCGTCCCTGTTAACCACATTACCAATATCATGAAGATACCCGGCAATGGCGGCAAGCTCTGCCTCACGCTGCGGATACCCAAGCCTCCGCATCACATTATAAGCGATATTGGCAACCAAATTCAGGTGTCGGTACCCGTGCTCAGTGAACCCCATCACTCCCAGGTTTTCATTGCCGACACGGATCAAAGTATCAACGTAAGGATCTCTCTTCACATCCTCGAGAGTGATAACCTTCTTTTCCACTCCTTGTTCCGACCCCTTGCGCAAAAATCAACTGAAGATATATTATTCTTCCTAACTTCCGAGATTCCTCTTTTTCTCCAAGCGATCAAAAGACCTTCTCCTTGTCTGCAAGCGTTGAAGAGTGCTCAACCCCAAACTCAATTTGATCGCCTCATCGACGCGAGCCATCACATCTGGCTCCGGGCGGCCCAAATAGGTTTCTTCCCGAAAACCCTTTTTAGCAATTGTACAGATCTGGGTAAACAAAGCTACATGGTCAGTGGTAAGACCAGTTTCAGAGCTAGCTTTAATCAAGACCCCGAGTAAGGTTCCTTCCAACCGAAGATCAGGGAACAGGGGAACAACAATTACCGTGTCGCAGAAGCGATTCCCGATATCGTTCTGGATTACCAAAACAGGCTGCTTGATTACCTCTCCACTCTGATCATTACCAAACTCAATCTCAAAAATATCTCCCCTCTCGATCAAAACCTGACGCTTGTTAACGATCACCATAACCTCTCCTCTTTTCTCTGAGTGTGGGGAGAAGTGAGATGCTTCCTCGTCCTTCCCAGAAGTCCCCGTATTCCGCAAGATAGCTGGAGATCTGCAGGTAATCTCGCTTCATTTTCTTCTTCTGTCTACACTGTCCCAACCAGAACAAGCAATAGGCGACAGTAGTGCCCAAAACGTCTTTGAACTTCTTCAGCAATTTCCACCACTCCCCGAACCAAAACTTCTTTACCATATATTGGACAAACTAGAAGATGTTCCTGCTGCGGCGTTTGTCTTATTTTCTTCTATTTTGTTATCCTGAAACCATTCAAAAACTCACTCTTAAACTCCAAAAACCGATCTTCGAGAATCGCCTGGCGGATCTTTTCCATCAGGTTGAGAGTGAAGTGGAGGTTGTGAATGGTAAGAAGACGGTGCCCCAAAATTTCTCCAGCCTTGAAAAGGTGCCTCAGATATGCCCTGGTGAAGTTCCGGCAGGTGTAGCAGGAACACTCGGGATCTATAGGGGAAAAATCAGCAGCATACTCCGCATTGCGAACAACAAGTTTACCCCACCTGGTAAGGGCTGTCCCATTACGGGCAATCCGGGTCGGGAGAACACAATCAAAAAGATCAATGCCCCGGGCAACGGCCTCCAGGATGCAGTCAGCAGTGCCCACTCCCATCAGATAACGGGGCTTTCGCTCAGGAAGAAACGGGACAGTGCAATCAAGAATCCCATACATCATTGGCTTGGGTTCACCAACACTAAGGCCCCCGATAGCATATCCCGCAAAATCGAGGTTTACAAGGTCAAGAGCGCTTCTTGCCCGCAACTCTGGGTAAACACTGCCCTGAACGATTCCAAAAACCACCTGGTCAGTCCGCGAATGGACCCGAAGGCACCTTTTGGCCCAGCGTGTTGTTCTTTCAACAGCAGTAAGAGCGTCCCCATAGGAACAGGGAAAAGGTACACACTCATCGAACACCATCGCAATATCAGAACCCAGAACTTCCTGGATTTCGATGGCTTTTTCTGGGGTGATGAAATGGAGGGAACCGTCCAGATGCGACCTAAACTCAACACCCTGATCACTAACTTTGCGCAGTGAAGCAAGACTGAAGACCTGAAAACCCCCACTATCAGTCAGAATGGGACCCTTCCAGTTCATGAAACGGTGAAGTCCCCCAGCAGCCTCGATAATCTCAGTGCCCGGCCGCAAGTAAAGGTGATAAGTGTTGCACAAGATAACATCTGCCCCAAGGGCAGTTACTTCATCCGGAGTCAGGGTTTTCACAGTGGCTTGGGTGCCTACAGGCATGAAGGCTGGTGTGTTAATGATTCCCCGTGGTGTGTGGATCTTACCCAGCCGCGCTCTGGTTTTTTTGCACTCTTTGATAACCTCAAAATGAAATAACCCCACTTCGGGGCCCCCTCCTTGCCAGGAATCCTTGAGTAACTATTTCTCAGTTGTCGCTTTCAACAGTTCTGAACGAGCATAGCTGAGCAGTTCTTTAGCATCTGCTCCGTTCTCTGGGTAAACAGAAATCGAAAATTGCCACTCTTCTTTTTCACCAATCTGGGAAAACCATGTTCCGATTTTCCCGGCCACAACCTCAGCCCCCTTCTTGTCAGTAAGAGGGAGAATAGCCACCAGGGAGTGTTCACTGAGGGGTAAAACTGTATCTATTTCGCGAACGCGCTTTTGGACCTCTTCCGCCAGTTTCGCAATTTCGATGCTGGGAGTCTGAGAAAATTGAATCAGCAAAAGAACAAGGGGTGTTTTTCCTCGATTTGCTCTGTTGATTTCACATCTAACAACTCGATAGAACCTTTGAAGCGGCTCATCTTCACTCTTTGCAGGCCCAATGAGTTTTTCTACCCTGGCTACGAGCTGTTCTGGAGTAAACGGCTTGCACAGGAAATCAGCAGCCCCTAATCTAATCGCCTGTTTTACCACTGAAACAGCAGAAGCCACGGTTAGCATCATCACAGGAACGTAAGTATACTCGGGGTCTTGTTTGAGCAACTCGAGGGTGCGGAGTCCATCCATTCCCGAAAGATAAACATCCATGATCACCAGATCAAAAGGCTTTGAACGCAGTTTTGCCTTCGACAAGGCCTCTTCCCCTGTAGCCAATTCTGTAACAGCGTAGCCTCTCTCTTCAAGAGCCCTTTTCACCATTAGTCTGGTGAGGTGAGAATCGTCAACAATCAACACCTCTTTCTTCATCTCAATCTCACCTTCGACTTAATAACATTTTCCTAAACTGTACCAGGGAGTTGCAACTCTGCCGCAAGCTTGCGGAGCCTCTCCAGTTGCCTCTTGGCGAAAGCCTTTTCCCTCGACATCGAAACCAGTGACTGAATGATTTTCTTCCGTATTTTCTCACTCTGCTGGAGCTTATTCTGGTACATCATGTAATCCGCCTCTTTATATGCTTCATATACCGATGTCTCCGGCTCAAAAACAGTAGCAAATCCGATAGAAACGCTTAAATGCGGTCTCGGACTTTCCCTGTTGTACTTCTCTATCTGTTCATAGAGGCGTTTACAAATACCCTGAGCAGTGTGACCATCGACACCAGGCAAGATTACTGCAAACTCATCTCCCCCAACCCGGGCAACAACATCACCTGAACGAAACGAACTTTTGAGGACATGGGCTACTTGGCGCAGAAGCTCATCCCCTTCGTAGTGACCAGCAATATCGTTGACAAGCTTGAGTTCATCAACATCACAAACGACAATGCTCACAGGTCGTAGTTTAACCTCGTCAAGCCTCCGCATTTCTTGTTCGAAGTAATTGCGGTTGAAAAGCCCAGTTACAGTATCGTGAGAACTCAATTGATACAACTCCTGCTCTACCTGCTTGCGTGTGGTGATATCGACACCCATACAAAAAACTTTCCTATGGGGTGAAGTTTTAGGAACGGGAACGAGGGTATACAAAATCCAATTTTCCTCACCACAACAAGAGACAAAACGGAGTTCGCGAGGAGGAGTGGCCTGCCCCGTTTTCCATGTCTGTGCGATTTGTTTCCGAAATTCTTCAGAAGGAGTTGTTCTCGGAAGAAGATCTTCTAGTTTCCAAGTCTTTTTAAGCTCATCAGTGAAACCAAAAATCCTCTGAGCCTCTTTATTCCAACTTATAATTTTCCCATTTCTGTCAAACGAAAAAACTGCAACCATCGGGGTTTTTTCAAGAAGCAAACGGAAACACTCGTTTGTTCTCCTGTATTCTTGTTCCCAATAGTAGGCATTGAGTATATCTTCCAACCGGCTACAAAATATCTCTAAAAGCCGGCTCTCACTTCTTGTGATTTTCCTCCCTTTTTCCAGGTATAAAAATCCTACACTCTCCCCTTTCCTGGTAATTTCTTTCACTAAAACATTTGGGGAAGAAGCATTTTTAGCAATAAATTCTCTGCAGTTCACCTGTTTCCTATAGTCAAAGCCCCACCTGTAGCATACTTCCCGATCACCGAAATTTAGCAAAAAAACTACACGCCTGATACCGAAGATGCGGCTGCATTTCTCTACAAGCTCCCAATAGAGGTCCCGTTCGGATTCAGGAAAACTAAGTGCGGAGATTTCGTAGAGAATTGCCAACTCCAGGGTTTCCGACACCAATGTATCTTATCCCCCTCCAACTGCTACCAGAAGTGATTTGTTGTGCAACAAAGGAACACCAGAATAAGCCCCAATCTCGCCAAAAGAAAGGAACCCAAGGAAAGGAAACTGGTCCCCAAACAGGTTTTTGATTACTTCCAGTTCCTCACGGTAGTGTTCACCCATCAACAAAAAGCGGGAAACACAGTTAAATACAAGAGCAAACACAGGTTTTGTAACTTTTTTCAGGGCGGCGGTAACAGTTTCACGAGCAATTTTTAACTGTTCTTCCAGTGTAGTACACATCAAGTAGGCCACGGCTTTCATCGGAACTTCTGTAACAAGCTCAATAGAGCCGTCATCCCTCACATTCAAGGGATCGCGGACAAGAAAGTAGCCACAGGTTTCAGGAATTCCAAGCGGATTTTCTGCTCCGTATACTGGAAAATTTTCTTTCTCGATGCTCCCCAAGCGCTCCGAATAAACCTCGAAGGCAGGGCGACCATCAAACTCATAGAGAAACTTCCCTTCTGCCCTTGTGATCACCAGTGGAGGTCCTTTTCGCTTCCACCCATGCCTGATGGCAATTCCGAAAGAACACCCAGATATTAGGGCTGCGGCTACACAACCACTGGCAACACCACACTCACTCATTTGAAACGGGCGCACACACTGCATATTATCCCCAGCCCCTGCGCCCAGAAACTGGTAACCAGGACCCATGAAACCGTACAGACTGCACAAAATCTTGCTGATGTTGGCCCCAAAGCCATCGGGAAAAAGCACTACCGTCCCCTGCTCCACAGGAGAATTTGAAAGTAGTTCCTTGGCGATCTCTCTTCCTGTCCCCACCGGGTTGTCAGGATTTATCTTTACCAGGGCTGTCCTGGCAAAGATGTCTTCACCTGAAATGGTAAGCACACCAACTCCCTTTTCAAGGACACCATCGGGCGTAATCAACCCTGCTCCACAAGCCCCAAGAAGCCTAGTCTTCCCCGTTTCCCGCAGCACAGCTTCCAGGACTTTCTCCTGGTCATAGCTACCTGTGGTAAAAAGAAAGGTAACAACTGGCTGACCTGAGAGCTTAAGAGCGCGCCGCGCTGCCTCTCTTCCCGCCACCTCTGGAGATTGATGACTGCTATAACCAACTCCTGCTTTCACACCTGGTTTTCCCCCAATGAACTATACTTCAGATAATTAACATTGCATCACCATAGCTGAAAAACCGGTACCTTAAAGCAACAGCCTCCTGATAGGCCCGAAGGACTGTCTCTTTCCCTGCAAAGGCACAAACGAGCATCAAAAGGGTGGAACGCGGCAAATGAAAATTAGTAATCAATCCGTCAATGATCCGAAATCTGTAGCCTGGATAGATAAATAAGCGAGTCCACCCTTCCCCAGGCTTCAAGTAGCCAGACTCATCAGCAGCACTCTCGAGTGCCCTGACAACCGTCGTTCCTACAGCGATAATCCTTTTCCCGGATTTTCTCGCCTCATTGATCACCAAAGCAGCCTGGCTTCCCACCCTCCAGAATTCAGGATGCATCTTGTGCTTTTCCACTTCATCCACCTTAACCGGACGGAAGGTTCCTAACCCCACGTGAAGGACAAGAAAAACGATCCTGACACCTTTCGCCTGAATCTGCTCGAGTAACTCCGAGGAAAAGTGAAGTCCTGCAGTAGGTGCAGCCACAGAACCCAAACAACGGGCATAAACAGTCTGATATCTCTCCTTATCTAAATCTTCCACTTTCCTCTTGATGTAGGGAGGAAGTGGAACCTCTCCGATCCGGAAGACTTTCTCCCAGAAATCGGTAACATTGTTTTCACGGAACCTGAGGATTCTCGCCCCTTCCCTAGTCTTTTGCCCGACCTCTGCCTCTAATTCCCCATCCCCGAAAGTGATCCTTGCTCCCTCGCGAAACCGGCGACCTGGCCGCACCAGCGCTTCCCACACAAGAGGCTCTTTCTCTTCGAGCAACAAAATCTCGATTTTACCACCTGTATCTTTCCTCCGCCCACGCAGGCGAGCGGGGAAAACTTTTGTTTCATTGAGAACAAGCACATCCCCTGGCTCCAGGTACTCAACAACAGCGGGAAAAAGGCGGTGCTCAATTTCACCTGAGTCCCTGTGCAAAACCAACAGCCGAGATTGTTCACGCCTAGGTGCTGGATATTGTGCGATTAACTCTGGAGGTAAATGATAGTCAAAGTCACTTACTTTCACAATTTCTCTAAACCCCTCTACAGCCCGTAATCATCAACAACCTGAAGTTTGCCATCATACCGATCCTGATTATAGTAGTGTTCTACAATCTGTCGCCAGGTGTAACCTTCAACAGCTAAACCGCGTGCCCCCCACTGACTCAAACCTACTCCGTGGCCACAACCCCTTCCGATGAAGATCACCCTCTCGAAAGATATCCCCCGCAAGCTCTTCTGGTTATTCTTCCCTAGAACACAGTACTTTTCTTCATCTGACGGCGAGGAAACGAGACCACCTTTTCCGAGAACGTATACCTGGGGTTCGGTTAGAGGCTTTACCTCCCCATTAAGGGTAAGCACCTGGAGTTGCCCCTCAAACACCAGGTCGAAGAGGGTGCTCTTGAGATTAAAAGGAGTCCTGATGCTGTCCCTGTAGTAGCTTTTTTCGCCCTCATCCCCAACTACCGTCACCGCAGTTGCCCTCCCGGACACAGTGCGGGTTCCAGGGACAAACTCTCTGCGCAGCTTCCCTGTTACCGGGTCCCGTGTTACCCGCGTCCTCCACCTGGAAACTCGGATTTCCTTAATTCTCCCAACCCCGAGCCGCTCTTCGAGTTCCTCCCTGGTCATCGTTTTCACCCAGCGATACGTTGCAGCAGCCCAGCCCCCTTCAACCTCGGCGTAAGAATCTGCTGGGCTAGGCACACCCCTCAAGTAGGGTCGAGGCTCGAGCCAGACATTTTCCACATCCTCGGTATGGCCACCAGCGTTCGAATGAAAGAAAGCCTGCACCAGTTTTCCTTCATACTCGAGGACCTTCCCTCTGGTTGCCTCAACGGCTTCAATAACTGGGTTTCTTCCGCTGACCTCGTAAGCAGTTTCACCTGTGTAACCCCCATAAACCTGAGTCCCCGTATCTACTCCTACATCATACCAGGGATTTAATCCTCTCATTGAAAGAGCATAAGACCGGGAAACAACAGCCTGAGCGCGGTAAGCTTCCGGTGCCGCCCCTGCTCCCATTTCCCTTCCTACAACACCATATAGATACTTTTCGATATCAATAAGATTAACTACTAATAAGTGCCCATCCAAATTTTGAATCACGAGATCACCACGATAACAAATACCCTTGTGAGAAAAGAGGTTAAGCTTATTACCATCCTTTTCCTGTAGATGAAGAGGACCTGAAAATACCTTTGTTCCAGATATCCCAGGACCTTCCAGCAGGAGCGCGGTTCCCGATGCTGTTACCTTCCACACCTGGCCCGGGTGGACCTCAGCAATGGGAAGGCCTGAAGATTCGTCCGTGAAAGTGTAACCCCCAGAAACCACCTGGAAAGAAGCCGTTGCTGCCCCCTTTTCAAGAGCAACTCTGATCAGGGGAACTTCTTTTGCCTCCCCTTTTACTGGAAAAAACCACAACAAAAAGAAGAAACTCATCAAGGTAATTAAGCTTCTTAAGTTCTTCCCCCGCATCGTTGATAACCTCGTCTCTACCCTTAATCTCTTGCCAAACATTTTTCTCGATAAATCACCAAAATCCTGCAAGCCCTCCGAAAATATAATGACTTCTCGCATTTTTAAATAGATAAAAACAGATACAGAAGTAGACCAACCTTTCCACTACAACAAGCTTATGATAAAGTCTGACATGAAATAAACCCGGCCGAGGTGTACCAATGAATCAAATTGGTGAAAAGCTCCATCTGGCCAAAAACGGTGACCACCAGGCCCGCAATCAGCTAATTGAAGAATACCAACAATTTATCTACCAGACAGCGTGCAGGATCTGCAAGAAGAAGCTCACATGGGGTCAAGATGATGAGCTTTCGATAGCCCTCATGGCCTTTAACGAAGCGATCGATAGTTTCAAACCTGAAGCTCAGGTTCCTTTTTGGGGATACGCAAAAGTCGTCATTCGTAGTCGACTTATTGATTACTTCAGACAAGAAAGCCAGAACCAACACATCCCCTGTGATTTTACTCATCACCACCAGGCAGTGCCTGGCAAAGACCAGGCCTGGGAAAACTCGGTCAAGGAAATCGAGGCCTGGGAAAGAGAAGAAGAAATCAGACAATACGAAGAAGAACTAAAAAAATACGGAATAAATTTTGAAGTCCTCGTCAGAAATTCCCCAAAACACCGGGACTCAAGAGCCAATCTGATCACTACCGCAAAAAAACTAGCACTCGACCAAAAACTTTTTCAGCACCTGGAAAAGCACAAAAAAGTGCCACTTCAGGAACTCTGCAAAGTTTCACCACTCAGCAAAAAAACTCTCGAAAAGCATCGCCCCTACATCATCGCTCTTGCCTTAATCTTTCACAACCCAGAAAGATACCCGTACCTCTATTCATATCTCAAATTTTCAAATCGAGAGACAACAAGGAGGTAAAAATGAGAACAACTCGAGGTATTCTGATCAAAAAGAGCAAACACTCAAGCATCATCCTCACACCTGATGGTGAGTTCAAAAAGGTTGCCACGACTTTTGGAGATACCCCTGTGGGACAGGAAGTATCTTGGAGACCCGCCATTTCCCGCTACGTTCGGGTAGGGAGTATTGCCGCAGTCATTCTAATCTGTTTGCTGGGCTGGCAACTTTTTCAAGGATTTTTACCTCAAGCTGCCGCCTTCGTTTCCCTGGAATTCGGCCCAGGCATCGAGTTTGCCCTCGATAAAAACGGAATAATCATTAAAGCCTCACCCCTCAACGAGGAAGGCCAGATTTTGCTAACAGAAACCCAATTTCGCGGCCGGAAGTTAGAGGAAGCACTGGAACTAGTCCTTGAAAAAGCGAAGACAACTCAACATCCTCTCATTTGTACCTACACCATTCTCAACCAGAAAAACGTTTCACCAGCCAATGACCTGGACGAAAAAATCGAAAAACTGCTGAGTAGCAAACAGTATCTTACATCATACACCATTCAGCCAATATCTCAGAAGCTCCGGGCTCAAGCCCGCAAACAAGGAATTACCCCAGGGAAATACTTTTTCTACCTGGTAGCAAAAAAACAGGGGAAAAACATTTCTCTTGACGAAATAAAAAACGAGAACTGGCAAACCCTCAGGAAGAACTACCAGGATATCGCCAACACCCTTTTCCAAAAGCCCCAAACCCACAAGAAACCAAACCAACTAGTGGCGCCAGAAAAAGAGGTTGAGGAGAATCGTCAGCAACAAACTCAACAGCAGACAGGTAACCAGAGGAAAGTAAAAAGTAAAATTCCCTCGCTGATAAAGGATATCTCCAGGCAAACGCCCAAGAGGAGCAATTTTACCCACAATGAGAAGAAATAACCCACCAAGTATCAGAAAAGCACCAAAGCCAATCAACATCTTTGCTAGAAATGTGAAGTTATCCATTTTTCTTCACCTTCTGAAATCTCTCTCTTTCACTGAAGAGACAACCGCAGTACTTCTGACTGTAAAGCCCCATTTCCCGGGCGCGCCGGCGCCCCTCGCGGTACCCAGAACGCCAATCGTAGAAAAGGAAAGACACCCCCAATTCACGACATACCTGCTCCCCAACTTGATGGATCAACTCCAGGTTCTGCCATGGGCTCACCAGTAGCGTTGTCGTAAAGCCATCGAACCCTTTTTCCTTGGCTAAGGCAGCAGTTTCCCGAAGGCGCAGAAAGTAGCAAAACCGGCACCTCTCTTCTTCTCTGAAGGCAACCTCCCGGAAGTAGGCCTCAGGAAAGTAACTTTCTTCCAGGAGCAGGGGTAAGTCCATTTGTCGGGACATCTCTTCAGTAGATTCGCGTCGCAACAGATATTCTTGGTAGGGATGAATATTCGGGTTACAGAAAAAACCAGTCACATCATGACCCTGAGCCCGGAGATCGAGGACCGGAAAAATGGCACAAGGCCCGCAACAGATGTGGAGCAGAATTTTCATTCCTGTTCACCCTCCGGAAAAGGAATCCTCTGCTGCACAACTGAAGATTTCTTTTCTCCAGGATAAGGAATCCCCAGGTGAGCATAAGCTGAGGGTGTAGCCACTCTTCCCCGAGGTGTCCGCTGGAGATATCCAATTTGTAGAAGGTAAGGTTCGTAGACATCCTCAATTGTTTCTGGTTCTTCCCGTGCCGCGGCAGCAAGGGTATCCAGACCTACAGGCCCTCCCTGGAATTTTTCGATCACCGTCGAAAGCAAGATGCGGTCTACCTTGTCCAAACCGGCTTCATCAACTTCAAGGCGCTCGAGAGCTGATTTCACAAGTTCCCGAGTAACTTTTTTTGCCCCGGCGACCTCGGCGAAATCACGAATCCTTCGCAACAGACGTGTGGCAATTCTCGGTGTCCCTCTTGCCCTACCAGCGATCTCCCAGGCCCCCTCTGGTTCCAGTTGGATTCCCAGAACAGAAGCTGCCCTTGTCACAATTTCGTAGAGTTCTTCGCGAGGATAATAATCAAGGCGAAAAATGATTCCGAAGCGATCCCTCAAAGGAAGGCTTACCAGTCCTGCCCTTGTGGTCGCTCCTATCAGAGTAAAAGGAGGAAGGTCAATGCGGAGAGACTTTGCTCCCGGCCCCTTCCCAATCACCACATCAAGGCAAAAATCTTCGAGTGCTGGGTAAAGAACCTCTTCAACAGTCCGCGGCAAGCGGTGAATCTCGTCAATAAAAAGAACATCGTGAGGTTCCAAGTTGGTCAGAATCGCAGCCACATCACCAGGGCGCTCAAGAGCAGGTCCTGATGTTGGATGAAGACGAACACCAAGCTCATGAGCTATGATGTGGGCCAGGGTGGTTTTTCCGAGTCCTGGAGGACCATAAAGGAGTACGTGATCAAGAGCTTCTCCCCGCTTGAGAGCAGCCCTGATAAAGACTTCCAGGTTTTCCTTGATCTGCTTCTGCCCTACGAAATCCCGGAGGAAACGGGGCCGCAAAGAAGCTTCTGCTTTCTGCTCTTCTGGTAAACAATTCTCAGACAAAATTCTCTCATCCATAATTATTCCTTCCCTTTACCCAGTTCTTTCAATGCGCAACGCAATACTTCACTCGCAGTTCTGAGTTTTTTATTTTTTTCAATTTTTTTGAGAACACCTCCAGCTTCCTGTTTCGAATATCCAAGTGCAAGAAGTGCATCGAAAGCCTCATCATAAACGGATCTATCCGAAAAACCACTTCCTACCACACCTTCACCGAAATGTCTGGGGAGTTTTTCTCGTAACTCCAAAAGAAGACGCTGGGCCGATTTTTTACCAATCCCCGGCACCTGAAGAAGTCCCTCGATGTTTTCCTGAGACACGACTCTCAAAAGCTCTTCTCCAGAAAAAACATCCAAGATCGTTAAAGCAACCCGCGGCCCAATGCCTTGAACAGTGAGGAGAAGGCGGAAAAGATCGCGATCCTCTCTTGACAGAAAACCGTAAAGTTGAGCAAAATCTTCCCGCAAATAAAGGTGAGTGTGAAGCTTCACCTCTTCACCTAAAGGAGGAAGGTTTTTGAGAACACCAAAGGGAACAATTACCTCATAGCCTACCCCGTGAACATCTAGAACCAAACTTTTTTCCCCAGTCTCGGCGATAACCCCCTTCAAAAAAGAAATCACCTGCTCCCCCTCCAGATCCTACCCCAAGCATGGCCTCTACTGTTGTAGTAATGACAGAGTGCGGCAGCAAGCGCATCAGCAGCATGGTCTGGCTCAGGAACCTCGGGCAGCTTGAGAATTAGTTTCAGCATCTTCTGAACCTGCTCTTTTTCTGCTCGCCCGTACCCAGTAATTGCCTGCTTAATTTGCAGAGGTGTGTAGGTAACAATAGAAAGACCCTTCTGAGCCGCAGCAAGAATAATCGCCCCTCGCACGTGTCCAACTAGGAGAGCAGTACGTCTGTTCCGGCTAAAAAAGATCTCTTCCAAGGCAAGTACCGCAGGTCGATAAAGGGAACAAATTTTTTCTAGTTCCTGGTGAACCTCCAGAAGGCGGGAGGGTAAATCACGATCCCTGTCAATTTTTATTGTACCATAGGTTACAACACTGACCTCGTGTACGTCTACCCTAAGAATCCCGTATCCAGTTGTCACCACACCAGGGTCAATCCCCATAATTACCAAGTAAATTACCTCCCACCCAATAATCCTCAACCACCCATGAGTGCCTTGTTAGTCGGACGTCTCCTGCGAACTGCGCTCAGAATCGTGCATATTGCCTCTGGCAAGGGAAGCAAAGATTCCCCAGAAGCAAAGAACCGCAAAAACGATAAAAGCTATTTGCGAACTTTTCAGAAAAAGCGGCAGGTTCTGAGAAGTGATCTGCGTCCTCCCCATAAAAAGTGCAAGGATCAACATAATGATTCCCATGCTCAGCATTTGCCCAGTTAAACGCATCGTCCCCAAGATACCTGAAGCGACTCCGTAAAACTTCCTGTCAACAGCGCTCATAATGGCATTGGTGTTTGGAGAAGAGAAAAACGCAAAACCCAAACCTAAAACGATTAAGCTCAAGATGATAAACCAGAGGGGAGTATTCGCCCTCAAAAAAGTCAACAAAACAAGCCCGATAAAAGTGATGCCCATCCCTGCCGAGGCAATTATCCTGGGTTCTATCTGGTCAGAAAGCCTTCCTGCAAATGGAGAAAAGACAGCCTGGACAACCGGCTGGGAAACGAGGATCAGACCCGCCCTTTGAGCACTAAGGCCCTTAAGATACTGGAGGTACAGACTTAAAATAAAGCCAACAGCAAATGTGGCACTATAATTAATCAGTGCAGCCAAGTTAGAGAAAGCAAAACTTGAATTGTTCCGAAAAAGCCTGATATCAATCACAGGACTCTCTGTACTCAGTTCGTATTTTACAAAAAGGAAGATCCCTAGTAAACCTAATAAAACCAAATACCAACCACTTGTTGCCGGAAGGAGAGAAAACCCGTAGATAAGAGCTAAGAACATCAAACAATTAAGCAGAGACCCTGTGTAATCAAACTTTTCTCCCTGAGCTTCCATCCATTCCCCCTTGAGCTTCCCAAGGGTAACCAAAATAATTAACCCACCTAAAGGAACAACCGCCCAAAAAATGCTTCTCCAGCCAAAATGCTCAGTCAGGAACCCACCAAGAAAAGGCCCAATGGAAAGACCCAAATAAACACTGGCTACATTGATTCCTAGGACCCTTCCCCGTTCGTTGGGCGGATACACAGAAGTTAATATTGCCACCCCGGTAGCAAAGATCATCGAACCCCCAATTCCTTGAATAACCCTTGAAAAAATCAGGACTGGTGCTGAAAAAGAAAGAGCACTCAACAGCGATGCCACAGTGTAGATAATAGTCCCAAACAAAAACACCTTTTTTCTTCCGTAAATATCAGCAATCCTGCCGAAGGGAACCAAAAAAGCAACTGCAGCCAAAAGGTAAGAAGTGGCTACCCAACTTAACGTAACTGCATCTAGGGCAAATTCTCGAGCAATCGTTGGTAGAGCAATATTCGCTGCCGAACCCATAAATGGGGTTAACAAAGCACTCAATGTGGCTACAACCAGTGCTGCCCTTTTCGTAGCCTCATGACCAGATCCATTCACCACTTTTTGTAACCCTTTCTTAAACCAAGAATCCCCTTTTCGAACTTTCAAACTAGTTGTGCTCTTAAAAACACTGAAGAAATCTAGTTCCGTTCCTGGTATATTCTTCTCTAAAACCAACTTTAATCCTTCTTCTCCTTCTCGAGCACACAAATCCCTCGCAAAAACACTACAACTGAGCCTTTTCAACTCGTAAAGACAGTCCCCACCTGCCTTGTAGTATGAATTAGCAGGACATTACCTTTAACAACCCGAAATATCATCCCGGTGGTGGGGCCAAATCGTCCTACCTCCATGGGTG
>LGFL01000016.1 GCA_001508855.1 Thermoanaerobacterales bacterium 50_218
GATAGCGATAGAGGAAGGGTTGCGGTTTGCGATTCGTGAAGGTGGCCGGACGGTAGGAGCCGGTGTGGTCACAGGTATCATCGAATAAACCAGGTCTTGTGAGCGCTCGCGAGGTGAGGTGTAAAGGAGGTATTCAGACGTGGCGCGCCAGAAAATCAGGATAAAACTGAAGGCATTTGATCACAAGATTCTCGACCAATCGGCGCAAAAGATCGTGGAGACAGCAAAAAGGACTGGGGCTACTATTTCTGGTCCTATCCCTTTGCCAACAGAAAGAAGCTTGATCACGGTTTTGCGTTCTCCACACAAAGACAAGGATTCACGGGAACAGTTTGAAATGCGAACCCATAAGCGGCTTGTTGATATTTTGGAACCAACCCCGAAGACTATTGATGCCCTCATGCGCCTGGACCTTCCTGCTGGGGTAGATATTGAGATCAAGCTTTGATAAGCGGAGTTTTTGAGGGAAGGTCGAAGTTTTGGAGGTGAAAACGTTGCACAAGGGTATTCTCGGAAGGAAGCTGGGAATGACCCAGGTTTTTGATGAGGATGGAACTGTGATTCCGGTCACAGTGATCAAGGCTGGTCCTTGTGTTGTAGTTCAGAAGCGGACCCCGGAGCGTGACGGCTATGCAGCAGTTCAGTTGGGGTTTGAAGAAGTCCGGGAGAAGCTCTTGAATAAGCCACTTCTTGGTCACTTCGCCAAACATCAAGTAAGGCCGATGCGCTTCTTGCGGGAAATCCGGCTGGATCCCGAGGAACTAGATAACTACGAAGTTGGTCAGGAGATCCGGGTTGACATTTTCAGCCCTGGCGAATATGTAGATGTCCGGGGAACTTCCAAAGGGAAGGGTTTTGCTGGTGGGATCAAAAGGCACGGGTTTCAGCGTGGCCCGATGTCTCACGGTTCCAAGTATCACCGCAGACCAGGATCCCTGGCTGCAAAAGGTCCTGCCCGCGTTTTCAAGGGCCGGAAGCTACCCGGCAGGATGGGTGGAGCAACTGTTACCGTCCAGCACCTGAAGGTCGTCAAAGTAGATCCGGAGCACAACTTAATGCTGGTGAAGGGTGCAGTTCCAGGGCCGCGGCGAGGACTTCTCTTGATTAAGAATTCGCGGCGATAGCCAGAAGGGAGGCAATGTAGTATGCCCAAAGCTGCTTTATACAGTGCTGAAGGGGTCAGGATCGGTGACATCGAGCTCCAGGAGGACGTGTTCGGGATTCCTGTGAATGAGCACGTGCTTCACCAGGCTGTTGTGCGCTACCTAGCTGGTAGGCGTCGGGGTACTGCCTCCACGAAAACACGCGGTGAGGTCAGTGGAGGGGGTCGCAAGCCCTGGCGTCAAAAAGGAACTGGTCGCGCCCGTGCTGGAAGCATTAGATCTCCCATCTGGCGTGGCGGTGGAATTGTGTTTGGGCCGAAACCGAGAAGCTATGCCCAGGACCTCCCGCGCAAAGTTCGTAGGCTGGCATTGAAGTCAGCCTTATCCAGCCGCGCTCAGGACGGGGATATCGTGGTCATCGAAGAGTTTCGGGTGGAAGAACCGAAAACTAAACGAGTTGTCAAGCTTCTTGAGGCCTTAGAGGCAGAACGCAAGGTCCTCCTGGTGACCGGGGAGAAAGACCGCAATTTGCAGCTAGCATCACGCAATCTGCCTGGTGTTCGGGTGGTGCTTGCCGATCACTTGAATCCTTACGATGTTCTTGCTGCTGATAAAGTGGTTCTGACAAAGGACGCTGTTGCTAAAGTCGGGGAGGTGCTGGCAAATGCGTGATCCCCGTGACATTATTCTCAAGCCCGTGGTTACTGAAAAATCGGTAAACCTTGCTCAGAAAGAGAACAAGTACACCTTTTACGTAGACAAGAACGCCAACAAGATTGAAATCAAAAAAGCTGTTGAGGAACTGTTTAAGGTCAAAGTCCTGAAAGTCAACACAATGATTGTCAAGGGGAAGAAAAAAAGAGTGGGTAGATTCTGGGGACGCACCCCGGACCGTAAGAAAGCGATTGTCACTGTGCGCCCAGGCGATAAGATCGAGATCTTTGAAGGCCTGCTCTAGTTCTCGCTCCCTTTGGACAGGAAAGGAGGGAAAACATGGGAATCAAAAAATTCAAGCCAACATCTCCCGGCAGACGCCAGATGACTGTACTCAGTTTTGAGGAATTGAGCAAAGTGGAACCTGAGCGCTCTTTGCTCAAGCCGCTGAAGAAGAAGGCTGGACGCAATAACCAGGGCCGGATCACTGTCCGTCACCGGGGTGGAGGACACAAGCGCTTCTACAGAATAATTGACTTCAAGCGCGACAAAGACGGAATCCCGGCAAAAGTGGCTACTTTGGAGTACGATCCCAACCGTTCAGCCCACATTGCCCTTCTTCACTACGTTGATGGAGAAAAAAGGTATATTCTCGCACCGGAAGGGCTCAAGGTTGGGGACACGGTGATGTCAGGTCCGGATGCTGACATCAAACCAGGTAATGCTCTTCCTTTAAGAAACATTCCTGTCGGAACCTTTGTCCACAACATTGAGCTCAAGCCCGGGCGAGGTGGCCAGTTGGTACGTTCTGCAGGTGCTGCTGCCCAGTTGATGGCCAAGGAAGGCGAATACGCTCATGTTCGCTTGCCATCAGGTGAGGTGCGCTTGATCCACCTCAGTTGCAAGGCTACAGTAGGCCAGGTCGGAAACATTGACCATGAAAACGTGACCATCGGCAAGGCTGGACGGGCACGCTGGCTGGGGATCAGGCCGACAGTGCGTGGTGTAGTCATGAATGCCTGTGATCACCCCCATGGTGGTGGTGAAGGCAAATCTCCGATCGGTCGCCATCCGGTGACACCTTGGGGTAAACCGGCAATTGGCGGCAAGACACGCAAGAAGAACAAGGCATCAGACAAAATGATCGTCAAACGGCGTAAGTAGGTTACTTCCTAAGGAGGTTGGAAGAGTGGGTCGTTCGCGAAAAAAAGGTCCTTACTGCGACCCGAAGCTGCTGAAAAAAATTAGGGCGCTTAATGAGAAGGGTGAGAAAAGAGTGATCAAAACCTGGTCGCGGCGCTCCACCATTTTCCCAGAAATGGTGGGTCACACGATCGCGGTTTACGATGGCAGAAAACACGTTCCTGTTTATATCACCGAAGATATGGTGGGACATAAACTGGGAGAATTTGCTCCAACCAGGATTTTCCGCGGCCACGGAGCCCACACTGAGCGCTCTACGGCATTGAAGTAAAAGGGGTGGAAGAATCGTGGATGCACGGGCAATCGCGCGTTACATCTGGATTTCTCCGCGAAAAGTGAGACAGGTTGCCAATTTGATCAAGGGAAAACCGGTTTCTGAGGCACTGAGCATTTTACGCTTTACACCTAAAAAAGCCGCTCTTCCTATTGCCAAGGTTGTGCGTTCTGCTGTCGCCAATGCTGAGCACAACTACAACATGAACCCGGATGACCTCTACATCAAGAAGATCTGTGTGGATGAGGGGCCGATCTTCAAGAGATATCGCCCCCGGGCACGGGGAAGAGCCGATCTCAAGCGCAGGAGAACCAGCCACATTACTGTAGTAGTTGCCGAGCGAAAGGAGGGATAATGAATGGGCCAGAAAGTGCACCCCAAGGGCCTCCGCTTAGGGATCATCAAGGATTGGGATTCGAAATGGTATGCAGAAAAGAATTACCGAGAACTGCTTCACGAAGATATTGCCCTTCGCAACCTGATCAAGAAGCGTTTTTACCATGCGGGGATTTCCAGGATCGAGATCGAGAGAGCAGCCAACAGAGTCAAGCTCTCGATCCACACGGCGAGGCCAGGGATTATCATTGGACGTGGTGGATCTGAGGTAGAAAACCTGCGCAAAGAACTGGAGTCTCTTACCGGCAAACAGGTCGCTGTGAATATCGTCGAAGTCAAGAAGCCAGAACTCGATGCCCAACTGGTAGCTGAAAATATTGCTGCTCAGTTGGAAAGGCGAGTTGCTTTCAGAAGGGCAATGAAGCAGGCCGTCAACAGGGCGATGCGAGTTGGTGCTCAGGGGATCAAGGTTGAGGTTAGTGGCCGCCTGGGTGGCGCCGAAATGGCCAGGACCGAGTGGTATGCCGAAGGGAAGGTCCCCCTGCACACCCTTCGCGCTGATATCGACTACGGTTTTGCGGAAGCACTGACGACCTACGGGAAGATCGGTGTCAAGGTGTGGATCTACCTTGGGGAGGTCCTGCCGGAGAAGCCGGAGAAACCGCTACCGAGGCTCGCCGCTGAAGCAGGTGGGGAAGGAGGAAAAGGCTAATGCTGATTCCACGGAGAGTTAAATTTCGCAAGCAACACCTCCGTCGCCCTTCGGGAAAAGCAACAAGGGGACACGAGGTTACCTTTGGGGATTACGGACTCCAGGCCCTGGAGCCAGGCTGGATCAGCAGCAGGCAAATAGAGGCAGCCAGAATCGCTATAACTAGACACTTGCGTCGGGGAGGGAGAGTCTGGATCAAGATTTTCCCTGACCAGCCTGTTACTGCTAAACCGGCAGAAACGCGGATGGGGAGCGGAAAAGGTGCCCCTGAGTATTGGGTCGCGGTTGTCAAGCCGGGACGTGTGATGTTCGAAGTTGCTGGTGTTTCTGAGGAAGAGGCGCGAGAAGCTCTGCGACTGGCAGGTCATAAATTACCGGTAAAAACCAGGTTTGTGAAGCGGTATGATATAGGTGGTGAGGCCGGTGACGAAAGCTAAAGAACTGCGCGAGTTGACGGATGAAGAATTGCGGCGGAAATTGGTCGATCTCAAGGATGAATTGTTCCGACTGCGTTTCCAGTTGGCAACTGGACAGTTGGAGAATCCGATGCGGATCAGGGAAGTGCGGCGCGACTTTGCCCGCGCCAAAACGATCTTGCGGGAACGAGAACTGAGTCGCCAGCGCCAACAAGCTAAAGGCCAGAAATAGATAGGGGGTGTCACTTGTGGAAGAAAGAGGACGGCGTAAGGTCCGGTTCGGTAAAGTTGTGAGCGATAAGATGGATAAGACTGTAGTCGTTGCTGTCGAAACCATGGTCAGGCATCCCCTTTACGGGCGAACTGTGAGGAGGACGAAGAAGTTCAAGGCTCATGACGAGAATAACGAGTGCCGGATCGGAGACCAAGTAAAAATCATGGAAACCCGTCCTTTGAGTAAAGAAAAGAGGTGGCGGATTGTCGAAATTATTTCCAGGGCTGATGAGGCAGAAGTAGCAGGAAGGGAGGAAGTGATCGATGATTCAACCCCAGACAATTCTTAAAGCTGGTGACAACACTGGTGCCAAGAAGCTGATGTGTATTCGGGTGTTAGGTGGATCGTACCGCCGTTATGCTACTGTCGGAGATATCATTGTGGCTTCAGTAAAGGAAGCCAGTCCTGGTGGCATGGTGAAAAAAGGTGATGTTGTCCACGCGGTAGTGGTAAGGACCAAAAAGGAGATCCGCCGACCCGATGGTTCTCATATCAGATTCAGTGAAAACGCTGCAGTAATTATCAACGAGCAGAAAAACCCGCGTGGGACCCGGATTTTTGGACCTGTTGCCCGTGAGTTGAGGGATAAAGACTTTATGAAAATCGTATCCCTTGCTCCTGAGGTTCTGTAGTTGGGGGTGGAGCTGATGCCCAGGAACAAGGTTCATGTGAGGAAAGGAGACACAGTGATCGTCATCACGGGCAAATACGCTGGGAAGCGGGGAAAAGTGCTCCAGGTATTCCCTGCCACCCAGCGGGTGATCGTCGAAGGTGTCAATATTGTGAAGAAGCACATGCGGCCAACCAGATCAATGCCGCAGGGGGGCATTGTCGAAAAAGAGGCACCGATTCACAGTTCTAATGTGATGCTTGTGTGTACCAAGTGCGACCAGCCAACTCGGATCGGTAAAAAACTGGTTGGCCAGAAATACTACCGGGTCTGTAAGAAGTGCGGGGAACTCATTGATAAGTAGCATTCGGTGAAGGGGGACAAATAATGGGTCTCAAGGAACGCTACCGCAGTGAAGTTGTTCCTCAGATGATGAAGAAGTTTAATTATAAAAACGTGATGCAGGTTCCGAAGCTGGAGAAAATCGTGATCAATATGGGTGTTGGTGAGGCAATTCAAAACCCGAAGGCCCTAGAGGGTGCTGTTGCTGACCTTACTTTGATCAGTGGACAGCGGCCAGTAATCACCAAGGCCCGGAAGTCGATTGCTGCCTTTAAGCTTCGGAAGGGAATGAAGATTGGGTGCAAGGTTACCCTCAGGGGTGACCGCATGTATGACTTTTTCGAGAAATTGGTGAACGTAGTCTTACCCCGTGTCAGGGACTTTCGCGGAGTGTCACCGCGTTCCTTCGACGGCCGGGGGAACTACAGCCTCGGACTTCGAGAACAGGTTGTTTTTCCGGAAATAGATTATGATAAAATTGACAAGATCAGAGGTATGGATATAACTGTAGTGACGACAGCTAAAACCGATGAGGAGGCTCGTGCTCTTCTCAGTCTGATGGGGATGCCGTTCCGGGAAAGTTAAGATCAAGACAGTTAAGGAGGGGATTGTGTGGCCAGAAAAGCCTTAATCGTGAAGCAGCAAAAGCCACCTAAATTCAGGGTCCGGGCTTACAACCGGTGTCGCATCTGTGGACGGCCGCGTGCTTATCTTCGTAAATTTGGAATGTGTCGCATTTGCTTCCGGGAATTGGCCCACAAAGGCCAGATACCGGGAGTAGTGAAGGCAAGCTGGTAGTGCGACGCAAAGGAGGTCGATTTGGAAAATGATGACGGACCCGATTGCTGATTTCCTTACCAGGATTCGCAATGCCAATCAGGTTTACAAGGAGCAGGTTGATATTCCCGCCTCGAAGATGAAGAAAGAGCTTGCGGAAATCCTCAAGAGGGAAGGCTTTATCAAGAACTACGAATACATCGAAGACGGTAAACAAGGGATCCTGCGCCTTTACCTGAAGTACGGCCCGAACAAGGAAAAGGTGATCACTGGGCTGAAGAGAATCAGCAAGCCCGGCTTGCGGGTTTATGTTAAAAAGCACGAGATCCCAAAGGTCTTAGGAGGTCTAGGGATTGCAGTTATTTCCACATCGAAGGGCCTGATGACTGACAAGCAGGCTCGCAAAGAAGGGCTTGGTGGCGAGGTTATCTGCTACATCTGGTGAAGGGGAGGTGGCACCATGTCCAGAGTAGGACGCCTTCCGGTAATGATACCGGCAGGAGTCGAAGTAAAAGTTGAAGGAAATGTGGTTGAGGTCAAAGGGCCCAAGGGAAGGCTCGTCAAGGAAATGCCTCAGGAGATCAACATTTCTGTGGAAGATAACAAAGTTGTAGTTACCAGATCCTCTGATGAGAAGAAGCACCGGGCACTTCATGGCCTCACAAGGGCCTTGATCCAGAACATGGTGATAGGGGTCACCGAGGGATTCCAAAAGAGCCTCGAACTCGTGGGAGTAGGTTATCGGGCTGCCAAACAAGGGAAGAAGCTGGTGCTCACTGTCGGTTATTCTCACCCTGTGGAGATCGAGCCCGAAGAGGGTCTGGAGATTGAGGTTCCTGCTCCTAACAAGATCGTTGTTTCCGGAATTGATAAGGAGAAGGTCGGTGCTCTTGCTGCTCGCATCAGGTCGGTGCGGAAGCCGGACCCTTACAAAGGCAAGGGCATCCGTTACGAAGGTGAGGTCATTAAACTGAAAGCCGGAAAAGCCGGAGTCAAGGGTAAGTGATAAGGGGTGTTCAGAGTTGCTGAAAAAGGAATCACGAAACGAGCTGCGTAAGCGAAAACACGCGCGGGTTAGGAAAAAGGTTTTTGGTACACCAGAAAGACCGCGGCTTTGTGTCTTCCGGAGCCTCAAGCATATTTATGCCCAGATCATCGATGATACACGGGGAATTACCCTTGCTGCTGCTTCTACCCTTTCCCCGGAGATCCGCGACCGTGTGGGAGGGAAGAAGAACATCGAGGCTGCCCGGATGGTTGGCCAACTGATCGCTGAAAAGGCCAAAGAACGGGGAATCACCAAGGTGGTTTTCGATCGCGCAGGTTACAAGTATCACGGTCGAGTTGCCGCACTTGCTGATGCGGCGCGAGAAGGTGGACTCGATTTTTAGCGACAAAGGGAGGGAGTAGTCGTTTTGCGGCCTGAACTCGAAAATCAGGAGTGGATCGAAAAAGTAGTCAGTGTCAAGAGGGTTGCCAAGGTCGTCAAAGGAGGGCGGCGTTTCAGCTTCAGTGCCCTCGTGGTTGTTGGAGACGGCCAAGGCCGTGTTGGGGCTGGCCTGGGGAAAGCAGGTGAGGTTCCCGAGGCGATCAGGAAAGGGATCGAGGATGCCAAGAAAAACCTGATCAAGGTGCCGATCAGGGGAACAACAATTCCTCACGAGATCATCGGAGAATTTGGTGCAGGTAAGGTGCTCTTGAAACCAGCAGCCCCGGGGACAGGTGTTATTGCTGGTGGCCCTGTGCGGGCAGTTCTGGAAGCGGCGGGAATCCACGATATCCTCACAAAGTCGCTGGGCTCTTCCAACGCTCATAATATGGTTCACGCCACCATCGAAGGGTTGAAGAACTTAAAGCGACCTGAAGAAGTGGCTAGACTCCGGGGAAAAACTCTCGAGGAATTGCTTGGTTAGGAGGAATTACCATGAGTGATCTGATCCGGATAACTCTGGTTCGCAGTCCCATCGGCTATTCTGAGAAACAGCGCAAGATTTTGCGCGCTCTTGGCCTGAGGAAGTTGAACAGTTCGGTTGTGAAAAAGAACGTCCCTGAAATCCAGGGTATGGTAAGCAAGGTTAGCCATCTTGTAGAGGTTGCACCTGTGAACCAGCAGGAAGGGGAGGTTTGAGGTGAGGCTGCACGAACTTCGTCCCGCAGAAGGGGCAAAATTTAAGAGAACGCGAGTAGGACGTGGTATTGGTTCTGGGCTTGGAAAAACTGCGGGAAGGGGAACAAAGGGGCAGAAGGCCCGGTCAGGAGGCGGGGTCCGGCCTGGTTTTGAAGGTGGCCAGATGCCGCTTTACAGGCGGATCCCCAAACGGGGATTCACCAACATCTTCAAAAAAGAAGTGGCTATTGTTAATGTCCGCGACCTTGTCCGTTTTCCTGCGGGAACCGTGGTCACCCCTGACTTGCTGAAAGAGGAAGGGCTTGTCAAAGGAAAGAAGGTCTTGGTCAAGTTGCTCGGAAAAGGAGAAATCGACCGTCCGCTGACAGTGAAAGTTCACCAGGTTAGCAAAGGAGCCGCTGAAAAGATTGCCGCCGCGGGTGGTAAAGTTGAGGTGATCTAAGTGCTGGAATCAATCAAAAATGCCTGGAAACTGGGAGACCTGCGGCGCAAAGTGCTCTTTACCCTCGCCATGCTCCTGGTTTTCCGGGTCGGTGCTCATGTTCCTGTCCCTGGGATTAATCACGATGTCCTGTCTGAGCTTTTGAAAGGTCAGTTGTTTGGGTTTTTTGATATCGTCTCAGGTGGGGCTTTCCGGCGCCTTTCGGTTTTTGCGATGGGAATCATGCCCTACATTAATGCTTCCATTATCATGCAGTTGCTGACGATCGTCATTCCGCGCCTCGAGCAACTGGCCAAAGAGGGAGAAACAGGCAGGAAAGTCATCGTCCAGTATACGAGGTACGGAACGGTGATCCTGGGATTTATTCAGGCTCTGGGGATGGCAGTGGCACTTGGGCGCCCAATGGTCAACGGGAAATCCGCCCTTGTGCACCCAGGCTGGGGGTCTTACCTCCTGGTCGCCCTGACCCTGACTGCAGGGACAGCTTTCCTGATGTGGCTCGGAGAAATGATTACGGAAAAAGGCATTGGGAACGGGATCTCCCTGCTCATCTTTGCTGGTATCGTCTCCCGCCTCCCGGGAGGGGCGGTGAAGATTCTCCAGGAGGCCCGGGTTGGTGCGATTTCGATCACCAGCATCATCCTTCTGGTTGTGCTGGGATTGCTGGTTATTGCTGCAGTTGTGGCGATGCAGGAAGCAGAACGGCGAATCCCAGTGCAGTACGCCAAACGGGTAGTCGGCCGCCGGGTCTACGGTGGTCAGAGCACCCATATCCCTCTGCGGGTTAACATGGCCGGAGTGATCCCAGTGATCTTCGCCATGTCGATCTTGATGTTTCCGGTGCAGATTGCCCAGTGGATCAATCACCCCTGGGCGCAGGCGATTACTAATAGTTTGCAGTTTGGGACAGCCTTGAATACGATCCTTTACGCTTTGCTGATCATCTTCTTCACCTATTTCTACACAGCAGTGATCTTCAACCCAATGGATGTTGCTGATAACCTCAAGAAGTATGGGGGTTTTATTCCAGGACTGCGCCCCGGGAGACCGACTGGAGAATACATCAACAGGGTTCTCACAAGGCTGACCCTTGTCGGAGGAATATTCCTGGCGATTATCGCCATTCTTCCAAATTTCATGATTGCTGTTACCAAGATCCCGAACCTCTACTTTGGGGGAACAACTCTTCTGATCGTCGTCGGTGTCGCCCTGGAGACGATGAAGCAGTTCGAGGCGCACCTGCTGATGCGTCACTACCAGGGCTTTATGAAATAAGTTGATGGGGTGGGCATCGAATGAGAATTTTGCTGATGGGGCCGCCAGGTGCGGGAAAAGGGACGCAAGCTGCGAAAATTGCCGAACACTTCGGAATACCACACATTTCTACAGGGGATATCTTTAGAGCCGCGATCAACTCTGGCAGTGAATTAGGAAGGAAACTCAAGCAGTTCCTCGATGCCGGGAAACTTGTGCCTGACGAGGTAACCATTGCCGTTGTCAGGGAACGGTTGGAACAACCTGACTGCGAAAACGGCTTTTTGCTTGACGGGTTTCCGCGCACTATCCCGCAGGCAGAAGCACTCGACCAGATTCTTCGCGAGATGGGCACAGAACTTGATATCGTCCTCAACATTTCTGTTGCTCCGGAGATCATCGTGCAGCGGCTGAGTGGTAGAAGAATCTGCCGCAACTGTGGTGCCACCTATCACGTTAAATTCCAGCCACCAAAACACCCTGGGGTCTGTGACCGCTGTGGAGGAAAGCTTTACCAGCGCAGTGATGACAATGAAGAAACTGTCAAGGAGAGACTCGATGTCTACACCAAGCAAACTGCTCCACTGCTTGATTACTACCGGAAGCGTGGGCTTCTCACCCAGGTTGACGGTAACCAGAGCATTGATCAGGTCTGGTCAGAAATTGAGAGAACCTTGAGGAGCATCAAGAAATGATCATTTTGAAAACACCAAGTGAAGTTCCCTATCTCCGAAAGGCAGGAAAGATTGTGGCGATGACTCTCCAAGAATTGGAAAAATACATCAGGCCAGGAGTAACTACTGGAGAACTCAATAAGATCGCCGATGATTTCATTCGGCGATCAGGTGCACGACCAGCGTTTCTCGGCTACCACGGATTCCCGGGGAGTATCTGTACTTCGGTAAACAATGAGGTCGTTCACGGGATTCCTGGTGAAAGAAAGCTCAAAAGTGGCGACATTATCAGTATTGATGTCGGTGCGATCTACGAGGGGTACTGCGGAGATGCGGCAGCAACCTTTCCGGTAGGGGAGATTTCTCCAGAGGTGCAGCACTTGCTCGAAGTTACCAAAAAGGCTCTTTATCTGGGAATCGAACAGGCAGTTCCGGGGAACCGTATTGGCGACATTTCTGCAGCTATTCAGACTTTTGTAGAGGCAAATGGTTACAGTGTTGTCAGGGACTTTGTTGGGCATGGCATCGGCAGAAACATGCACGAGGATCCGCAGGTTCCCAATTTTGGGAAGCCTGGACACGGCCCCCGAATTCGTCCCGGTCTGGCGATTGCCATCGAACCGATGGTAAACATGGGCACACATGAGGTTATGGTACTGACTGATGGTTGGACCGTTGTCACCAGAGATGGCAGCCTTTCCGCTCATTTTGAGCATTCTGTGCTGGTTACCAAGGGCCAGCCCGAGATTTTGACTGCTCTTTGAGGAAAGCGGGGAGGAATTTGTGTGAAAAACGACTTGAAAGTTGGCCAACTGGTCTGTTCGAAGCGAGGTCGCGACCGGGGAAAGTTTTACCTCGTGATCGAAGTCATTGACGATTCTTTCGTTTATCTCGTGGATGGAGACAAAAGGAGAATGGAAAACCCGAAGCGGAAGAATGTCAAACATCTGCAGGCTTTTCCATTGGTTTCCGAGGAGCTTGCTGCCAAGTGGGAAGCCGGTCAGAGGGTTGGGGATAGTGAGATCCGCAGGGTGATCGCCAGTTTCCAACGGCAGGTTGCAGGTAATCAGGATGCACAGTGAGGGGGTAGGGAGATGTTATGCCCAAGTCAAAGCCAAACATGATCGAGGTCCAGGGAACTGTGGTTGAGGCATTACCCAATGCCATGTTTCGTGTGGAACTGGACAACGGACACAAGGTTCTGGCCCATGTTTCCGGTAAAATCAGGATGAATTTTATCAGGATTTTACCAGGAGACCGGGTGATCGTCGAACTTTCGCCGTACGATCTGAACCGCGGACGGATTGTCTACCGTCTGAAATCTTGATAAGATAAGGGGGATGCTGGAAAATGAAGGTCCGGACTTCAGTAAAACCGATTTGTGAGAAGTGTAAGGTAATCAGGAGAAAAGGGAAGATTATGGTTATCTGTGAAAACCCCAAGCATAAACAAAAGCAGGGATAGGGTAATTTTAAGGAGGATTGGTGATGGCCAGAATTGCTGGTGTTGATTTGCCGCGAGACAAAAGGGTAGAGATTGCTCTCACCTATATTTACGGGATCGGTCGCTCTTCAGCCAAAAAGATTCTTCAGAAAACCGGGGTCAACCCTGACACCAGGGTGAAGGACCTTACTGAGGACGAAGTGAGCAGGATTGCCGAAGTCATCGACAAGGAATACACTGTTGAAGGTGACCTGCGGCGGGAAGTTGCAATGAACATCAAGAGGTTAATCGAAATTGGGTGCTACCGGGGCCTGCGCCACCGCCGTGGCCTCCCGGTCCGTGGGCAGAGAACGAGGACTAATGCCCGAACTCGTAAGGGTCCCAGAAAGACCGTTGGTGTCCGCCGCAAGAAATAATTAGGGAAGGAGGAAGAAGGTGGCAAGAAAGTCAACAAGACCGAGACGCAGGGAACGCAAGAATGTGGAACACGGGATTGCCCATATCAAGTCTACTTTCAACAACACGATCATCACGATCACCGATATGGCAGGGAACACCATAGCTTGGGCGAGTGCTGGTACAGTTGGGTTCAAAGGGACAAGAAAAGGGACTCCTTTTGCTGCCCAACTGGCTGCCGAGGCTGCTGCCAAGGCGGCGATGGAGCATGGGATGAAGCAGGTGGAGTGTTATGTCAAAGGACCTGGTGGTGGACGGGAGGCAGCGATCAGGTCTCTTCAAGCAGCAGGGCTTGAGGTTAATATGATTAAAGATGTGACTCCGATTCCGCATAATGGTTGCCGTCCGCCAAAACGGCGACGGGTATAACTCGAACTTCAGGGAGGGACAAGATTCATGGCAAGATATACAGGTCCTGTTTGCCGGCTCTGCCGCCGCGAGGGAATCAAGCTTTACCTGAAAGGTGATCGCTGCTACACCGACAAATGTGCCCTCGAAAGGAGGAATTATCCTCCTGGTGAGCACGGCAGAGTGAGGCGTAAAATGACTGAGTACGGAATGCAGCTTCGTGAAAAACAGAAAGCGAAGCGCATCTACGGTGTCTTGGAACGGCAGTTCCGCAGGTACTTCGAGATGGCTGAAAGGCAAAAGGGGATGACAGGGGAAAATCTCCTCCGATTGCTGGAGCGCAGGCTGGACAATGTGGTTTATCGGCTCGGATTGGCGTCATCTCGGGCTGAGGCACGCCAGTTTGTCCGCCACGGGCACATCACTGTGAACGGAAAGCGTGTGGACATTCCTTCCTACCTTGTGGAGATTGGAGACGAGATTGCTGTTGCTGAAAAAAGCAGGAATCTAGTGCGGTTTGCAGAACTGGCAGAAGCGGCGGCACACAAGACTCCTCCTCCCTGGCTGGAACTGGATCTGGAGAACATGCGTGGGCGCGTCCTGGGCTTTCCCAGCAGGGAAGATATTGATGTGCCCATTAAAGAACACCTTATCGTTGAGCTTTATTCCCGGTAATGAGCTGGGAAAGGAGGGGTTTGTCCAGTGCTGGAAATTGAAAAACCGACTATTGAATGTGTGCAGCGAGACGAAGCCGGAACCTACGGGAAGTTTGTCATCGAACCACTGGAGAGAGGCTACGGAACAACTCTGGGCAACAGCTTAAGGAGGGTGCTCCTCTCCTCGCTTCCTGGTGCCGCGGTGACCTCGGTGAAGATCGATGGTATTCTCCACGAATTCAGCACCATCCCTGGTGTGCGGGAGGACACCACTGAGATCATCCTCAATCTCAAGCAGCTTGCCATCAAAATGTACGTAGATGAGCCCCAGATTCTGCGCATCGAAGCTGAGGGTGAAAAAGAGGTCTGTGCGCGGGACATAATTGCGGGAGCAGACATCGAGATCGTCAACCCAGACCTCCACATAGCAACCCTAGAACCAGATGGCCGGTTGTTCATGGAGATGACAGTAGAGAAGGGGCGAGGTTACGTTCCAGCAGAGAAGAACAAGAAAAGCGACCAACCGATCGGAGTAATTCCGGTTGATTCCATTTTTTCGCCAATCCGCAAGGTGAACTACACCGTTGAGAATACCAGGGTGGGTCAGGTCACTGATTACGACAGGCTAATCCTGGAGGTCTGGACGAACGGCACGGTCACACCTGAAGAGGCGATTAGCTTTTCTGCGAGGATTCTTACCGATTACCTGAAGTTTTTTGTCAACCTTACCGAAGAAGTAGAAGCTGCTGAAGAGAGTGCGGAAGAAGAACCTGATGAGAAGAGCAAGCTTTTAGAGATGCCTATTGAGGAACTCGACCTTTCGGTGCGTTCTTACAACTGCCTGAAGAGGGCGGGAATCAACACTGTCGGCGACCTCGTGCAAAAGACCGAAGAAGAGATGATCAAGGTCCGCAATCTCGGCAAGAAGTCACTGGAAGAGGTCGATCAAAAGCTGGCACAATTGGGGCTTTCGTTGAGAAAAGCAGATGAGTGAAAAGTGAGGTGGAGTCTTTATGTATCGCAAACTAGGAGTCAAGTCAGGACACCGAAAGATGATGCTTCGCAACATCGTGACTTCGCTTTTGCGGGAAGGACGCATCGAGACGACAGAACCGCGTGCCAAAGAACTGAGGAAACTGGCGGATAAAATGATTACCCTGGGGAAGAGAGGAGACCTCCACGCCCGTCGGCAGGCGCTGGCTTTTCTTTTGGATGAGACAGTTGTCAAAAAACTTTTTGATGAAATTGCTCCCCGCTATGCTGACCGTTCAGGTGGCTATACCAGGATCACGAAACTCGGCTACCGGCGCGGTGATGGGGCGCCGATGGTGATTGTTGAACTGGTTTAGGTGATGCGTTTCCTGAAGCTGGTTCTGGAATACGATGGCAGTGGATTTCACGGGTTTCAAAAACAGACAGGGACAGGGCTACGCACCGTTCAGGAGGTTCTGGAAAACGCTCTCAAGAATTTGACCGGAGAAGAAATCCAGGTGCACGGTGCGGGGCGCACTGATGCCGGGGTTCATGCCCTTGGTCAGGTGGTTCATTTTGCCACCTCGGCGTCAATTCCTGCTTCCCGTTTTCCGGCTGCCTTGAATGGTTGCCTGCCACCTGATCTCGTTGTTCTCAGAGCTGAAGAGGTCGACCCTTCTTTCCATGCCAGGTACAGTGCTCTTGCCAAAAAGTACTGTTACGTGGTATGGAACCAGGAAAAACCTTCAGCTCTCCTTCGCAATTATTGTTTTCACTATCCTGTTCCCCTGGACGCTGGTTTGATGTCCAAGGGAGCCGCTTTTTTTGAAGGAGTCCACGATTTCCGGTCCTTCTCTGCTTCTGGGAGTAGTGCCAAAACCACCACCAGACACCTCTTTTCCTTTAAGGTACAACGCAAAAGAGGGTTTGTTGTTTTTACAGTTACCGCAGACGGTTTTCTCTACAAGATGGTGCGCCTGATGGTGGGAACTTTGTTGGAAGTTGGCAGGGGAAAATTGCTTCCAGAGGCAGTGCGGGAAATCTTGGAGACACGCAGGCGCGGTCTTGGGGGTCCTGCAGCCCCCCCGCAGGGCCTTTACCTGGTTCGGGTGTATTACCCTGGGGACTATATAGATGATAGGGATCTTTGGGAAATCGAGAGTTCGCCCTACTTTTCTCTGCTTTTTTCTTGACACTTGAGGGATTGTTCCTTAGAATAAAACCTGCTGACCGAAAATGCGGTCATGAGGATTGGGAGGTTCAAGGAAAATGAAGACGTACATGGCCAAACCACAGGAAGTGGAGCGAAAATGGTACGTAATTGATGCTGCAGGGAAGACTCTCGGGCGGGTGGCCAGTGAAGCAGCACGCCTGTTGCGGGGAAAGCACAAGCCGATTTTTACTCCCCACATTGATGTCGGGGATCACGTAATCATCGTTAATGCGGAGAAGGTAAGGTTAACGGGAAAGAAAGCGGAAAAAAAGATGTTTATCTGGCATACGCGCTATCCCGGCGGTTTGCGGGCGATTAATTACGCCACTCTTTTGAAAACCAAGCCTGAGCGGGCAATAGAGAGAGCAGTTTGGGGGATGATTCCTCACAACCGTTTGGGAAGAAAGATTTTCCGGAAGCTGCGTGTTTACCGGGGACCTGATCACCCCCATGCGGCCCAAAAACCAGAACCCTGGGAAATCAAGGACTAGGGAAAGGAGGCGGGACGGTTGGAGCAGGTGCGCTACTATGGGACAGGGAGACGCAAGACTGCGGTCGCCCGAGTGTGGATTGTTCCAGGAGATGGTGAGATAATCGTAAACAAAAAGCCTGCAGATCAGTACTTCCCTACTAGAACCTTACAGACGATCATCCGGCAGCCTTTGGAACTCACCCAAAATACCGGGCGCTTTAATGTGATCGCCAATGTTCGTGGTGGTGGCCTTAGTGGTCAGGCTGGGGCGGTAAGACTGGGGTTGGCACGTGCCCTCGTGAAAGCAGACCCCGACTTGCGGCCAACGCTGAAAAAGGCCGGGTTCTTGACCAGAGACCCAAGAATGAAGGAAAGGCGCAAGTACGGTCTGAAGAAGGCCCGAAAAGCTCCCCAATACTCCAAGCGTTAGCGGAATTCCAGTGACGGATTGTACCTCCGTCACTTTATTTTTTTAAGCAGATATAATTGCGGTTTGGATTGCATAACATTGTTAGCAGAGAGGCATACCTGCACTGAAGAATTGATCCAGTTCATCCTTGCGCTCGCTCTGGGCGGCATGAAGGTCTTTTGGGGGAAAAGCGCTCTGGGAGGATCGGCTTTTGCGAGGGTTTATTTTTTTTGGTGTTTTCCACCCCGGCCACCGCTTTGTATTTACGTTCGCTTTGCTGCTTCTTCTTGTTGGGGGAATTTTTTATCCTTTTTACAAGCACCACCATGAGGAACGGGTGATCCAGGCGATTTCCTGGTCTGTGGCCCGAAAGGTGATTGTCGTTGACCCCGGTCACGGAGGTATTGACCCTGGTGCGGTAGGCCGCTCCGGAGTGCTGGAAAAGGACATTAACCTGGGGATTGCCGAGAAGTTGAAGGCACTCCTGATCCAAGCGGGTGCCACTGTAGTAATGACCAGGGAAGGGGATTATGACCTGAGCAAACCGGGATCCGAAGGAAGCAGACAGGCGGGTGATTTAGATGCCCGCGCCAAGATCGCCAATGATTGTGGTGCCGACCTTTACATCAGCATCCATGTTAACAGTTTCCCTTCTCCTCGCTGGTGGGGGGCCCAGGTTTTTTACTACTCTGCTTCTCCAGAGAGCAAACGCCTCGCCTGCCTCATTCAAGAAGAACTAATCAAGACCTTGGGGGATAGTGGGAGATGGGTTAAACCCGAGGAGTTCTACCTCATGAAGAAGGTCAAGATGCCCGCAGTGATCGTCGAGGCTGGTTTCATTTCTAATCCTAAAGAAGAAATCTTGATGAAAGACCCCCGCTACCAGAGTAAGGTTGCCTGGTGCATTTACGCCGGGGTGGTCCGCTACTTTGCGGGTGAAGAAGTCAGGGAGATTCTTCCTTATAAATGATATAGGAGTAGACAATCACGGCGAGTGTTCCCACGATCGCGGGAACCAGAATGAAGTAAAGGGCGTAGTCGGGAAAAGCTGCCCCGAAGAGCACGAGGAGGGCGCTGACCCTGAAGATTTTGCCTCCGAGTGAGTGAGTTTTTTCCCAGACCTTGTCACTGCTCAGTGTCCAGGGGGTCCTGATCCCGATGAACCAGTTTCTCCGGGAGTGCTCGCAGAGAACTCCGATGTAGTAGAAAAGAGGAGCAAGTAAGAGCGGGATGATCAGGTTGGGGCTAATTTCTACCCCGAGGTTCCACAAGATTAGGTGGAAATAGATGGCTAAAAGAAACAGGAAGAGAATCATCAACATGCCGTAGTAGTATTTTTGGAACTTTTGGATGTTTTCCTTCAGAGGGTCGATTTTAGGGATGGCCAGGAAGAGCACGTAAGTTCCTGCTAACACCAGGGGCAGCAGAAACAATCCCCAGAATCTCGACATATAGCCGTCTGCCTCCCCACGGGCGTTCCAGTGTGTGGCCATCGGGTCTGGCATCTGTGGGTAGAAGCAAATTCCGATGAGGAAAGAAAGAAGAACTATTCCTCCGAGGAACAATTTTATTTTCCGGTTTTTCATGAGTTTCCATTCCCTTCTTTGGTCATTAACCCCCGAACTGCCTGGTTTGTTTATCTGGATTCCTGAGTCTGAAAAATTTATATTTATATTAGGAATTCTCTTGGGAGTGTAGGGTTTCCTTCGCAGCCACTGTTTGCAACTTTGCGGTAAGTATGCCATACTGTCTCAAGAGGACTTTCCTCTTTAAAATATATTGCCCTTCGTTGAGACCATTATTGTAGTCTTTTTTATTTTACCCGCTTTGACACTGAACTTAAGCTTTTGGAATGAAAGTAAAAAAGGGGGATAATTGAGGTGTTTACCAAGATAGTAAAAAGAGACGGTAGGGTGGTTGATTTCGACTCCCAGAAGATCACCAATGCCATCAGGAAGGCAGGAGAAGCCACGGGTGAGTTCGGAGAAGAGGTTGCCAAAAGGCTCACATTGAGGGTGCTCAATCTCGCCCAGCAGACGATCATCGGGAGAACACCCACTGTCGAAGAGATCCAAGACATCGTCGAAGAGGTTCTCCTTTCGTCTCCTTACAAAAAGACGGCAAAGGCCTACATCCTTTACCGCGACCAGCACGCCAAGATCAGGGAAATCGTTTCCAGGGCTGATGTCACACTTGTTGACCGCTACCTCGAAAGACTTGATTGGCAGGTAAACGAGAACAGCAATATGACCTATTCTCTCCAGGGCCTGAACAACTACATTTCTTCAGAGATCAGCAAGGTTTACTGGTTGAACAAGATCTATCCCCCGGAAATCAGAAGAGCCCACACAGAAGGCGATTTCCACATCCATGACCTCAACATCCTTTCTGTCTACTGTGTGGGGTGGGATTTGCAAGGATTGCTTCTCGATGGTTTCAGAGGAGCACCTGGAAAAGTCGAGAGTAAACCAGCTCGCCATTTCCGCAGTGCCCTTGGTCAGGTCGTTAACTTTTTCTACACCCTCCAGGGGGAGGCTGCCGGGGCACAGGCTTTCTCCAATTTCGATACTTTTCTGGCGCCTTTTATCAGGTATGATGGTCTGGATTACACCGAGGTCAAGCAGGCCCTTCAGGAGTTCATCTTTAACATCAATGTCCCCACAAGAGTTGGCTTTCAGACGCCCTTCACAAATCTGACCTTAGACTTGAAGGTTCCCGAAATGTACGCCAACTCCCCGGTGATCATCGGTGGCGAGTTCCAGAAGGCCACCTATGGAGAATTCCAGAAGGAAATGGACATGCTCAACAGGGCGTTTTTGGAAGTCCTCATGGAAGGGGACGCTAAAGGGAGGGTCTTTACCTTCCCGATTCCCACCTACAACATCACCAAGGACTTTGATTGGGATGATCCCAAGCTCGAGCTGCTCTGGAAGGTCACTGCCAAGTACGGGATTCCCTACTTTTCTAATTTCATCAACTCGGACATGAATCCAGAAGACGCTCGCAGCATGTGTCTTTTTCCAGAGGAGACTCTTCTCTACCGATTTGATGGGAAGATCCGAAAGACGACGATTGGGGAGTTCTACGAAGCATTCTGTGGTGAGAAGCTGGACGAAGAGTGGTCAGTGTGCAAACCTGGTGTAGAAGCTTTGTCTCTCAACCCCAATACAGGAAAACTCGAGTGGGTACCGGTTCGGAGACTTCTCCGGACTTGCGGAAGAAATCTCGTGACGATCCGGACTAAGGATGGCAAGACGATGCGAGTTTCTCCAGAACATCCTGTTGCTGTCTTCACAGAGCAGGGGATCACTTTCCGGAGGGCCGACCAGATTGGCGAGGGAGATTTTCTCCTTGTTCTCAAAGATGCCTCCTCGGTCCTAGGGGATGAGGCCGTCGATCCTGAGTTCGCCTGGTTTATGGGGCTCTTTGTTGCTGACGGTAATTATCTTTACGACAGCCGATACCCCGGGCAACGGGTGAGGGGTATTCAGATTACCTTCAACACCCAGGATCGGGAGGTTATCGAGAGAGCTCGGTGTTTCGTGAGTAAGCATCTCGGCTACGAAATGAAGTTCACTAAAGACTCGCGCTACGAGCGGTCCCTGCGGGGTTATGTCTACAACTCAGAGTTTGCCCGTAGGTTGAGGGAAGAATACGATCTTTGCAAGTATGAGCGTCTTCCTGCCTGGGTCTGGAATGCTTCTCGGGAAACCATCCTGGCGTTCCTGCAAGGCTTTTTCGACGGTGACGGGTATAAGGATGGACAAGAAATTCACATCAATGATGAACCTCTTTCTCGGGAACTCAATCTCTTGATGCAGCTTGTAGGAATTAGCACCACCTACAGGACCAGAGAGAGGTCTCAGGTGATTCGAGTTCAGCATACTCTAGGCCGAGGTGCCAATGGAAGCCGGGTTATCAGGGATTCTCTGCACAATTCAATTCCAACTTTTTTGCTTGATTGCAAGTACCGTAGAGATGCTTCAGGTAGGATGCTCTACCAGTGTTACGGATGCCGGACAGTAGGACTTGCGACCCTCGACCGTTGGGAACTCTCTAGCGAAAAAGTCGAGGCTCTGCGGGATGCTGACTTTGCTGTCGTTCCCGTGGAAACGGTCTTAAAAGAAACTCTTGACAAAGAGCAAACTTTTTACGACATCGAATTGGAAAGGAATCACTACTTCGTCCATTCTGACGGTAACATCACTCACAACTGTTGCAGGCTGCGTCTGGATCTGAGGAAACTGGAGAAGAGGGGTGGCGGCCTCTTCGGAGCGAACCCGATGACCGGCTCTGTCGGTGTGGTTACCATCAATATGCCTCGCTTAGGGTATCTAGCAAAGGATGAGAATGATTTCTTGGAGCGCTTAGGGGCACTGATGAACCTGGCGAAAGAAAGCCTGGAGATCAAGAGAAAGGTTCTGGAAAGGTTCACCGAAAAGGACCTCTATCCGTATTCGAAGTTTTACCTGAGGGGTGTTAAAGAAAGGTTCGGCCAGTACTGGAAAAACCACTTCTCAACGATCGGACTGGTGGGGATGAACGAGGCCTGCTTGAACCTCTTGGGGGTGAACATCGCTTCCGAGGAAGGCAGGAGGTTTGCTCTCAAGGTGCTCGACTTCATGAGGGAGAAGCTCCTGGAGTTCCAGGAGGAAACGGGCAACAACTACAACCTGGAGGCGACCCCTGCCGAAGGCACCTCCTACAGGCTCGCCAGGATCGACAAGGAGAAGTATCCCGATATCATCTGTGCCAATGAGGAGGAATACCGGAAAGGAGCGAAGCCTTTCTACACCAATTCTTCCCAACTGCCCGTCAACTACACCGACGACGTGTTCGAGGCCCTCGACCTCCAGGACGAGCTTCAGACGAAGTACACCGGAGGCACGGTCTTACACATCTTCGTTGGGGAACAGATCTCTAATCCGGAGAGTGTCAAAAACCTGATCAGGAAGATCTGCGAAAACTACCGTCTGCCTTATTTCACGATCACTCCTACCTTCAGTGTTTGCCCCTCCCACGGCTACATCGCCGGGGAGTGCGAGACCTGCCCCACCTGTGGGGCGAGATGTGAGGTTTACTCTCGGGTGGTCGGCTACTTGCGTCCGGTGAATCAGTGGAATGAAGGTAAGAGAGAGGAATTTAAGCTAAGAAAAACCTTCAGGATTGCCTAAAAACTTGGGGGATTTTCATGAAAATCGGTGGATTTCAGAAGTTTTCCTTGATTGACTACCCTGAGAAGGTCTCGGCGATCATTTTTACCCAGGGGTGCAATTTCCGGTGTCCTTACTGCCACAATCCAGAACTCGTTGATCCGGCGCTCTTTGGTCCCTTAATTGAACTGGAGGAAATTTTCTCCTTTTTGGAAAAGCGCAAAGGGAAGATCGATGCCGTTGTGATCACCGGTGGTGAGCCCACGATTCAGGAAGACCTCCTCGAGGTGATCACCAGGATCAAGGAAATGGGTTACTTGATCAAACTAGACACCAATGGAAGCAAACCACTGGTTTTGGGTAAACTGATCGTCGAAGGAGTCCTTGACTACATTGCCATGGATGTGAAGGCACCTTTGAGCAAGTATCAGGAGGTCGTAAGGGCAAGGATCGACCCACAGCAGATCCTCGAAAGCATCAGGATGGTGATGAGTTCAGGGATTCCTTACGAGTTTCGGACAACAGTAGCACGCCAGTTGTTATCTCCTGAGGATATTCTAGAAATAGGCAAGACAATAGCAGGTGCCAGGTGCTACGTGCTCCAAAAGTTTGTTCCCTCGAAAACCCTTGATCAAAGCTTTCTCAAAGCGACCACTTTTTCTGACTCTGAGTTCGAGGTTTTAAGAAGGAAAATGGAGAACAGCTTTGTCGACCACTGTGAGGTGCGTTGAGGAAAATTTAGAAAGGATGGTGGTCTCCTGTGCTCGTTTTCGCCGGTCTCGCTCCTCATCCACCGCTCATTGTCCTTCGAGTTAGCGGGGATGAACTGAGGAAAGTGGAGAAAACGATCAAGTCGATGAGGGAGTGGGCACAAAGGGCTGCTCTTGCTAAACCGGACACCTTGGTTTTTGTCAGTCCTCATGGTGTTTTTTTGCGTGATGCCGAGGGATATCTGGGGAGACGGAAGCTGTACGGAAGCTTTGCTGCTTTTGGCGCCCCTGAACTCGCCTTTGAGGCTGAGAACGATTGTGAGCTTGCTGAAGCCATTGCCCGGGAAGCGGAGAAGGAGGGGATTAGTGTGGTCAGAGTTGACGACGATACTCTTGACCACGGGATCATGGTCCCCCTTTATTACCTCCGGGAAGCAGGTGTAGAGGCCAAGTTGGTCGCCTTCGGAATCAGCCTCTTGCCTTTTGAGAAGCTGTTCCGGTTCGGAAAGGTGGTTGCCCGCGTCTGCGCGGCGACACAGAGGCGAGTTGCCCTGGTGGCCAGTGGAGACCTTTCCCACCGCCTGATCCCGGGGGCGCCTGCTGGTTATGACCCTCAGGGCAAAGTATTTGACGAGATCATTCAGGAAGCGCTTTCCCAGATGGATGTCGACAGGATTCTTAACCTCCCCGAGGACCTCATCGAGCGGGCCGGGGAATGCGGCCTCAGGCCGATCATCATCTTGCTCGGGGCTCTTTCTGGTCAAAAGGTGGAGAGCAGGATCTATTCCTATGAGGGGCCCTTTGGTGTTGGCTACCTTGTTGCTGAATTTTGCCTGGAAGGAAAGGACCCTCAGGAGGATCCCCCTCACGTTCGGCTGGCGCGGGCGAGTCTGGAGTATTACCTCAGGACCGGGAAAATAATGCCTGTGCCTGACCCGGTTCCTGAGGGAATGGAAGGGCGTGCTGGTGTTTTCGTTTCCCTGAAGAAGCACGGTCAGCTCCGGGGCTGCATCGGAACGATCGAGCCTGTACGGGAGAACATTGCCGCTGAGATCATCCACAACGCCGTCAGCGCTGGTGTGGGTGACCCCAGGTTTTTGCCTGTCCAACTCGATGAACTACCGGAATTGGAGATCTCGGTTGATGTGCTTACACCACCAGAGCCTGTTGCCAGTGAGAAAGATCTTGACCCCAAAAGATACGGGGTGATCGTCAGCAGTAAAGGAAGGAAGGGACTTTTGTTGCCTAACCTTGAGGGAATTGATACTGTTGAAGAGCAGATCCGCATCGCCAAGATGAAGGCCGGGATCCGTCCCGATGAGCCGGTGAAACTGGAGCGCTTTGAGGTAGTGCGTTACAAAGAAGACCCTCTATGTCAATAGGCTCGTATGATTAAGTTTAGGCGTTAACAGGTGCATGCTTTGCCTTAGCCGCCAGGAAGACAG
>LGFL01000017.1 GCA_001508855.1 Thermoanaerobacterales bacterium 50_218
CTTCTTTGTTCCGAATAATCGCCGCAGCTACATCAAGTCCATTAGCTATGCAAAAATCTATAAGCGCATGCTCAAACTGAATCTCCTTCTCCTTAATCTCCTTCTTATACTTCCGCACAAAATACTTGCTCCTCTGACCATCTTTTTCTGTGTAAATCCCAAAACTCCGATTAATGTAACCACCAAAAATCTCAAATACTTCTACTACCTTCCCAAGATCATAATTGGCCTCCACAACTTCAACAATCTGACGCCGAACATAACTCTGATCCATAACCTCCCGAAACCTCGAGGCTACACCCAAAAGCTTCTCACTCTCAGTAAAAAGCGAATAAAGCCTGTCACAACTCAATTCCTCCAAAGGAAGTATCGCTCCATTCTCCATACCTACACCTCCTCAACTACCTATCTGCTACTCCCAACAACATTGCCACCCGCTAACTCCACTACACCTAACTGTCTACGCCTATCCCCCCCTCTACATACATCCTCTTGTTTACCTCTTTGACATCTCTTCCCCTCAGCCTGCCGATTTTCTTAAGCACTTGTGAAATGTTTTTACCTCATCAAGTATAATTTTTTGACATCGGGTGATTCGCAGTTATGGGCGTAGTCCACGCCGGTAGCTTATTCGGGAGTCTTAGATTGCGAGCCTAAATAAAGCCTAAATAAAAAAATAAGCCACCTGTTCGCGGCGGCTACTAACTAATCATTTCATCTCATTTCATCTCCTAAATAAACAAAGATAGAGGGGGGGGGAAGAAATAAAGATATGCGGCATTAACCAGTATAAGGCAATAAAAAAACATTCTTTCTATCTCTCTTTGCCAAATAAGGCGGAAATAAACTTGTAGGTTCTTCTCCAGTTCCTTCTGACATCATTAATGGCTAATGCTAAAAAATTGGGACTTTACTGGCTGCCAAAATTCAGAGGTAGCTGAGGAGGTTTCTAACTTTTTGGAACTCTCATAGGTATTATGCCATAATTTCTTCTGGATTAAAGAATCAATCACAGAATGCGAAAATTCTTCACTCGTATGAGTAGGCCCCCTGAAGCTCACCGTATCCTCAAGACATATTGTAATCTTCTGCTTTTATGTTAGCACGTATCCTGTTTTCCCTCATTGGAGCATTTTTCGTTTCTGTGTCCATATTTGCCCTTTTCCAGCAAACATTTTTGTCACGACATCTTCTTTCCGAAATCACCAACTGTTGATCCCCAAAACCCTGAATAATGAAACGAGGAGGACGAGGGCACCGAGGAAGAAGCGGTACCAGACAAAAGGAAGGTAATCTTTAGTCTGCACGTACTTCAAGAGGAAACTGATACTGGCAGCACCTGAAAGAGCAGAAACCACAATACCGGTTATAAAAGGCAGGGTCAACATCCCCGGGTTGCTGATCACTTCCGGGAACTTTACCAACCCGGCCCCGAAGATGATCGGGACCGAAAGAAGAAAGGAAAAACGGGCGGCAGATTCCCTGCGGAAGCCAGTAAACAAACCCGCACTAATCGTTATCCCAGAACGAGAAACCCCCGGGATGATCGCCAGAGCCTGAGAAAACCCGATGATCAAGCTCTGCCAGAAATTCACCTGGTCGATCCCCTTTTTCTTCACTCCCTGACGGTCGGCCGAGTAAAGCACAAGCCCCATGATGATCAGCATCACAGCAATCAGAACAGGGTTGCGAAACACGGTCTCTGCCCAATCCTCAAAAAGGTAACCAATGGCAGCACCTGGGATCGAAGCCACCACAAGATACCAAAAGAGACGGGCTTGAAGCGAGTGAGGCTCTTTGACTGCCGCTACTAGAAGCTCCACCCAGTCTCTCCAGAAGTAGGCGACAACGGCAACAAGTGTGCCCAGGTGAAGGGCGACATCAAAGGTGAGCCCAGGGTCGTGCCACTGGAAAAGCCAGGGAACAAGCACCAGATGGGCAGAACTGGAAATCGGCAGAAACTCCCCCAAGCCCTGCACCAGCCCCAACACAACCGCCTGCCAAACATTCACTGACTCTCCCTCCAATTCTCAGCAGATGCGTCTAATCCTGCTCTTACCTTGTTGCATTTCCACCAGATAGGCAGTGTCCGCCATATCGGCTAAGTGCTGGTTGTGGGAAACCATGATGATCTGGCGCCCGAGGCTCTGGCTAGCGCTCTTCAAGAACTGGGCAACTTGGGGCGAAAACTCTACAGAAACATGTTTTGCCGGTTCATCGAGGACAACAGGCCCCTTCACTTGGGGTCTCAAAGCATGAATCAAAGCCAGACGCAAAGCTAGGGAGATGACATCAACCACTCCCCCACCGCGGGCATCCTGAGGGGTAGTTTCTACCTTGAAATCCCCACCATATGTCGAACAAACATAGAACTCGGCCTCGGGACGCTCCCTTTTTTCCTCAACCACAACCTTGAACTCGAGGTCTCCACCGAAAACAAACTGCAGCGCCTGACTTACCATGAATTCCACCTGGCGCCGTCCCTGTTCGCGGGCATGCCTGGCCGCCTCTAACAGCAGCAGACTCACCTTTTCCAGGCACTCGATTTCCTGGCGGACCTCCTGGAGACGCTTCTCCAGTTCACTTTTTTGCTGCAGAAGCCTGTTCTGCTCTCCTCGCTGCCTGTTGTAAACCGCTAGTAATTCCTTGTAGGTCTTCTTCAGAGAATCCAGACCGCTCACTTTTGATTCTCCTTTTTCAAAAGTTCCCAGGGAATCATCTGCTGGGCTTTTGCCAGGAGTTGATCCATTTCCTGTTTCAGTTCTTCGATTTTTTTCCCTAACTCTTCTGGCTTTACCCCATACTCCAGTGCTTTCTGATAAAGCTTCTCTCTCTGTTGTTCGAGAAGTTCCTTCTGACTCAGTGCTCGAGACCTCAGGTCACGCGCCCTCCTGAGAGCCTCTTTAAGATTATTGACCTGTTTCTCATAGTGCACCTGCTCCTGATTTCTCCCCTGCAAAGCTCTCCCTCCTTTACATGGCAAATTACTGAAACTCGGCAAGAATCCGGGCAACAGCCTCTTTGGTGATTTCCCCGAAGCAAACAGGACACTTCCCCAGTTTTATCAAAAGGCGGCGGAACTCGACCAGCTTTTCTTCAATTTCCTTCTGGTAACGGGCAGCAGCAGTACAAACTCCCTGATAACTGCGCTCCCAACTCTGCCACTCCTTGTAGAGTTCTTCAAATACTGCTAACTTCCGCCCCTGTTCTTCGAATCTGGACACAACTTCCTCAGCCTCAGGAAGCACCTCTGTGCGTTCAGCCACCTTCTCCATCTTCTGGAGCTGCCTCTCGATGAGAGCCAGTTCTCTGGCGACATCGCCGAACTCTTTCCACCTCCGGAACCGCTCCTCCACCTCCCCAGCCAACTTCTCAGCAGTTGAGACCTGTTCTGTCTCCCGGAGCACTAATTCGGCCTGCTTCAGCCGGTTCTCTACTTCTGCCAACTCTACTGCCAGTTGCTGCAGCTCCCGGAACCTGGAAAGCGAGGCCTCTAATTGTCCTGTCAGTTTTTCGATTTCCTCAACATCAGCAAGTTGCTCAAGAAGAATCTGGAGCTTCTTCAACTCAGATTCCTGATACTTCCACTGCAACTCGAGTTCGCTCAAAACCGAGAGTTTTTTTTCCAGCTCTTCGAGCTTGAGGATGGTTTCCTCCAGTCTGCTGATTTTTTCCTCCAACTGGGGGAGGTGGTCATAAGCCTGGAGGGCTTCTGTCACTTTCTCGATCTCCTGAGCAAGCTGGTTCTCTTCGCTTCTCATCCGCCGCAAATCAGAACTCACCGACTTCTGGGCAGTATCGATAATGTGGACACCGCCAAGCTGACCGATCACCTTGGCCCTGACGGCCGCATTCTCGGCAAGCAAAAAAGGGCCTTCGAGTTGGCCTCCAAAGTTCAGCTCTACTTTATGGCGGTCATCGATGAAAACCTTCCTAATGCCCGAAGCTTCAACGATCTCCGCAGGGACCTCACTCCCGAAGCCTTCAAAAACCTGTTCTTCTTCTCCAGGTCTTTGGAGAAGGTAGCGGTTTCTTCCGGATCGGGCACGTGTTCTGGAGATCCTCGTGCCGTCATCGAGTTCGACGGTGACCCTGCAGTGATTGGCACCGACCCTGATAAACTCAGCACCTCTGGGTTCGTTGTAGAAGAGCCAGCGTAAAGCCCTCACCAGGGCTGATTTTCCGTAGTCAGAGGGGCCAACGATCACATTGAGGCCCGGAGAAAACTCAAGTTCTGATTGCTCATGAGACTGGAAGTTTTCCACAGTGAGCTTCTTCAAGTAAATTGTTCCTCACCCTCCCCACAGGCAAGCGCTTCCTCGGCAAGGGCGATCCTCCGCAAAGCCTCGTCCCGAACTTTTTGTTCCAGCTTTTCTGCCTGGGCGATCTTCTCAATAAGTGCCCGGACATCAGTCCACTGGTAAGAAGCAGCAGACTTAACCTCGGCAAGGTAACTGGCCAGCCGCTGCTCCCTGAAAGTGGCTTCTTCCAGACGGCTGCGGTCGAGGACATCCTCACCAGGTGGAGCGCTCTGCAAACGGATCTTTTCCAGATATGGGGTGCTTCCGGAAAGATCGAGGAAAAGCACCTGCACAGGCCTGGTCAATTCTGAAGGATGGTTGGAAAGCCTGGCCAGAGCACCCGGGTTCAGAAAGTATTTCCCATCACTGGCCACATCGGGGAAGCCCAGGTGGTTGTGACCAGCAAGGGTGAAATCAGCTTCTGTTTCCAGGATCTGCTCGATCAGGGTGTAGAAGGGGCCAGGAAAACTGCGGCGGTCAAGGAGCATCCCGTGCACCACGTGAATGGCATAGTCGCAGTCCCTTTTCCTGACAACGTAGTCTTCCTTAGGGTCCCTGCGGTCGATGTCATAGTGATAACCCTGACCAGTCAACTGTACCCTGAGGCCGTTTTTTTCCAGATAAACAGGCTCCCTTCCGAGCAGTCTGACGATTCCCAGGCGGGAAACGAAGCCGAGCATCGTCCTGTTCAAAGTCGACGGATTGTGGCCAAACAAGTCATGGTTTCCGGGGACCACGTAAACAGGGACGGGAAATCGCTGGTAAATCTCCAGGAAGTCGGCGCAGACACTTAAAGAAGGTGCAGGAACATCAAAGAAATCGCCGCCATGGAGGACATAATCAACCTCCCGCTCACAGGCAATCTCCACTACCTCGCGCAGCTTCAGGGCAAGTGTGGCAGGAAAATGGTCTTTTCGATTCGCCGGGTTTGTTCCCCGCTTGTGGTCATCTGTAAGGAACAAAAACTTCATTCTTCTCTCCTCTTTCACCTAAGCTGGTCGAACCTTATCTTCGAGCAAACTCAGCAGATGGTAACTTTTTCACCCTGCTGAAACTCACGGTCAACAGACACAAGACCGTTATTCAGCAGTATTCAAGGTTTTTACTCAACTCCTAACAGCTAAATAAGTGGGACCGAAGGGCCCTTCCTGTTTTTTCAGCCTTCCTTGTTGGGCAAACTCCTCGAGCCACTCCTGAACCTCGGCAAAGCTCACCGGCCTCTGGAGGGCCTTCTCTAGTTCAGGTAAGTGCAAATTGAGCTGGGAGATCTCCAAAGGCAAGAAATCAACCAACACCCGCCAGATTTCCTCTTGGGCGGCAACGAAATCTTCTTCCAGCTCAGCGAAAGGATTGACAGCCCGGGGCGGCCTTGTCCGGGAGCAACGGATGCGCACGGCAACCGTCCTGCCTACAACCGCTGAAGAAACGAAAGCGGTTCCTGAACTCAGGTAAGGCAGGCGCTCCGCCTCTTCCCTGGTGATGTCAGTTTCCTCCTTAATCACCCCGATATCAGTCGCCCTCACCGTCCTGAAGATGATCTTGGTGTTCAGTTGGGCAGTAACAGTTTCGTCAAGAAGGGCCGGGCGCTGGGTGGCCAGAATCAAAAACACCCCATACTTCCGCCCTTCCTGGGCAACCTCTCGGAAAATGCCCCGCGCCGGTGCCGTGATCTCAGTTCCCCGTGGTGCAAAGTGGTGGGCCTCATCAGTGACCACTAGAAATGGGGGAAACTTCTCTGGAGGACTTTCTCCCCGCTGCATCGCGTCAAGGTAATCGCGCCGCATCCGGTAAAGCTTCCTCACCAGATAGGCGCTGAAAACCGTAAGCAACCAGATCGGCCCACGGACGACGGTAAGGCGGCGCTTTTTCAAGGAAGCAACAATGGGATCAATGCCTTTCTGGAAAATCCCTTCTCTGTGGAGGCGGTAGAGCCGCCAGCGGATTCCGCGGAGGCTGCTGGGATGGCCTGCCTGCCTGGACATCACCTCAAGGGTTCTCTCATAACGAGACCCTTCTCCGAACTTCTGGCGGATCGTCTCCCTCGTTTCCTCCTCCCGCTCTGCTAAACCGATCAGGTCTTCCAGCTTCTGCGAAAAACTTACAAAAGAATCTCCTTCCTGGTGGATCGTTTTAAGGGCATTATCCATGCCTTCAGTAAAATTTCCCCCGGCAGCGGCAAGCAGTGAAGAGAGGTCATTGCTCGTCAGATCCTCGAAGCAAACCCCAGTATCCCGGCCAACGGTGAGGATCTCGGTGCGGGAAGCGTAAGCATCAGCATACTCTTCAGGCATCCCCTCAAAAGGGGTAGCGAAACTCATCTCATAGTGAGGATCGAAAACAAGAGCAGGAATCTTCTTCTCCAGCAGTTCCTCCAGAATCACCCGCATCCCGAAAGATTTCCCCGAACCAGACCCTCCAAAAATGCCGATGTGGGGATACTCGTGCATCGCCTTGTGGTCAAAAATGAAGGGAACACCACTCTGAGGAAGAATCCCCTTCCCCTTTTCGTATAAAGGAGCGATTCCTTCAAACTCCGGAGGCAGTCCGGACCTCAAGTCCTCGGTGCCGAGAATCACCCCCATCACCAGTCCTTCTTTAGGGGAACAAGGAACAAGAAGCTCCCGCACTTCCTCAAAGGTGGGGACACGAACACTGGCACCAACGGCGACCGGGGAAGGAATGTCTTCCAGAATCCGCACTTTCGCCAGGTGAATCGTTTCGTCACCAAGGCTAAACCCCACCTGCTCCAAACCTTCCCAAACCTTCCTATCGACCAGCGGGTTGCGCTCCAGGCTCAAGGGAATAAACCTGTTGAAAGAGCTGGTTTCCACAACCTCTCCGCAAGGAAACCCATGTTCGGCATCCTCAATGATCAAGATCTCGTTGATCCGGAACCTCCGCTCTCTCGAAGCCACATATACGTGCTGCTGGGTAGTTACTCCAACGACCTGCACAGGACAAACACCCCCTAGTAATCCCGCTGCCAGCGCAAAGGCCGTAAAAACAATTCCACCAGGTGAGGGTCGAGGTGAGCTGCCAGAAATCCCTCCAGATGGGCAGCAGTCAGACGTACCTCGGCATCAACAACATCGAGCCAGAGAGGAAAACCCCGGCCGCGGGATGGAGTAATCGTGTAGAGAAAGCTGAGCGCCTCCGGTAGCACCTCTTCCTGCTCAGGCAGGTAATCAACAGCGATCACCTGGGGATGCCAGGAAAAGCGGACGTAAACCCGCCCTTTTCCTTCTTTCTCTTGTTCTTCGAGATAGAAAGCCTCTCCAGGGTCGAGCAGGTCAAATAAAATCTCTCTATCCGCAGTCAACCCGCTTGCCTCTGCAGGAATTTCTAGTTGCCTGGAGAGAACACTTGTGGCAATCTCTTCAGTTATCCCCAGCATCAGCACACCTTCACTGAGGGCACGCTCCCGCAACTCTTTCCAAGCCTCAGGTGCGTGGGTTTCCAGCCTGGCAAAGGCCCCATCCCACAAGATCATGCGGGGTCGGAATTTTTCCAGTGCTCTCCTCCCCACTTTGACCTCCAGAGAAGCCAGAAGTTTCCAGCGAACTCTCGCCAGCGCTTCCTCAATTCCGAGCCCCATCTTTTGCTCCTCTTCAACCATTTTCTGGTGATCAGGCAAAAGGGGTGAGAAGACTTCTGCAGCCCAAATTTCCCCTTCTCCAGGCTCTTTTCTGCTGGACTTGGCGAGGGCCCGGAATAAGGTCACCTGACAGGGAAATGATGCCCCAAAAGTATTCAGGGAACCATCGACACCAACGAGTGGCGCATCCTGGAAAAATTCCTGGATTTCGCTTTTTTGCAGCCTCCGCAGGGGAAAAAACTTCCCTTTCCTCCCTGCCAGAAGCCTTCTTCCTTCCCTGCTTCCCCTCGCCCTGTTTCTTTCCTGAAGAAAGGTGTTAAGTTCCCGAAGCTCTCCGATCAACTCGTTGTCCTGAGGAAAAATGAGCCTCTCCCTCCCCCTTTTTTTCATATTCTTTTCGCTTTCCCCTAATTCCTCTTCCGCATCTTCCTCTGGAGTTCTTTTAGTAGCAGAGACGACCTGCTGAGATCCCAGTGAATCGCCCATTTTTGAGAACGAATCTACCGTTGACAAGAACATGCTCCAGGCAGTAGTCTGAATCATTTGATTGAAGCCGCACCACTAGAAGATCGGCATAATAGCCTGGTTTAATCACTCCTCTTTTCTCCAGGCCGAAGATTTCTGCTGGCAGTGCAGTCAGCTTTTCAACCTTTTTTTCCAATTTTGTGATTCCCAAAATCGGTCGATCCTCAAAAATGCTGAAATACGGCCTGGGCTCCTCGTCAGGGTCAACTCCCCTTTCCCCACCAGTATAAACAGCCTGCCAGCAGAAGAAAGGCAGTTCCGAAAACTCCTGTTCAGCCCCTGTTTCGACCACTTCCACCTGGATATTCCTTTTTCGCAACTGATCCACCAGTGCGGGTACAGCAACCCCGCGACAGCGTGCCACCTCCGCCACGCTCTTCCCGGCGATCTCCCGTAAGTCCTCAGGAACCTTGGCGAAAATCAGGTCTTCACCAGAAAAGCGCTCTGCAGCCTCGGCCAATGGATAGCAAGGACCTCCAGTGAAGCCAAAAGGATTGAGATCTCCGCTAACCCGGACACCCTCGGCACGGGCTTCCTGCATACACTTTTTGATTGCAGCCACCGCTACAGAAGAAGCACCCCTCCGAAGCCTGAAGTTGCGCAGGTGGAAAGCAAGGGAAGATCCTGAAGGTTGCCTGAGCACCTGGCAGAGAATGTGCTGGAAAGCATCTTCTCGGAACACGATCTCCTCAGGAAAGCCGACAACGAGGAGATTTTTTCCATCTGTTTCCCGGCTTATAGTATATAACAACTTCTGCAAGTCATCCCATTCCCACAACCCACCAGGAAAAGAATCGAGGTCAAGAGAAAGGCCGAGGGCACCCCCGGCAAGGGCATTTTTCACGATTTCCCCAGCTTTTTCGAGAGCACCTTCCCGAGGTTGTTGAGAATCCTTCTCTAGAACAGCCCTCAATGACCCTAACCCAAAAAGCATTCCGTAGTTAAAACAAGGAGGCTGCTGGGATAGGCTTTCCAGATATCCTTTTAATTCAATGGGAGAAAACCCAGCATCACCACCGATGATTGTCGTCACTCCGGCTCTGATCCACTTCTCTTGCTCTGCCCCTGTAGGAAGAAGCCCTGGGTGAAGTTCAATGAAGCCAGGTAGGATAAAATTTCCCTGGACATCGACAACCCGGGTTCCAGGACCAGGATTGAGGTCTTTGCCCACAGCTATTATTTTTGAACCCCGGATCAGAAGATCACCCTGGTACGGCTCCTTTCCAGTACCATCAATAATGATCCCGTCTTTCAAAAGGACCTCGTACCACGTGGCACCTTTTGCCTCTTGAAGGATAAAGTACCACAAATCATAGCTCAAGATAAAAACAGCAGTCAGAAAAACGAGAAGTAGGCTGAAGCGTCTCCAAAACAACAAAAATAATCCCTCCGCCTATTTCTTGCCTGAAAAGTTTTACGGCAGAGGGAGGAAAAAATCCTTCAGGTTATCATTTTTTATTTTGACTCTCGCCTGCGGTAGTACTGGAGGTAGTTGCGACAGTAGGGGTCTTCACCCAAGACAAGTTCAGTAGCCCATATAGTGGCAACCAACTCTTCATCGAGAGGGTCAATAATCGCAGCATCCATCCCAGCGGCACGCCCGAGAACCAAAAACGTTCTGTTGATCAGACGACGGTAAGGAAGCCCATAAGATACGTTGCTGAGTCCCGAGATTATGTGAACCCCCGGGAAGCGCCTCTTTATTTCGCGGGCAGCTTCTACAAAGACCTTCGCAGCCGTGTGGTTAGTTGCCAAGGTCACCACCAGTGGATCCACATAGATGTCCTCTTCGCGGATACCGTATTTTGCGCCCTGCTCAACCAACTTTGAGGCGATCTCTACCCGCGTCTGAGCATCTTTTGGGATTCCCCGCTCATCAAGGGTAAGTGCCACTACTCCAAACTTGTAGGTGGCGGCAAGGGGGAAAACCTTCTCTGGTTTCCCCGGTTCAGCCGTAACTGAGTTCAACAAGCCCGGCCTTTTTAATAGCGGCAAGACCTCAGCAAAGGTCTCCGGCCGGGGGCTGTCAAGGCATAAAGGAGTGTCTACCGCTTCCTGAACCACTTCTACCAGCCACTTTAAATCTTCGGGTTCTCTTTCTGGAGGAGTGCCTGCATTGACATCAATGTAATCTGCTCCAGCATCTGCCTGCCGCTTTGCCAACTCGGCAATGTAACTGCTGTTCCGTGTTTCAATTGCTTCCTGCACCGCTTTTAAGGTCCCGTTTATCTTCTCACCAATAATAATCATTTGTTAAGTAATTCCTCCTTTTCCCGATTTTGTCCAAACCACTACTTTTTAGCTCCTCATCTGCCAAAACCAAACAGGGTAAGATTAGATAAAGAACTGGCTACATCGAGCCGAAAATCGTCCAAAGACAACTCCTTACCAGGGGGGAGAACAATGAAATCATCGTCCCAGGGACCAGTCAAAAGCTTTTTGAGGAGTTCCAAAGATCCCGGAACAATCCGATATTCCAAACCCAACTGGGTGGCAAAGGAAGATGATTTTTCGACACAGTCATCGAGAGGATAGGCTCCAGTATCTATAAGCACTAAACGCTTGTAATGCTCCAGCACGATCTTAAAAATGCGCTGTGACTTCTCTTTCCCATAGCGGCTGACACAGGTTTCGTATTCTTTGATGATGTTGCTTTCATTAACAAGCCAACCTCTAGTAAGAAAGTAGGTGCCAGCTCCCTGCATGAGAAGCCTTCTTCGTTGGTAGGACCCGAGAAGCAGGGAAATACAATCATCCACCCGAGGAATAATCAGCCGCGCTTCCCGGGAAGATAAACCCAAAAGAGAATTACCACAGTATCCGTAGACAAGAATAATATTCTCCACATTCGATATATTATGGATCTGTTCCTGGAGCTTTTTCTGCAGGGTCTCTGGATAGTTATGAAGCCCTGACTCGATCCAAATAACTGGATGGTCGACCCCTGTTTCTGCCAAAGCTTTTTTAACTTCATCACTGAGAGTCTGGCATGCTACAACTACCGAACTCATAGGATACCTCTCTTTCTACTGATTTAATGTAGAACTGCTGCAATGCTCTGCCAAGATTTTACGACACAAAAAGGTACCGTCAATGCAGCTTTTCACCCAGTAGTCAGCACCAGTGTAATTACAAATCGTTTCATTTACCCGGCCACCAATAATGGTGGTTGGCCGGTTATGAGCAAATTCCTTTTTCACCAACTTTATTGTTTCCTTTATTGAATCATACGCCTCTGAAATCAAACAAGACATACAGAGAATCGAAGCACCAGTCTCACCTAGAGCATTGATAAACATCTGAGGAGAAACATCTACCCCAAGATCAAGAACTCTCAAACCATACTGACGCATGGTGACAATGGTAATATTTTTTCCGATATCATGTATGTCTTTTTTAACTGTCCCGAAAACAATCTGGAAGGAGCCCTCAGAATCCCCTTCTTGAGGAGGTCCAAGGACGATTTGCTGTGCTTCTTTATATATTTCAGCCGCCATCACCAGGTCAGCAAGAAAGTACTTGCCCTGGTTGTACATCTCAACGACGATTTCTAATCCTCTTCTGACATCCTCCAGAATAGTAAATGGTTCAATTCCCTTTTCCAAAGCTTGGCGCACCAAATAAAGTGTTTTCTCTTCATTTATTTTGGCAATCGCAGTAATAAGAAGTTTCCGCACATTCCCGCCCCTCTTTAACGAGGATGAGAAGTAGCTCTCAACACTAGGCGGTCACCCCTGCAGATCATTTTCGACCATCCAATAGCACGATTATTGTTGGAATATATTATTTGTTCTAAAAGAAGTCCTGGAGAACCAGCCGGGACCTCTAACAATTCTGCCTCTTCTGGTGACAAAGCACAAGCCGAAATTTCTAAGCTGCTCTTTGCCAGAAAAACGTCGGTATGACGGGCAACTACTTCTGGAAAAGCAGCATAGGCGATCTCTTTTTCCAGTAAAGGGACACCTTTAAGGTAGGGTAAAAATCGAGAATCAACAGCAATAGGCCCTTCATCCCCGGACAAAACACGTTTGATCTTGATGATTTTTGCACCAATTTCGACACCGAGCTTCTCCGCAACTCCAGAATCTGCAGCAACTATGTTGAGGTTCAAAAGCTTCACCTTAATGTTCCTGTCTTCCCCTAAAAGAGAGTTATCTACAAAGCGCAATACAAGTGTATCTATAGGAGGGACAGTTATGAAACTGCCTTTACCTTGCACTGTCTTGATATAACCATCCTTCGCTAACAATGCCAGTCCCTGGCGAACAGTCATCGGACTAACCCCATACTGGCGGGCAAGCTGAGCTGTCGAAGGAATCATGTCTCCTGGCTTAAATTCCCCACGCTCAATTTTCGCCCTGAGATCTTCAGCTAAACGGTAGTAGGCAGGTAAAAAAGCAGAACGCTCTTGCACCTCCACACTCCCCCACTTTCTGTGACAAAGCTGTGAAAAGTAGCGCTTTTTGATAAGAGGGCTGGGCGCGGAGATTCCCCCGCGCCTATTTATTAGGCATCAGCAAGTCCATCAGAAACACTTCACAAAAGGACTCTAAGATTTTGCAACCTCAATCATTGCCTTGACGTTTTCCGGCTTAGCCTCATCAAGCACCGCACCACTTCCTAAGATAAATCCCCCGTCTTTGCCTACAGAGTTGATCAGTTTCTTGCAGTAGTCTTTTACTTCCTCAGGTGTCCCTGCGTATAAAAGGGATATCGGAACATTTCCGGCAATACAAGCCACATCACCCAATACTTCTTTTGCCCGAACCATGTCGGTTTCATCAAAGAGCCAGACTGTCGTGCCCTTGGGAATGTCCCTGATCACCTCAAGCCGACTGTTATAGCCGCCTTCAGCGAAGAGGAATGGTACTGCCCCTTCCTCAACAAGACCGAGGATCAATTTTTTGAGTGTCGGCCAGTAAAACTCCTTAAACTGAGAGTCTGACATAAAGCCGTCCGCGCCCTTATGCAGGGGGATAAAAACAAAAGGCTTCCCCGTGGCTTTAAAGCCAGCTAATCCAATCTGGATCATTATTGGGGTGATCCTCTCGAGAGCCTCAAGGAGCCTTTCCGGACAGCGGAACATGTCCATCATGATTCCTCGCGTGCCCCGGAAGGTGTCTCCGAGCACATCAAAAGGTGCCTTGCTCATGCCTGCAGTAGGATCGACAAAACCTAAAGAAGCCATCCGCATCCCGAAGGAACCAAGAAACTCACCCCAACGCAGAGCCTCCTCACCAGCTTTAATAACTGCCTCTAAGGCACTCTTAACAGGAGGGGCTCCATAAACAATGAAGTGCGGCCCAACCAGTGGGAGTTCCAGAAGTTCAAAGAGACGAGGCAGTGAAGCAAATCCCTCAAATGACGTAAAAACACGCGGCAGGTATTTCCGGAGCATAAAATCAGTAGGGTCAGTGCACAAATCATCGTATTCCTCGGCTTTCACGTACTCTGCTTCAATATATTGGTATGACTGATGGTCGGGAAGACCGTTTCCGGGCCACTTATAGATTTTATAGCCAACTATATCAAGCACCTTTCCCGAGGACACAATAAACGGTCCTACATAGAGATCAGGCTGGAGATCCCTGAGGTATTTTTCCCATGCCAAGCCGGCCTTGTCGAAGTCATACATCACCTCTTTGGGAGTAAATCCAGCGTAGTAGGCAGGGAAAAAACCATTGAAGGGGTATACAGGAATCTTGGCAGGGGTTTTAAGCTGAATCACATCAGCAACACTCTGCACTGTCTTTTTATACCTTTCTTCAGCCTCGGCGCTGGAAAACTCGATACCCTGAACCTCACACCACTTTTGGAGCGTTTCTTTTACCTTATCCATTATTTACCACCTCCGCACCACTTGCGGGCTAACTCTACAGCTTCCTGAGCATCGCCACCATAGGCATCAGCCCCCACATAAGCCGCAATCTGCTCGTTAACCGGGCTTCCTCCTACCATGATCTTTACTGCATCACGCAAACCAGCCTCTTTAATTGCCTCCACGGTCCGCTTCATTGCCTCAAAGGCCACTGTGAGCAAACAACTCATCCCCACAACTTGTGGTTTCACTTCAGAGATCTTGTCGACAAACTGGCGTGCTGGGACATCAACACCTAGGTCGTAGACCTGAAAACCGTTAGCCTCGAGCAAAAAAGCAACGATGTTTTTCCCGATGTCGTGGACATCTCCTTCTACAGTGCCGATGACAACCTTACCGATCCTGGGAACCTCTGCTTCCTGTCGCATAGCAGGTTTCAAAAGCTCTGAGATGCCTTTCATGATTTCTCCTGCCATGATCAGTTCGGGGAGGAAGTACTGACCCTCTTCAAACCGTTTCCCTACTACTTCTACAGCCGCCCGGCTATACTCAACGACTTTCAGGGGATCAGTGCCAGCATCCAGCATTTCCTTGACCAGGTTCAGGGCTTCTTTTTCTTTCAGTTCTGTGATCAGGTTTACTAAAGTTTCTCCTTTCAAATTAAGGCCCTCCTTCCAAGGTATTTTTTTTCAAAACCCATACCTTTTCAACATATCGACACTCTTTCTAATTCACCTTTCGATATCCCACCCCCTAGCATTTTTCCTTAATCACATACGATCCTATACATTCCTACTAAAGCCACAAAAGAAGACCTTAGGGGGATTCAGTTGATGCTGTCAAAATAGCTTGGGGTTCTCTTTGAAGGTGAGGACTAATTTTGGATGCGAGACATCTAAGGGGTTTCAAGAAGTGGTTAAGTTCTGCGAAGAGAAGCAGGTCTTCTGGAGGGTAATAAGTTGTTTTGCGAATGAGTCATCTTTTTATAGATAATAACATATCTATATAAGTTAGGTCAATACAAGATCCTGGAAACTAAATGTTTTTACATTATGATGGAGATCCACTATTTGCATCAGCTTGACGGGCCATCCGATTGATATCAAGACGCCTTCCTTCTACCATGTAAACCACCATTTCACCAATATTTGTGATGTGGTCAGCAATCCTCTCTAGGTGCCCTGCTGCCAGCAACAATCTCGTCGCCTGGGTGATATTCTTTGCGTTCTCCATCATGTAAACCAGGAGTTCGCGAAAAATTTGATCGTAAAGTGCATCCACCTGCCGCTCCATTGAGATTAAATTGTCCACAATATTACTATCTCCCCTGGCGTAAGCTCGCAAAACCTCGCTCAACATCTCCTGACAAAGCTTGGCCATATGAGGAATGTCAATCAAAGGCTTGATGTACGGCTCATCTATCAGGGCAATAGTTATCTCAGCTAAGTTCTCGGCGTGATCTCCCATCCGTTCGAGGTCAACGATAATCCGAAGAGCAGTTGCTATTGCCCGCAGATCACTCGCCATCGGCTGTTTCAAAGCAATCAGAGAATAGCACTTCTGTTCTATCGCCATTTCCATTTCATCGATGAGGTCATCGTCCTTAATCACCTCAGAAGCAAGTTCCAAGTTCTTGTCCGCCATCGCTTTAATTGCCTTTTGCAGGACTTCCTGAACCAGTGTCCCCATTTTCACGACTTCGCTCTTTAGCTCATTTATCTCCGGCTTTGCCGACATCGAGAACCCTCCTTCACTTTCCATTTTCTCCAGTTTTCTCCCGATGCCGGCCAGGCTTTGCCGACATCGAGTACCCTCCTTCACCCAAAGCGTCCAGTAATATAATCCTCGGTCCTTTTATCTTTTGGATTCACAAAAATCTCCTGAGTGCGGCCCACTTCCACAAGCTCACCGTTGAGCAAAAATGCCGTGTAATCAGAGACTCGAGCCGCTTGCTGTAAATTGTGGGTCACAATCACAATGGTGTAGTTCTTTTTAAGTTCGATAATTAGTTCTTCCAGGCGCGCCGTAGAAATAGGGTCAAGAGCAGAAGCAGGTTCATCCATGAGAATGACTTCTGGATTCACCGCCAGCACCCGGGCAATCACCAAACGCTGTTGTTGTCCTCCCGACAGGTTCTGGGCACGTTCATGAAGCCTGTCCTTTACTTCCTCCCACAAATTAGCCATTTTCAGGCTCTTCTCGACGATCTCGTCAAGCTGCCGCTTTCTCCTAACGCCATGGAGACGTGGCCCGTAGGCAACATTATCGTAAACAGACATCGGAAAGGCACAGGGGCGCTGAAACACCATCCCGACGCGTTTCCTCAGTTCAACGACATCAACCGAATCGGTGTAAATATTTCGCCCGTCGAGGATAACCTCACCTTTGACAACCGCCCCGGGAATAAGATCATGGAGACGATTTAGCGTCCGCAGAAAAGAGGATTTCCCACATCCTGAAGGACCAATGATAGCAGTAATTCTTTTTTCCGGTATCTGCAGGCTGATGTCACGAAGTGCTTGAAATGTGCCATAAAAGAGGTTAAGGTTCCTTACTTCAATCTTTATCTTCTCTTCACTCACTCTCGACCACCCATCTCCCTATGTTTACAATTTCTAGCTCAGGATTTTTCTCAATCTGTAAACACAAAAATTAAAAACCAGAACGAGCACAATAAGAACGAGTGCTGTTCCGTAAGCCTTCGACATCGAAATCCCCTCAGAAGCCAGAATGTAAAGGTGAACCGGTAATGGACGGGCTGTATCAAAGAGCGAACGCGGTATCCCCAGTGCACTGCCTGCAGTCAACAACACGGCCGCGGTTTCACCTGCAATTCTGCCTACTGAGAGAACAATACCGCTTAGGATACCAGGAAAAGCAGCAGGCAGAACGAGACGAAAAAGGGTTTGTTCCCTGCTGGCACCAAGTGCCATGCTGTTCTCGCGATACTCGTTAGAAACAGCCCTGATGGCTTCCTGAGACGTTCTCATAATCAGTGGCAATGCCATCAAAGCGAGGGTGCATCCACCTGCCAGGATCGACCAACCCCACCCTAACATGATCACAAAAAACACCAATCCGAAAAGTCCGTAAACTATAGAGGGAATTCCGGCCATCGTCTCTACTGACATCGTGATAATTCCGTTTAAACGGTTAGAAGTGCTGTATTCTTCCAGATAGACAGCACTCCCCACTCCCAAGGGAGCCGCGATCAGAATCCCAATAAAAGTTATGAGCAAGGTGGCCACTATTGAGTTGAGAATGCCTCCAGTTTTCCCTCCAGCAGCAGCCTCGGTAGCAAGAAATTCCCAGCTTATCTCCGGCAGCCCTAAAACAACGACTTGAGTTACAATAGCAATCAAAATCCCCACGACCAGTAAACTTCCCATTACTACAATTGCAGTGAGAAATGCATCAATCTCTTTTCTCATCAACTGACCCCCTTTTTGGTCAACCAGTGACTCGCCAGGTTCAGCGTCAGGATGAAGAGGAGCAGGACAAAACCGGTAGCAAAAAGAGCGGCCTGATGGTCTCCAGTAGCATATCCCATTTCTAGCACCACATTACTGGTGAGGGTCCGGGTAGGCTCGAGAATGCTTTTAGGAAACGCCACCATGTTCCCTGCAACCATCACCACGGCCATGGTCTCCCCAAAAGCCCTTCCCAAGCCCAAGATTATGGCCGCGATTATTCCCGAGCGGGCAGCAGGTAGCACTACTCCAAAAATAGTCTGCCAGCGGCTGGCCCCAAGAGCCAGAGAACCTTCCCTGTAATCGTCAGGAACTGCAGCAATGGCCTCTCGAGCTACATTTACGATAGTGGGAAGGATCATCACACCGAGCACTACACTTGCCGCCAGCACACTGAAGCCAGGACCCCCGAATATCCTGCGTATCCAGGGCACAATTACGGTTATTCCATAGAATCCGTAAACAACGGAAGGTATCCCAGCCAAGAGGTCAATTAATGGATTCAAAATTTCTTTAATTCGCGAAGGGGCCAGCTCAGCTAAGAAAACGGCCACTCCCAACCCCAGAGGTCCCCCCAGAATTAGTGCACCCAGAGTAACGTAAGCCGTCCCTGCGATCATCGGTGCTATCCCAAAATGACCGCGTAAAGGTTTCCACTCGGTTCCCGTAAGAAACGTCCAAACTCCCACGCGGTTTAAAAAGGGAACTGCTTTCACACCCAGCATGACCACAATGGATAGAACAGTAGCCACCACAAAAAGGGCACAGAAGAAAAAGGTAGCCGAAGCAATCTTGCGGCTTATCGTTCTGAAATTCAGGAGAAGAGGTGGAAATCTCCCCTCTCCCCTGTGGTTGAGTTGATCAAAATCAGCACTTTTCATCATAACTTGATCACCACTAATTAACAGGTATCACACCTTCTTCCTCAATGATCTTCCTGGCTTTTTCACTTTTTATGAAATCCAGGTAGGCCTTCACAGCATCACTTGGTTCACCTTTCAAAAGATAGAGAAAAGGACGAGCAATCGGGTATTTGCCATCTTTTATATTTTGAGGGGTTGGTGAAACTCCGTTAACCTTAAGGGGCTTCACATCAGAAGAAAGAGCGGTCAGAGAGACGTAACCGATGGCTTTGGGATCGGAGGCAACAGCAGCTCGGACGGCACCGTTGGAACTCTGCTCAATACTCTCGACAAGCTCTTCCCCATCCATGACGATCTCTTCAAATGCTCCCCTCGTCCCAGACCCTGATTCACGATTAATCACTACGATCTTACCATCTTCTCCGCCCACATCTTTCCAGTTCGTAATGCGGCCTGCAAAGATACCGCGGATCTGCTCTAGGGTCAGGTCTTCCACCTTATTACTGGGATGCACGATAACTGCAATACCATCTCTGGCGATCACTATTTCCTTAAGGCCCAGCTCCTTTTCCTCTGGTTTAAGTTCCCGAGATGAGGAGCCAATGTCCACAGTTCCATTTGCCACCTGTTCAATACCCACCGAAGAACCGCCACCCTGCACTGACACTTTATAACCAGGATTAGCTTCCATAAAGGCTTCGGCCAGAACTTCGCTCAATGGCTGCACTGAAGTAGAGCCGGCAATAGTTATTTCCTGTTCAACTGACGATTTCCCACAACCTGGCAGAAACAGCAAAAAAAGACCTAAAACCAACAGAATAATCACTCCCAACCTTTTCACAACAGTATACCCCCTCAAATTTCTGGATGGTTCTTGGACGCACCGGTGCTTCCACTCTTAGCCTAATACCCCAAAGTAAAAACCCAATCCTGATTTTCTTAAAAACAAGTTAGCGCAAAGTTAAAAAAATTAAAAAAGTGGCCGAGTAAACAGCCACCCAAAATGGCGCAAGACAACCGCTATCCGTTCTGACCACACGGTAGCATCGTCGGCACTGTAAAATAGAAAACACTTCCCTGTCCAAGTCTGCTCTGCACACCCACTTCTCCGCCATGCAGTTCAATGATATGCTTGACAATTGCCAGTCCCAGTCCCGTTCCTCCTGTTTTCCGGCTGCGGGCTTTGTCAACCCGATAAAAGCGCTCAAACACGCGCGGGAGTTCCCTCTCCGGAATGCCAATGCCTTCGTCTTTCACCTTGACAAAAACTTTACTCTTGTTTTCTTCAAAACTGACTTCAATCCTGGCAGGCGGGCGCGAGTACTTTATAGCATTGTCAAAAAGATTGAGAAAGACCTGTAAGAAGAGGTCATAGTCGACCATCGCCACCCCGTCTCCCTGCAACTCCAGGAAAAAGTCATGCTTTTGCTTCAAGAACCGTCCTGCTTCCTCAGCAATCGACCTGAGACTTAGAGGCTCTCTTTTCAACTGCACATTCCCTGTTTCCAGTTTGGACAGATCGAGAAGGTTTTTGATGATTTTCTCCATCCGCCCAGCCTCATTGTAGATGATCCGCGAAAACTCGGTAACTGCCTCGGTGTTCTCGGGCTCCTCCAATATTGTTTCTGCAAAACCGCGGATCACGGTGATCGGCGTTTTCAGTTCGTGAGAAACATCAGCAACGAAATCCTTTCTCACCTGCTCCAACCGCTTCAACTGGGTAATATCATTGACAACAAGCAGGACACCTTTTAAAAAATCACCCTCATCCAGTACAGGCACTCCCTGGACTGCAAGTACCTGTTCGCCACGGCCATATAAGGTAATTTCCCTTGATTGCGGCTTCTTACTTGAGATGACGGCTTCGACAATTCTAGCCAGTTCGTAGCAGCCAGCGACCTCCAAGTAATTTCTGCCTAATAAGGAAGTATCAGGGGGTATTCTGAAAATCCTCACAAAGGCAGGATTGGCATATTCCACCTTCCCTGCTCCATTAATGAGTAAAAAGCCATTCCCTGTTGTATTAAGCACTGTTTTTAAGCGGTTGGTAACATCGGAAATCTGGCGCATCTTGGCGGCAAGAGTATCAGCCATCCGATTAAAGGACTTGGCAAGCTTCCCGATAACATCATCTTCATGGTAGTAGACCCTACGCTCAAGGTTCCCCGAGGCCATATCCTCGACAACCTCGGTCATCTCACACAGAGGTGCTGTGAGCCTTCTGGCCAGAACAATTCCTGCAAAAATGCCAGCCCCACCGGCCATCAGGAAAGATATCAGCAGGATCAATGCAAGATACCACTGAAGTTTGGCAACTTCATTAAGAGGAAGAGACATTCTCACAACTGCCTTGACCTCTCCCGAGCTTTCCACAGGAACCGCCACATAGAGCATCTGATACCCCAAAGTTGAACTAAAGCGTTGAGCCACCCCCGTTTTTCCGGCTAAAGCTTCCTTTATCTCCGGCCTCTGTCCGTGGTTCTCCATCTGCCGGGGGTCTTTCTCGGAATCACCGAGAACACTCCCTTGTTGATCAACAATTGTCACCCTGGCACCAGTATCCCTTGCCGCGAGCAAAGCAAGATTCTGGATGGCCTTCTCGTCAGGAAGCTTTTCCCTAACCACTTCCCCTATCAGAAGCGCTTCCTGTCGAAGATTTTCCTCAAGATGAGATATGTAAACCCTCTTCAGTGCAGGAAAAGAAAAAACGCCCATCAAAAGAAGAGCTAGAAAAATTATCCCAATAAAAGAAACTGCCAGCCTAAACTGAAAACTTTTCCTCGTTCGCAACGTCAAACTTATAGCCCACTCCCCTTACGGTTTTGATATACTGAGGATGTTTAGAGTCCGGCTCAATTTTCTCCCTTAGTCTGGAAATGTAAACATCAAGAACCTTAGTCCCAGCTTCCACATCATACCCCCAGAGCGTATCCAGCAGATAATCCCTCTTTAAAACTCTTCCCCGCGCCTGGACCAGCAAACCCAGTAGTTCAAATTCTTTCACAGTCAAGTCAAGCCGCCGATCTTTAAAAAACGCTTCATAAGTGTCAAAGTTGATCGTAAAAGGGCCTGCCTGAATGAGCGTTACTTGACTTTCGGAACTGCTCTGACGAGTTCGTCTCAATATCGCCTTAACCCTCGCCATCAATTCCCGGATACTGAATGGCTTGGTTACGTAATCATCTGCTCCCAGTTCGAGACCAACCACCTTGTCGATCTCGTCATCCTTGGCAGTGAGCATGATGATCGGGATATCGATATTTTGCCGGCGCAATTGACGGCAAAGCTCAAGCCCATCAATTCCAGGCAACATCAGGTCAAGGATGACCAGATCGGGCTTCTCCTTCTTGATTAACTCCAGAGCTTGAAGACCATCATAGGCAGCAATCACTTCGTAGCCTTCTTTCCTTAGATTGTGAGTCAAAAGGCGCACGAGGGCCTCTTCATCATCAACGACCATGATCCGAAACATCTGCTCCACCTTCCTGCCTGATTCTCTATTCTCTAACTTTCGAGAATCAATTAGAGTTTCCTCTCACCCTATGGGGCGGACCTTGCCTAAAGGCTTCTCCACCACTCAGGGCGGAGGTCTTGCGGGTTTTTGCGCTCCAAAACCGAATCAATAGTCTTTAGAATGGTTTCTTTATCACGCGGTAACGTACCCTTAATGGGCAGGTAGTTAGAAGCATGATTGCTTCTAAAAACGCATGAGCTCACTTCAAGAGAGCTTACGATTCTTCGCATCTCGTCTAGAGATTCGTAAGGTGTCAGTGGTATAAACTCGCCCTTCTGGATTCTCCGAGCCAAAGGTGCCCTCGGGTCTATATAGAGCGTCAAACAGGCTAGATAGTGAGGATCAATCTTGTTGATGACCTCGGCTGTTTGAAGAGCATGCTCGTAAGTGCGGTCCCTTCCCCCCAATCCAAGAATTATCGTCACAGACAAGACTAACCCTGCCTCAATAGCCTTACGTCCCGCCCGCACCATATCTTCAGCAGTTGCTCCTTTACGAACGTATTTCAGAACCTCATCAGATCCGCTCTCCACTCCAAGGTAAACAATACCAAGGCCTTTTTCCACCAACCGTCGGAGTTCAGCATCAGTTTTGGACAAAATATCGTGAGGGCAAGCATAAATCCCAACACGCTCTAACCGCGGAAAGCGTAGGTTCAGTTCATCAAGGATGATTTCAAGAGCTTCAGTATCCATGGTTAAAGCGTTGCCATCAGCCAAAAACACTCTCCGAGCCTCCGGATAAAGCAGCGACAATTCTCGAATATCAGCAAGAACCTCTTCCACAGGCCTTGCTCGATACTTTTTGTCTTTATACATAACGCAGAAACTGCAAGCATTGTGAGAACAACCAACAGTAGCTTGAATTATCAGACTTTTAGCTTCACTAGGTGGCCGGTAAATGGTTCCCTCGTAACGCATGGTGCTACCTCCTTTTTAAACATCAAAACCACTGGCTTGTAATGAAGCAGTTCCTTCTGCAGTTTTGAGCACCTTTATAAGCTTACTTATTGAAGATGTACCCTAAAAGACCAAGAGTGTTTAGTTCCAAAGAAATCTTCATTTCTCCACCAATCTTTTCGAACTTTTCTTCAGGTATTTCTAAGATTTCTTTTAAAATCCAGGTGTAAATTTGCGCAAACGCAGTCTCCCGATCCACCTCTTTGTTTTTGAGGTTTTCCGCAATCTCGAGGCTTCTTTGAACCGCAACGCGGTACTTTTCCATAAGACGCCGGACATCCCTTGTAGACCCAAAGTGGGAGTAGTAGAGGATCTCCGGATCAAAGCGAGCCAATTTCTCCGTAGCGGAAAGGGCTTTTTGTGGTTCGAACCGCGGAGGCACCATCGCCGGAAGGGCTACTTCGTATTTGTCCCCTTCGAGGACGTAGTCAATCTTTAACCCAAGGGAGTCTCCCACGAAAATCCCGCTGGTGAGATCATCGTGGATGCAAAGGCAGTGGGGAGCATGTCCGGGTGTCTCGATAAGTGTGAGGGTCCTCTTACCAAGGCGAAGTTGTTGTCCATCTTTCCCCACAGTGATCTTTTCAGCAGCAACCGGTAGAAAGTCACAAGGATGGAAAGGATAGCTGTTGCGGGCTTTCCTTGTGGACGCCTTCAAACCTTCAGGATCGATAAGATGAGGACTTCCTTTTGGATGAACGACTACGCGGGTATGCGGAAAGTCCTCCAGAAGCCACCCCACACCCCCGGCATGATCTATGTGGATATGGGTCAGGACGATGAAATGAAGGTCATCTTCTTTCAATCCGATTTCTTGCAACCCATTGATTACGTGTTCCTTGCTCCTTGCGGACCCTACATCGATGAGGACACACTTTTCATCACGAACGAGATAAGCTGCCGTTCTATTGGGAATTCCCATATCGAAGACATCGATGAGAAACACTCCGTTCGCTACTTCCCGAACCACCAAGCTGAATCACCCTCTCTTCGTAGCAATTTTCTATTTTTTTCGTTGTTAAAGCAGACTCAGCGCAGGAAGAAGATCAAGAGATAAACCTGGGAGATGGCAATTGAAACGAGCATCAGCGGGAAAGCCACCTTGAAGAAACCGATGA
>LGFL01000073.1 GCA_001508855.1 Thermoanaerobacterales bacterium 50_218
ACCGCGCCACTATGGGATCCTGATCTGAAAAAAGCTTCAAACGTTGTGCTACGTCCTATGATGTCAATGCTTGCCACAAACCACATGCCACGTTATGAAAGTGCCATATATGTCAGAACCAAAGTCTTTAAAAACAAAGACGGCACAACCAGAACATATCTCTACATTGTTCGGGGCAAGCGGGTTAACGGCAAAGTGCGCCAGTAAATCGTGGCCAATCTGGGACGCCTGGAAAAACCTAAAGAGAGTGAGCTCGACAAGCTCATCGAAGGATTGGCCAAATACTCCCAAAAGCAGTGGGTACAGGCTCAGGCCTGCTCAATTGACCCCAAGTGGGCTAAGGAACTCGGTCCTGTGCTGATTTTTAGAAGGCTGATGAAGAGCACCTCCAACTGGACAGGATCCTGAAGAAACTCCTCGCCAGTACCCAGATAGCCATGGATGTTGAAGAAGCGGTTTTTGCCATGGTTTTGAACAGACTTTGCGATCCCAGGTTGAAGCTGGGTATTACCAAGTGGAAAGAAACAGTATACCGTCCGCAGTTTGAGCAACTGGAACTGCACCACTTCTATAGGTCGCTCGATTTCTTGGCGGAATACAAGGACAAGATTGAAGTTCAGCTCTTCGAGAGAGTAAAGAATCTTTTCAACCTGGAACTTGAACTAGTATTCTGGGACACCACTTCCACCTACTTCGAAGGAAAAGGTGCAGAGAACCTTGCCGAATACGGTCATCATCAGACCACCGACCAGACAGATTACAGGTGATCATTGGGAACATGATGACTCGTGACGGGATACCTGTTGATTCAATCAGGTTTTTCCCGGCAGCACTGTTGATGTATAAACCCTAAAGTCAAGGAAGTGCTACACGAAGGCACCTGCTACATTATCTGCTACAACCCAGAGGAAGTAGAACGTAAGCGGTTAGCGAGAGAGGAAATGCTGCAAAAGCTGGAACAGAAGCTGAAAACAAACGGCCTCAAATCCCTCATCGGACATAAAGGCTACCGGCGTTACCTGAAAGTCAGTGGTTCCGCTGTCAGCCTTGACAGAGATGCTGTTAAAGCAGAAGCAAGATACGACGGTAAATATGTGCTTCAGGCCAACACAGACCTTTCACCTGAAGAAGCGGCTCTCGCCTGTCATCAGGGCTCTGGCAGGTAAAAGGAGGTACTACCTTGAAAGGCTCTCGTGAGTTCGTAGAAAAAACTGCTGAGTTCTTCGACCGCACAGACACCCAGGATCTGGAGTAGGAGGACACGGACGTGGAATTCGAACGACCTGAGATGGTTCACGTTTCCATCCGGATCCCGAAGGAAGACCTCGCCGCCATCAAGAGGGCGGCGAGAAAGCTGGACGTGGGCTACACCACCTACATCCGCATGGTGCTTCGGAAAGCAATTTCCAAATAATCCTGGGTCTTCAAGACAAGGGAGAGCGCGCTTATTTCCTCGTTTCCTTCTGGCTTCCTTCAGACACCACCGTTAACATTGATGCCTTTGCCTACGAGTTGCCTTCCCGCTTACTTAGTGACAGGGTTTTTTCCAACCCATCGGCACAACCCATGTTCCGCACCCCTTAACCTTGAGTCAGAAAAATTTTTGGATTTTTTAGTTACAGACATATAGAGCCGCCCTGCATGGACGGCTACCTACTCATGCAATTAGCTCAACTTAGCAAATAAATGGGATCACTGCCTCTCTCCTACTACTGTGGAAAAATTGCCTTTCCGATACTCGCCTGGAGAACATCCTTCATATCTTTTAAACACTCTACTGAAGTACTTGGGGTCTCGATAACCAACCTTCTTGGCAATTTCCGCAATAGATTCACTGGTTGTCCGAAGCAAGTGCTTTGCATTTTCTAACCTCACGCTTGTTAGATAATCGATAAAATTAACACCTTGAGTCTGTTTAAAAATCCGGCTTAAATAACATGGACTAATATACACCGCTCCAGCTACCTCTTCAAGTGACAAGTCACGGTTATAGTTCTGATGGATGTAAGCCAAAACTTTCTTCATAATGTCTTGGCATCGGAGACTACGAGCTTTTTCAACTAACTTGATCAAGTGTTCTGCTTTGGCAACAGTCCATTCTCTTAACTCGTTCAAATTCTCCCCTTCTTCTAATTCCCGGAAATACTCAAAACTTTGCCTCGCAACTTCTTCAGGATTAGCTCCACTCTCGGTTGCCTGCCGTGAAAGGACAAGCAGCAATTCAAGAATACGGGTTTTAAGAACACCTGGATGATCATTTGCTCTGGAGAACAATTCATTCAGTAGTTTCTCCAGGCACTGGCGAGCATGTTCAACGTTACCAATGCGGACGTTAAGCATCAATTCTTTTTCCAGTGCAAACGGATAACAGTGGATTCGCTCATCAAACGGCAAGACATCATCGATATGGATGACCTGGTTACCTCCGGTGAACAACTTATGTTCCAGTGCTCTTTGAGCCTCTTTGTAGGACATGTGAAGGCAAGTCACATCAGGGTAAACTCTACCGATTCCAATAGTTACTGTAACAGGAATAAAAGGGTCTTCTTCTATCTGTCTCCTGATAGCTTCTGCTAGGCGTGCTGTCCGTTTCCGCAACTCATCAGGGCCCTCTCCCAGACGCGGTGCCACTAATACCCCATATTTGTCACCTTGAAGAGGAACGCAGAAACTTTGATGCCATTCTTCTGTTATGGCTGCAATCTTTTCAAATACCTTCTGCTTTAAGACCTGGCGCTCAATCTCTTCTTTACCTCTAGTATACTGCAAAAAATTATCAATATTGATCACCATTACTACTTGAGGGAGTTGCTTAATACCAAGAAACTTCGCTCTTTCACGAATCTCGGTAGCATCCATCATATTTCCTGCGAGCCACTCGAAAACAAACCCCAGCTTAATGTACGGCATCATCTTCTGAACCATTGCTCGAAGTGCTTCTTCCTCTTTTCTTTGCCTTCTCTCTTTTTCCAGTTCTTCAATCTGCTTACTGATGATGTCTACCATTTCAGCAGGTTGCACAGGTTTCAAAAGATAGCTTACTGCCCCGACCTTGAGCGCTTCTTGAGCATATGAAAACTCATCATAAGCAGAGATTACCACGATCCTGACCGTGGGGAGAAACTCACGAATCAATTTACTGGCCCGAATCCCGTTTATTCCCGGCATCTTTACGTCCATCAGGATAATGTCGGGCTTAGTTTTTTTGGCCTGTTCTACTGCTTCTCTACCAGTTTTTGCTTCTGCCACCACTCGGACACGTTCTGAACAATGTTTTTCGATAATCCGGCGCCACCCTTGCCTCTCGAGACTTTCGTCATCTGCAAGCATTACGGAGTACAAGAAAAATCACTCCTTACTGGGGTATATAGGGGAAAAAGACTTTAACTGAAGTGCCTTTATTTTGCTGACTCTGAATCTCCAGACCAGAATTCGACCCGAAATAGTGCTGAAGCCTTTGATGTACATTGAAAAGGCCCAACCCTGTAGTATGACCTCTGCCAGAACGACTTATCTTCAATTGAGAAATTTCCCTGAGTTTGTCAGAAGACATCCCAACCCCATTGTCTTTAATTTCAAAGAAGACCAATTCCCCTTTTCGTTCTCCGGAAACTTCAAGCATTCCTTCTCTTTCAAGAGGTTCCAAACCATGGACAACAGCATTTTCCACCAGAGGCTGGAGTACCATACAGGGCATCAGACCATCGTAAATATGTTCATCTATTCTCAGGTGAACACTAAGCCGGTCAGTAAAACGCACTTGCTGAATAAAGAGGTAGTCACGAATTATTTCGATTTCCTCGGCAATTCTCACCGTACTCTTAATATTACGAAGGATATAACGCAGAATCCGAGACAAGGCATAGGCAAACTTTTCAGTTTTCTCTGCTTCTTCCAGCATAGCCAGCCGCGCAAGACTGTTTAAACTGTTGAACAAGAAGTGAGGATTAACCTGGGACTGTAAAGAACGATAGCGGGCTTCATTTAAGGCATTTTTTAGTTCTTCCTGAAATTTCAGGGCCCGAATTAGAATTTCCCTTTGATCTTCAAGCTGGACCTGGAGCAGTTTCTCTCGTGATTCAATCTGAATTTGTTCGGCAATCATTTGGGTAAAGATCGCAATCTTTTCGAGTTCAAGCGAAGACACTTTTTTTGCTCCAGGGGCACAAACACAGACTTTTCCAGGTGTTTCAACTAAAAAAGGACCGCAAATGATTTTTCCTAATTTTATTGAATCGCCTTCGATTCTTGCCTCTATTATAGATAAACCACCTGGGCAGGAATACACCACTGTTTTCTCGGCATTGTGTTCATAGTTCCATTCTCTACATTCACGACAACACTCGGGCAATTCTTCCCCTTGTAAAATTACTCTGTTGTTCTGATCCAGAAATGTGGGTGTAAAATCAAATAGTTTCCGAAAAATCTCCTGATGTTTTTCTTTTAAAATTGAAGGGAGTTGAATTAAAGCCACTCTTCTCCCTTTCTTTTTCAAAAGTTCATCGGCTTTGTAGACTACATTAGTTCCGTACTCCACATAAGCATCTGCACCGATCTTATCTGCAAAACTTTGTGTAACCGGTGCTCCACCAACAATAATTTTTACCTGTTCGCGAAGACCCGCTTCTTTGATTGCCTCAATAACATCCTCCATACGCAACATTGTCACTGTAAGTAAAGCCGAAATACAGACAAGATCAGGCTGAAATTTTGCAATTGCCTTAACGAACTGAGTAGGCGACACATCAACACCCAGATCAACTACCTCATATCCTGCTCCCTCCAGTGTTACAGCCACAATGTTTTTTCCGAGATCGTGAATGTCACCTTCCACTGTCCCGATAACCACACGACCTTTTGGAGCAAATGCCTTTTCTTTCCGGCACTTCTCCTTCAAGATTTGAACACCTTTCTGCATCGCGTCAGCAGCAACTACTACGTCAACGAGACAGAACTCACAACTCTGAAATCTTGCACTCACAGTTTCCATTCCTGGAATCAAACCTTCTTTGATCACAACCTCAGGAGTAAATTCCTCTAATGCTTGTTCAACCAACTGCTTTGTCCTGATTGAATCTCCCTTAACTATATTTTCCGAAATTTCTCGAAGCAAGTGTTTACTCACACCCTAGCCCCTCCTTACAATCTGGCCGGGAAAAAACAAGCGAGAAGGAAAAATGCTATTGAACTCCGGATAGGCAGAAAGCTCAACATATTCCACAGACTCCGAAATCAAAGCAGCACGCCTGAATTCACCCCGCGAAAGAAGCGC
>LGFL01000074.1 GCA_001508855.1 Thermoanaerobacterales bacterium 50_218
GGCAGAATTGTAGTATCGTAGTCAAGCCGAAGTTCGCTTGCCGCAGAAACGGCATCAAAGACAAAATCTTTTCCCTTGGCTACTGGACCAAAGACATTGTATTCTTTCTGCAAATTCGCTACAAAGCCCTCAAGGTCTGCTTTGGGGAGAATATAGGCTTCCACCGGTGAAATACACCTCCCACAAAAATGAGTCTCCCTTTCCCTACTAAAATGAAAAATGAGTTCCTCATCAGCTCATACACACAACCCACCGTCAAGAAAAGGAATCTCACCCCCTATTTTAGTCAAAAACACTTCGCTTGTCCCAAAATGCGCAAAAAAGGATAGATGCGCCTACCTTTCCTGGGGAGAAATTCTGCTACAGCCTGGCCTCGTCCAGCTCGGGCGAAAAAGCAGATCACGACCTCGGCTTGGAGGAACACAACAAATCCTTTTGCGGAAAACTCATGAATAATTTCGGAGACAAATGACAGGAGAAGAACGCAATTTTTTGGGGGGGTGCACTACTACTGGAGGCGACTCGCCGAGGTAATTCCAGTTCTGTTCCGCGCAGCAGTACTGAACCTCACATTGCGCATATTATCACAAGGAGCCCTAGACTGCCCAACCTTTAAATCATTAAATTTTGTATTTTTATTTTTCTATTCTACCTTACCCCCCGGTTCTCCTTCTGCTCGGCCTCGAAATTTTGTGATCATTTTTTACCAAAAACGGTGGCAGTGCCTTCTATTGCTTCCACGTAAAACAGCGTAAAAATTCAAAAACAAAGAAGGAAAACCGATGGTGAATGGCGAATACAACTATGCCGTTTTGTTTTTAAAAATACCATTATCTGTAATCAATGCTATTTGCTGTTAACCCAGGAAGGAGGTGAGAAGCTTGGCCAATTACAAAGAAATTATCGCCACCTACAAGGATAAGCCAGGAGGAATCATCGAAGCCTTCCACGCCATTCAAAAAGAGTTCAATTACATCCCCGAGGAAGCGCTCAGAGAAGCAGCAAAAGCCTTTGGGTTATCTGAAGCCGAAGCATTTGGCGTGGCTACCTTTTACTCCTACTTCTCTGTGAAAAAGCGCGGCAAATACATCATCAGAGTGTGCACAAGCGCCCCGTGCATGGTTGCTGGTGGAGACAAGCTCCTCGAAGCACTAGAAAACTACCTGGGAATTAAACTTGGCGAAACAACAGCAGACGGCAGGTTCACCCTGGAGGCTACCGAATGCGTAGGCCAATGTCAGGGAACCCCGGTAATTACCATCAATGGGAAACCGATTCCTGAGGTTACTCCTGAGCGAATTCCAGAAATTCTTTCTTCTTACAAATAACTTCATCCCAAACAGAAAGGAGGGCTTAAAGTGGCTCAAGAAATGCGTATTCTTTTAAAACACGCTGACCAGATCAACCCCGAAAGTGCCGAGGACTATATTAGAGTCGGCGGTTACAAGGGGTTGGAAAAAGCCCGGGGGATGGACCCAAGGGCTGTAATTGAAGAAGTCAAAAGGTCCGGGCTTAGAGGTCGTGGTGGGGCCGGGTTCAACACCGGTCTGAAGTGGAGCTTTGTGCCCCAAGACATTGAACCAAAATTTGTCATCTGTAATCTCGATGAAGGAGAACCAGGCACTTATAAAGATAGGATCATCGTCGAAAAAAATGCCCAGGCAGTCCTTGAAGGGATGGCCATCTGCGGTCATGCTATTGGCTCGAAGAAAGGCTATATCTACTGCCGTGGCGAGTATCCCCACCTCGTCCAACTCCTCAACAAGGCCATTGCCAGTGCGAAAGCCTGCGGAGTCCTCGGCGATTTCGATATCGAAGTGAGAATGGGTGCAGGTGCTTATGTATGTGGGGACGAAACCGCTCTGATCGAATCGATCGAAGGTCATCGAGGCAATCCCAGGTTCAAGCCTCCCTTCCCTGGTGTGGCCGGCCTCTGGGGAAAACCCACCGTGGTCAACAATGTGGAAACATTTGCCTGCCTGCCTTACATCCTTGTTAATGGTGCTGACTGGTTTGCCGGAATCGGTGCCCCCAACTACCCAGGAACGAAAATTTTGACCCTCACCGGAGATGTAGTCAACAGAACCTATGTGGAGGTTCCTACTAATGTCACCTTAAGAGAAGTGATCTACGAACTAGGTGGGGGCATCAGAGGAGGTAAGAAACTAAAAGCTGTGCAGGTTGGAGGAACCTCAGGAGCTTTCATCTCCCCAGAATATTTGGACACCCAGATCGATTTTGATTCCATGGCTTCCATAAGCGCAACCCTTGGTTCCGGGGCGATTTTCGCAATTGACGAAACAAGAGATATTGTGGAAATAGTCACGAGAATCTCCAGGTTCTTTGAGCACGAGTCCTGCGGCCAGTGCACACCGTGCAGGGAAGGAACCTTCAGGACAAGAGAAATTATGGAGAGGATAAGCAGTGGTAAAGGCAGTATTCAGGACCTGAAAAACCTGGAACTGTTGGGCAAAGTAATGAAAGACACCTCTCTCTGTGGTCTGGGACAAGCGGCACCTGTCCCCATCCTTACCACACTCAAGAATTTCGGTCATGAATACAAACGGAAATTGATATAGAAAGGAGGCTAAAAGATGATTACTTTAACCGTGGATGGTAAACAAGTGCAGGTCCCTGAAGGAACAATGCTTCTAGAGGCCTGCCAGCTTGCAGGAGCAGACATTCCCACTCTCTGCTATGACCCTGATCTCAAACGGGTCGGGTCTTGCCGTATGTGTGTCGTCGAAGTAGAAGGAAGACCCGGACTCGTGGCTTCCTGTGTCACGCCAGTAGCAAACGGGATGATTGTGCACACAGAAAGCCCCCGGGTGGTCGAAGCCAGAAAAGTGATCCTTGAACTGCTCCTGGCGAGACATAAACTCGAATGTCATACCTGTGAGAAAAATGGGAACTGCCTACTCCAAGATTACTGCTATCGCTACGGAGTCACGACATCCAGATTCAGCGGAGAAATGCCAAAGTTTACCAAGGAAGACCCCAACCCCTTCATCGAAAGGGATTACGACAAATGCATCATGTGCACCAGATGTGTTCGTGCCTGCGAGCAAATCACTGGAGCAAAGGCAATTTCAGTTGCCTACCGTGGTCACCACGCCAAAATCGCTACTGCCTTTGACGGGAACCTTGCCGACTCCACCTGTGCTTTCTGCGGCCAGTGCCTGATGGTGTGCCCTGTGGGCGCTCTCACCAGCAAGCTGAGCAAAGGCAAAGGCAGAGCCTATGAAGTCGAAAAAGTGCGCACCATCTGTCCTTACTGCGGAACCGGGTGCACAATCGAACTCAATGTCAAAGACAACAAAGTGGTTGGAGTTACCTCAGTGCGTGATGAAGAGTTGAGCCCAGTAAACAAAGGGGCACTCTGTGTCAAGGGAAGGTTCGGCTGGGACTTCATCAACAGCCCTGAGAGACTGACAACACCCCTGATTAAAGAAAATGGCGAATTCCGGGAAGCCTCGTGGGATGAAGCCCTTGACTACATCGCTGAAAAACTGAAAGCCATCAAGAGCGAATACGGCCCCGATGCGATCGCTGTTTTCAGTTCTGCAAGGGCAACAAATGAAGAAAACTACCTCATCCAAAAGATGGCCAGGGCAGCGATCGGAACCAACAATATCGACCATTGCGCCCGCCTCTGACACTCGGTTACTGTCGCCGGTCTGGGGGCAGCATTTGGCAGTGGCGCCATGACCAACTCGATCAAAGAACTGGAAAAGGACGCCAAGTGTATTTTTATCATCGGTTCCAACACCACTGAAAACCATCCGGTAATTGGGTACAAGATCAAAAAGAATGTGCGGGAAAACAGAGCCAAACTGATTGTAGCCGATCCCCGAAGAACTGATCTCGCAGAAATGGCTGATGTTTACCTGCAGCACAAGCCGGGAACAGATGTGGCTCTCCTGAATGGGATCATGCACGTAATTATCAAAGAAGGGCTTGCCGATCAAGAGTTTATCGCCAACCGCACCGAAGGCTACGAAGAACTGGCAAAAGTAGTAGAAAAATACACTCCCGAATATGTCTCGGAAATTACCGGTGTTCCCGCAGAAGACATCATCAAGGCGGCAAGAATCTACGCTGAATCGGAAGCCTCAGCACTCTGCTATGCCATGGGACTTACCCAGCACAGCAAAGGAACAGATAATGTTAAGTCCTGCTGTAATCTCGCCTTGCTCACAGGAAACCTGGGTAAACCAGGAGCAGGAGTCAACCCACTCCGTGGCCAAAACAATGTGCAGGGTGCCTGCGACATGGGTGCACTTCCCAACGTTTACACCGGATACCAGAAGGTCCAAGATGAAGCCGCAAGAAGTAAGTTTGAGAAGGCCTGGGGAGTAACCTTACCCACAAAGAACGGCCTCACCCTCACTGAGACCATCAATGCCGCTCATGAAGGAAAAATTAAAGCACTGCTGGTCATCGGAGAAAATCCCATGATGAGCGATCCCGATCTCCGCCATGTTGAAGAAGCATTGGAAAAACTCGAACTTCTCGTAGTCCAAGACATCTTCCTCACCGAAACAGCCAAATACGCCGATGTCGTTTTACCAGGAGCCTCATTCGCCGAAAAGGATGGCACATTCACCAACACTGAACGCCGCGTCCAGCGCGTCCGCAAGGCCATTGAACCACCAGGAAAGGCGAGGGCAGATTGGGAGATCATCTGCGACCTCTCGACACGGCTGGGTTACTCAATGAATTACAACTCTCCTGAAGAAATCTTTGAAGAAATCAGAAAGCTGACACCATCGTACGCGGGGATCACCTATCAACGGATCGAAAAATCGGGGATCCAGTGGCCATGCCCTGATGAAAACCATCCCGGAACACCAATCCTCCATGTCGGAAAGTTCACCCGCGGTCGGGGCTTGTTCCACGCCATTGAATACAAAGAAGCGGCAGAACTCCCAGATGAAGAATACCCCTTGATCCTGACCACAGGAAGAATGCTCTTCCACTATCACACTGGGACAATGAGCCGTAGGTGCAGTGGTCTTAATACTCACAAACCTGAGTGTGAAGTCGAAATCAACCGGAAAACTGCGGAAAAACTGAACATCGCCGATGGAGAAAAGGTCAAAGTTTCCACAAGAAGAGGAAGTGTCGAGGTTAAAGCCAAGGTAACCGATGCTATTGATGAAAACGTGATCTTCATGACCTTCCACTTCTGGGAAGCTGCGGCCAACTGGCTGACAAACGCTGATTCCCTCGATCCAGTAGCAAAAATCCCAGA
>LGFL01000018.1 GCA_001508855.1 Thermoanaerobacterales bacterium 50_218
CCGTCTGTGACAAAGTGATCATCTCCCTACCCATACTGACATTTTCTCAGACGGATTTTACCCTGACAATATCACAGACGGATCACAAAGTGAAGGAACAATACTTGCACAAAGGAGTCATTAATGTTATGATATTGACAATAAACTATTATAGCCAGATTTTGCATTTTGAAGTATCTTCAGTAGGGGTAGAACAGGGGGGGTCACTTTGGTGGAGGTATTGAAGGTTTCAGCAAAATCTAGTCCCAATGCCGTTGCCGGAGCACTGGCTGGCGTTCTGAGAGAAAAGGGTTGTGCTGAACTCCAGGCAATTGGGGCGGGGGCCTTGAATCAGGCTGTGAAAGCAGTAGCGATTGCTAGGGGGTTTGTTGCTCCAAGTGGAATCGACTTGATCTGTATCCCGGCGTTTACGGACATTGTGATTGATGGGGAAGAGCGAACTGCGATCAAGCTCATTGTGGAGCCCAGGTAAAAAGAGAGAAAGAAAAGTTTTAGGTGTAGGTGTGTAAAAAAGAATGGAAAACCTGTTTATTTCCTTACTTAGGAAATAAACAGGTTTTTGTGTTGCTTGGGTAAGGGGTGTTTTGATGTTCATTATCGATGCTCACTGTGATAGCATTCTTGAGTGTTATCGGAATTCCCGGTCTCTCGGTATTCGTTCCCATAAGGGACACCTAGATTTGCCGCGGCTTTCGGAAGCGGGGGTGAAGATCCAGTTTTTCGCCTTGTTCCCGGAAACCATCTACAAACCCCATTGGGTTCTCCACCGTGTTCTCGAACTTTTAGACTACTTTTGGGAACAATATGAAGAAAATAAAGATATCCTCCAGGTAATCGTTTCCAAAAAGGATCTTGAGGAATGTTTGTGTTCGGACAAAATTGGGGCACTTTTGGCTGTTGAGGGTGGAGAGGCCCTTGAGGGGGACCTCAGGATGCTGAAAGTTTTTTATCGCCTGGGAGTACGGAGTTTGGGGTTGACATGGAACCAAAGGAACGAGATCGCTGATGGCGTTGCCGAGGAGGCAACTGGTGGTGGTCTTACCAGGTTTGGGAAACAGGTTATCAGGGAGATGAACAAGTTGGGGATGCTGATCGATGTCTCCCACCTCTCCGAAAGGGGTTTCTGGGATGTTCTGGAGCTCAGTGAAGACCCAGTTATTGCCTCTCATTCTAATTGCCGAGAGATTTGGGATCATCCCAGGAACTTGAGTGACAGGCAGCTCACGGCCCTTGCTAATAAGAGAGGTGTGGTTTGCATCAACCTTGTTCCTGGTTTTCTGGGACCAGTAGGTGCCGGTCTCAGCGAGTTTTTCGATCACATCGACCATGTGTGTGATGTTGTTGGTGATGATTATGTAGGAATAGGGTCTGATTTTGATGGCACTGATGTTCTCATCCCTGAGATCCCAGATGTAACCAAGCTCTTCAAAATTGTTGAGGGGCTTCAGAAGCGTGGCTATACACAGACTTCAATCGAAAAAATTTGTGGGAAGAATTGTCTGCGGGTTTTAAAGAAGGTTTTACGGTAAGGGTGGGAATCTTGGTTGCTGACCTTCACATCCACAGCACAGCCTCAGATGGCAGCTATTCTCCTCAGGAGATCGTCGCCGAGGCCCTCGCCTGTGGTCTTTCTGCCATCAGCATCACCGACCACGATACTGTTGAGGGACTCAAACCGGCCATCGAGGCTGCCAGGGGAACTGGGCTAGAACTGGTTCCAGGTGTTGAATTGAACACCGACTGGGAAGGGACAGAGGTCCATATCCTGGGCTACTACCTGGATTATGATGCACCCTGGCTCCAGAACTTCTTCAGTAAATTGAAGCAGGCAAGGGAAAAGCGGGTCAGGGCGATACTGAGAAAACTGAATGATCTGGGAATCTCTTTGTCTTACGAGCAGGTTGAAAAAGTGGCTGGTTCTGGTTCAATAGGGAGGCCCCACATTGCTAGGGTGATCGCCGATGCTGGTTATGCATCTTCTCCTGAAGATGCTTTTGAACAATACCTCCGCCGGGAGGCTCCAGGGTACGTACCCAGGCAGAGCATCGATCCTTTTACAGCAATCGACATCATTTTGGAAGCTGGAGGAGTCCCTGTGCTGGCCCATCCGGGTCTGATGGGGAGGGATGACCTGATCCCAGAGTTCGTTGAAAAAGGCATCATTGGGTTGGAGGTCTTCTACCCCAAACACACTCCAGAAATGATTGCCAAGTACTCCTGGTATTGCCGCAAGTTTGGGCTGGTTATCACGGGAGGTTCCGACTTCCATGGTCCTGGGTTTGATTATCCCCCAATAGGGTCATGTACTGTTCCACAGCGCACGGTAGAAATTTTGAAACTACTTTCCCAAAAAATTGGGGGAGGAATAAAATAGCACAGTAACGAATAAATAAACTGGGTTTGTTTTCAAATATTCACAGGGTGTGATTCGCGGTGAACTGGAGAAAAGCATTTCTTCCGCTGGTTGCCTTTCTTTTTTGTCTTCATTTTCCTAAAGTTTGTCAGGCGGGAAACTATGTTGTCAAAAAGGGTGATTGCCTGTGGACGATTGCTAAGAGGCACGGAGTTTCTGTGCAGGAACTTCAAGTGGCGAATCGTCTCCAGGGGACATTGATCTTTCCCGGTCAGGTTCTCATAGTTCCGGAAAAGGGGTTTTCTGGGACCGATAAGGTGGGTAGCCCTCCGTCGAGGAAAATGTCCGAAAACGTGGTCGTCACTGCCCAAAGGTTTCTAGGCATTCCATATGTCTATGGTGGAAGCAGACCAGATGTAGGTTTTGATTGTTCTGGTTTTGTTAAATATGTTTTCAACCTGCATGGAGTCGCTCTTCCTCGCACAGCAGCAGCACAAGCGATGTTCGGAACGAGAATCGAAAAGTCTGCTTTGCTCCCAGGAGACCTTGTTTTTTTTGTTACAGGTTCCAGGGGGTTCATCAACCATGTAGGGATCTACATCGGCAACAACAGTTTCATCCATGCCAGCAGGAGTCGGGGAATCACGATCACTTCTCTTGCTGATCCGTGGTATGCCCCCCGCTACGCGGGTGCCTCGCGAGTTCTCAGTTATCAGGAGTGAAGAAAATGATCGATATCAAGAATTTGACCATCACCCAGCTTCAGAGTGCTTTCGAAAAAGCCCAATATATTGCCGAGGAAGAGATCATCATACCTGTCTACTTATCCCTGAAGCTGGAAAAGCCTTTATTGATCACCGGGGCACCTGGAGTCGGGAAAACCGAGATTGCCAAGGTGCTGGCTCGTGTTTTCCACACTGATCTGATCCGGCTCCAGTGCTACGAAGGACTCGATGAAAGTAAGGCTCTCTATGAGTGGAACTACCAGAAGCAGTTGATTAAGATCCAGTTGGTAAAGGGGAGCGCGCCTGAAGAATTAATCGAAAGAAACCTTTTTTCTCGAGAATATCTCTTAGAAAGACCACTGCTGCGGGCAATACAAGCACCGAAAAAGGTGGTCTTGTTGATTGACGAAATCGATAAAACAGATGAGGAATTCGAAGCTTTTCTCTTCGAAGTCCTTTCTGATTTCCAGGTCTCAATTCCGGAGTTAGGAACTATCGTGGCGGAGCATATCCCTATTGTTGTTCTCACCAACAATGGAGAACGGGAGATTTCAGATGGATTAAAGAGAAGGTGTGTTTATCTTTATATTGACTTTCCCAGCATCCAAAAGGAGATCAAGATCATCAAGACAAAGGTGCCTGAAACCAGCGATTTGCTGGCGTGGGAAGTTGCTTCTGCGGTTCACTATCTGCGTCATCATCTTGAGCTCAAGAAAAAACCCTCGATTTCCGAAACCCTTGATTTTACAAGAGCACTTAATCTTTTTGACGCCGAGCGCCTCAAACCGGACCACGTAAAACAAATGATTAACCTTTTGCTGAAAGACAAGGAAGATATCGATCTTTTTTATGAAGAGCTTGGCCCTCAAAGACTTGTAGAGGCGATCAAGGAAACGAAGTAGCTGTCCTATTCCCTGCAAGAACGAGGAGGAGGAATTTTTGGCATCAGGCAAAGTTGAAGGTGCCGGGCGTGGTATGAAGTCGTTTATTGAGGAAAACCTGGTCGATTTTGTCCACACTCTCCGAAAAATGGGGGTGATGATCAGCACAAGTGAGGTCATCACCGCCCTGAGGGCTCTTGGAGTGGTTGATATCGTCAACAGGAGACAGGTCAAGGAGGCGCTCAGGTCAACCTTAATCAAAAACCAGGACCAGCAGGAAATCTTTGAGAAGGCATTTGACAGCTTTTTTGCCGTGCCTGAAGTGAGAGAAAAACAGAGGAATGAGTGGGAGAAACAAAAAGAAGAAGAAGCACGCTTGCTTGAAGAAGCTGAAGCAGAACTCGTTTACCGAGGGATCAAGCTAGATCTCGAAGAAGAAGAAAAGCTTTTCTATTCTCTATTACCCGAAGAAAAGAAGAAAAGGATCCGGGAATTTCTGGAGGCAAGCTATCTCCCTGAGGACAGATTGAGCTTTTTCAAACCTACCCTAGAAGCAATGGTGCGCGGTTCTCTCCGTTATTGGAGGCAGCGCTTGGGTGAAATGGATGACTTGCCTGATCTTGAAGGAATCATGGCGGATGATGAAATACTTGCCTCGATCACCAGGCGGCTGAGAGACGACCCTAGCCTTCTTTACAAGGATATGAAGAACATCAAAGATGAGGAACTGGTGAAAGCAGCTAACCTTTTGAAAAAGCTTTCCCGGAAGCTGGCGACGAAAATTTCGCGGCGCTACCGCCTCAGTAAAAAACCTGATAAAATTGACCTCAGGCGCAGCATCAAAGCTAACGTACGCTACGGTGGACTAATCTTCGAGCTCAAGTATAAGCAAAAAAAGATCCAGAAGCCGAGTTTATTGCTTATTTGCGATGTTTCTGGTTCAATGGCTCGCTATACAGCATTTATCATTCAGTTTATTTATGGACTGAGTACAGCTACTAAAAACATCGAAAGCTTCATTTTTGCTGAAGAACTGGAGTACATCACTTCTTACTTTAAGAGGCCACGCTCTTTTGAGGAAACGATGGCTGAGCTTGTTGCCAAGAGCAAGATTTGGGGCAAGGGGACGAATCTCGGAGCTTCTTTGGCTACCCTTAGAAGTGATTATCGGTTTGCTCTTTCTCCACACACAGTGGCAATAATTGTGAGCGACACGAAGACCCTGGAACCGAAAAGAGCTGAGCAAGAACTGGTATTCCTCAAGAAGAGAATTCGCGACATTATTTGGCTCAATACTCTGCCAAGAAGAGAATGGAAAGACTTTTCATATGTAGATCTGTTTGCCCAGCACTGCAAGATGTTTGAGTGCTATACACTTGCTCATCTGGAACAGGTGATTAGAAATCAATTTCTTTCCTAGAGAAGGGGAGAAAGTTTGTACGAGAAGCTTGCCTTTGTCTACGATCTGCTTATGGAAAGTGTGGATTACGAGGGTTGGGTCACCTATGTAGAGGAAATCGCTAATCGTGCTGGCAAGAGAATTGAGAGTGTGCTTGATCTCGCCTGTGGCACAGGAAACTCCACACTTCCCTGGGCAGCGCGTGGCTATAAGGTTACCGGAATTGACCTCTCAGAAGAAATGCTTAAGAAAGCGCGCCAGAAGGCCCGGGAGAAGCAGCTTGAGGTGGCTTTCCTTAGAGGGGATCTCAGGAACTTCCAACTGGAAACAAATTTCGACCTTGCCGTTTGTTTCCAGGATGGTTTTAATTATCTCTTGGAAGCTGCAGAACTTCAGCAGGCTTTTCGGGCCGTCTTTTCCAACCTCAAGAGCGGTGGGCTGTTTGTCTTCGATCTCAATTTTCCTAATAGGATCAATCCGGAAGATGAAGAAGTTTCGTTTGTGGACGAGGATTTCTTGACATTAATTTGGAGGACGAAATTTTCTAGGGAGCAAAAGCTGTGGGAGATCGAAGTAACCGGGTTCATCAAGAAAGAGGGAGGTGTCTACGAGAAATTTCGGGAAAGGCACCGAGAGAAAATTTATGAGATTCACGAAGTCTGGCCGATGCTTGCCAATGCCGGCTTTACAGTTCTCAACACCTTCAGGTCGTTTAGCTTTGACCCACCATCTGAGCAAGCGCGAAGGGTTGTATGTGTTGCTGAAAAACCCTAACAATCTCAGAAAATGGAGGCCTGTTACTACAATATGGTGAAGGGAAAGTTCTTTTTTGTGATTGGTGGTGCTCGCAGTGGGAAAAGCACTTTTGCCGAAAATCTGGCGCGCTCCTTAGGTGAACCTGTTACTTACATTGCAACTGCTCGTGCCGGGGATGCAGAAATGGAGGAAAGGATCAAGGAACACCGCAAGCGAAGGCCAGTTTCCTGGATTACAGTTGAGGAACCAGTAAATGTAAGCAATCGCATCGCAGAATGGGGTCACAAAAGCAAAGTGATTATTGTTGATTGTCTGACGCTCTTGATATCTAATCTCCTTATCGAATTTGCGACAGGGGGGCAAGAAATTGATCGGCAGAAAAAAGAAACAATCCTTGAAGAGATAGCAAGACTTGCCAAAGTTGCTAAGGATTCTCCGGCACACGTGATTGTTGTTTCTAATGAAGTTGGCCTCGGGCTCGTTCCACCTTATCCTCAGGGACGTCTTTTTCGCGATCTGGCCGGTTGGGCAAACCAGTTGATGGCAGCAGAAGCAGACAAGGTATACTTTCTTGTTGCTGGGATTCCTCTAGATTTGCAGTCTCTCCAAGCAAAACTCACAACCGTGGAAAGGTCCGAGTGAGATGACTTGGGAAGAATTCACAGTCTTAACCCTGGCTCTCGTTTTCGACATTATCTTTGGGGATCCCCAGGTCAGCTACCACCCGGTTGCCCTCATTGGGAAGATGATTGCCGCCTGGGAAGGCATCCTCTATAAAGGGGAGTGGTCACCTCTCCTCCAGCGGGTTGGAGGATTTATTCTTGTCTTCGTGAACATACTTCCAGTAGTTGTGGGAAGCTATCTTTTACTGAAGGGGATCAAGATCCTCAATTATGCTTGTTACCTTCTGCTTAGTGCAGCTTTTCTCTGGGGAACCTTTTCCCTGAAAAGCTTGGGGAACGCTGCGTCAGAAATTCTAAACCTCCTTTCCCAGAAAGATTACAACAGGGCCAGAAAATCTCTGAGTCTAATTGTTGGCAGGGACACCGAGCACCTTGAGGAAAAGGAAATTGTGAGAGCAACAGTAGAAACAGTTGCCGAAAACATCAGTGACGGAATTATCGCTCCCCTTTTTTACTTTCTGCTGGGAGGAGTTCCTCTCGCCTGGGGCTACCGGGTAGTAAACACCCTCGACTCGATGGTTGGCTATCGCAACGAGAGGTACCTTTACTTCGGCTGGTGTGCTGCCAGACTGGACGATCTTGCCAACTTCCTTCCTGCCCGTCTGACTGCGGCTTTTATCATTGCGGCAGCCTTTTTCTGGAAAAAGGATTGGCAAAATGCGATTAAGATAGTTTTGAGAGATGCTAGGAACCACCCCAGTCCGAATAGTGGTTACCCGGAAGCGGCGGTTGCCGGCGCCCTCGGTGTTCAACTCGGTGGTCTCAATTACTACCAGGGGGTGCCTTCGCTGCGTCCCCACATTGGTGACCCTCTTCATCCATTGTTGCCAGTCCACATCGAAGAAGCCGTTCAGTTAATGCGTCTTGCTGTTTTGCTTTTTTACCTGGCAAGCCTGGCTTTTGTTCTTTTGGAATGCCTTTGAAAAAATTTTTGAGGAGTAAGTCAACCCATGAAGGCTTTTTTGTGTGCTTTGACATTTTTGACCAGAATTCCTCTTCCCCAAGGAAGAAGCTTCACTGCTAGGGATTTTCAGAATTCCAGTTATTTTTTTCCAGTTGTCGGTCTGCTTATCGGCCTTTTTCTCACTGGTATCTGGTTGGTCGCTAGGGTGGTTTTTCCTTCTCAAATTACCGGGGCACTGCTTGTTGTCTTTTATTTGGTGATTACTGGTGGCCTTCATCTCGATGGACTCATCGACACCTTTGACGGCATCTGTAGTGGCCAGGCAAGAGAAAAAGTGCTGATGATCATGAAGGATAGCCGGGTGGGAGCTTTTGGGGTGATTGCAGTTTTTACCGTCCTGATCTTGAAGTTCAGTTTCTACAGTTTGATCGATTTTACCCACCTGCCCTTCCTTCTCCTAGCTCCGACTGCGGGTCGCCAGGCGATGGTGTGGGCACTAGTTCTTTTTCCTTGTGCGAGGAAGCAGGGCTTAGGATATTCTTTTAACGTTTACCACGACTTTCGTAAGCTGATCCTGACGACAGCGCTTACCCTTTTTGTTTTTGTTTACTTCTTGAGGGTAACAGGAGTGATCGTCTTTTTCGCTGTCGGTCTTTTTTCTCTGATTCTGATGAAATACCTCAGTTGTCTCCTGGGTGGGCTTACAGGAGATACATATGGAGCACTTTGTGAGCTTGCGGAAGTTTTCGTGTTTTTGTTGGGGTTTGGTGTAGGGGGCGAAATCTGGTGATCTTTGAGGGGACGGCACTGGTGCCGGGTTCCTGTGGAGAATTGGTTCAGGGGACACTCGATTCCGTTAACTTCCATGTAACCTGTCCGGTGAATCTCTTCAGTAAAGTAAGAGTTTCTCTCAAGCCATACACAAGGCGCCTTTTTTTTCCATCGGTCCGCGTCAAAACAGGCCGCGCCGTTCGCAACCTCCTGGATGCTTTGGGATACTCGGAGATGGGAGGGATCATCGAGGTTTCCTCACCAATTCCCCTCGGCAAGGGAATGGCCAGTAGCACTGCGGACATTGCTGCAGCTTGCTACGCCGTTGCTGCTGCCCTGGGGGTCGAAATCTCATCTGAACTTGTGAAGCAGATTGCTCTTTCCCTCGAACCTTCTGATGGCATCTTTTTACCAGGCATCAGCCTTTTTGACCACGTTCAGGGTCGGCTTGTAGAATATCTTGGGGAAGCTCTTCCCTTAGGGATCCTGGCCCTCGACCCGGGAGGTTGTGTTGATACCCTAGAGTTCAACAACCGGGCTGATCTCCCTTATTACAATCGAATTAATGAACCAGAAGTGAGAAAAGGACTGGAGTTGGTAAAGAAAGGGATCCAAGCTAAAGACCCTCACCTCCTTGGGGAAGGCGCCACGATAAGTGCTTGTGCCAACCAGAGGATCCTGCCGAAACCTCGGCTTCAGGAGTTAATCGATTTTGTGCTTGCCAGAGGTGCGTATGGGGTCAATGTGGCTCACAGCGGGACGATCGTAGGAGTTTTGTTACCTTTAGGTGAAGAAAGAAATAAGGCTTGGGAAGAGGAAATTTCTCAGAGGTTTCCCGAATTTCGGCGATTCTACCCGCTCCGGCTAGTTTCTGGAGGGCCGCGCTACCTGGGAAAAGTGAAGAAGAGGGTGAAGGAGTTTCATGAAATATAAGCATGGAGGGAATGTTTACCGAGCAGCAAAGAAATACAATTTAAAACCTGAAGATTTTCTGGATTTTAGCTCAAACACAAATCCTTTGGGTCCACCACCCGATGTAGCCGAAATTTTGCAGAACTCTCTTCCTTTGATTACTTCTTATCCAGAGCCTGATTGTGAGACCCTGAAGAAAACGGGGTCGGACTTTTTTGGAGTGAGTCCCGAAGAACTCACCTTTTCCAACGGAGCGGTCGAACTCATCTACCTGGTATTTCAGGTGCTCCATCCCAGGGTTGTCCTCATTCCTGGCCCCACTTTCCGGGAATACGAAATTGCTGCTCATCTCTGGAAAGGACGCGTAAAACACTTTCGGCTCAGTCCGAGAAAGGATTTCCGTTTAGACATTCAGGCTCTCACTGCAGCAGCAAGGAATGTAGAATTGGTCTTTCTGTGCAATCCCAACAACCCCACCGGAAAACTTGTTCCGCCTGAGGTTCTTGTTCCTTTTTTGGACTTCTGCCGCCAGCACTCCATTTTTGTGGTTGTTGATGAATCCTACCTTCTTTTCCATCCAAACTGGAGGGAGTTGAGCTGTATACCTAAGATCGAAGAAAACAAAAATCTTCTGGTGCTTCATTCTTTAACCAAGATCTTCGGAGTTCCGGGCATCAGGGTTGGGTGCGGGGTAGCCCATAAGGATACCATCAAACAGTTCAGGAAGCATCAGATTCCCTGGCGGGTAAACGCAATCGCCCAGGAAGTGGCAAAAGCGGGTTTTCGAAGTGATGACTATCTTTTCAGAACACAACAGGTGGTTGCTAAAGAAAAGGAGTTCCTTGGTAGGGAACTGTCAGGGGTCCCGGGTTTGAGTCCTTATCCTTCAGAGGCCAACTTTTTGCTGGTGCGTCTCGAAGCACCGCTGACAGCGACTTACCTGGAGGATGAGTTAGGGAAAAGGAAGGTTTTGGTGCGCAACTGCAATAATTTTGGCTTTCTGGGTGAGCACTTCATCAGGATTGCTGTAAGGAAACACCAAGATAATCTTTTCTTACTGGAACAAGTAAAGAAAATCCTAGGAAGAGGAGGTTCACGTTGACAAGAGTACTGCTTGTTCGACACGGCAGAACAAGCTGGAACCACGCTGCCCGCTACCAGGGTCATACTGATGTTGCGCTCAGCGAAATTGGCAGAAAGCAGGCCCAACTTCTTGCCCAGAGGCTTGCAAAAGAAGAGATCAAAGCTGTCTATGCCAGTGACCTTCGAAGAGCATTGGAAACCGCTAAAATCTTGGCAGAGCCTCACAACTTAGCTGTAGAAACCCTTCCTGGTTTGCGGGAGATTAACTTCGGTTACTGGGAAGGTTTGACTTTTGCAGAAATCTCTGAGAAGTACAAGGACCTGGCAGAGAGGTGGTATTCTGCTCCTGCCGAAGTCCAGATTCCTGGTGGTGAAACATTCTTCCAGTTAAAAGAAAGGGTTTACAGCACTGTCCTTGAACTCGTAAAAAAACATAACCAGGAAACGATCGTTGTGGTCACCCACGCGGGGCCAATCAGGGCTCTTATTTGCGCCCTCTTCAACATTGATCTCAATTATGCTTTTCGGATCCGTCAGGACAACTGCGCTCTGAGCATCATCGAGTTTTACGAAGGGACGGGAATCTTGTGCCTCCTCAACGATACCTCCCATCTCGGAGAAACTAAAGATTAACATAGCAAAAGTGGTTGTTTCTTTTCTCCAAGGGTGGTAAAATTGGATTCAAAAATCAAGGACCAGAGAAAGGGGATACTTAAAGTGGTTGCTGACAAGATCAGTGAACGGTTTGAAAAGGTGGGACTCACTTTTGACGATGTTCTTCTGGTTCCAGGAAAATCTTCTGTTCTTCCCCGAGATGTCGATGTTTCCACATGGCTGGTGAGAAACATCAAACTCAATATCCCCATTGTCAGTGCGGGTATGGATACCGTGACCGAGGCCCGAATGGCAATTGCTATTGCCAGAGAGGGTGGGATCGGGATTATTCATAAAAACATGAGCATTGAGCGGCAGGCTTCAGAAGTCGACAGGGTTAAGCGCTCTGAGCACGGAGTGATAACTGATCCCATTTCTCTTTCCCCCCAACACCAAGTTCGTGATGCCCTGAGGATCATGGAACACTACCATATCTCAGGTGTGCCCATTACAGTAGATGGGAAGCTCGTGGGAATTATCACCAACCGTGACATCAGGTTTGAAGATGACCTTTCCCGCCCGATATCAGAAGTGATGACGAAAGATAACCTGATTACTGCACCCGTGGGAACGACCCTCGCAGAAGCCAAAAAGATCCTGCGCCGCCACAAGATCGAAAAACTGCCTTTGGTTGACGAAAACAACTATCTCCGCGGCCTGATCACCATTAAGGATATCGAAAAAGCGAGACAATACCCCAATTCTGCCAAGGATGCCCGCGGAAGGCTACTTGTAGGCGCTGCTGTCGGCGTTACTTCTGATATGCTCGAGAGGGTCGCTGCTCTCAAGGAAGCGAACGTTGATGTCGTAGTTGTGGACACAGCGCATGGACATTCTACCGGGGTTCTCGACGCAGTTGAGCAGATAAAATCAAGGTTTCCGGACCTCCCCCTGATTGCTGGTAATGTGGCCACAGCAGAAGGAACTCGTGACCTCATCAAAGCAGGAGCTGACGCCGTCAAGGTGGGAATTGGGCCAGGCTCCATTTGCACGACCCGGGTCGTTGCCGGGATTGGAGTTCCCCAGATTACGGCGATCCTGGAGTGTGCTGAAGAAGCCAAGAAGCACGGGATACCTATCATCGCTGATGGTGGGATCAAGTATTCGGGTGACATTACCAAGGCCCTTGCTGCTGGGGCCAATACGGTAATGCTGGGAAGTCTCCTTGCTGGAACCGAAGAGAGTCCTGGAGAGATTGAGATTTACCAGGGAAGAAGCTACAAGGTCTACCGGGGAATGGGTTCTCTTTCGGCAATGAAGGAGGGGAGCATGGATCGCTACTTTCAGGATGACCCCAAGAAGCTTGTTCCCGAAGGTGTCGAGGGTCGTGTTCCTTACCGGGGACCCCTTTCCGAAACCATTTACCAGTTGATCGGAGGTTTGCGGGCTGGAATGGGCTACTGTGGGGTCAGAAATATCGAAGAACTCCAGACGAAGACGAAGTTCATCAGGATCACCAGCGCCGGGCTGCGGGAGAGCCATCCCCACAGTGTGGTCATCACCAAGGAAGCCCCAAATTATAGCTTGTAGATGCTTCTCGACAGCTTCTTCTTTTCGCCTGTGTTGTCTCTTTTTACGATAAGGCAGGTTGTTTGGAATGGAAGAAAAAATCCTCGACTTTTGCCGCCTTCTCCGGAAAGGTGGCATTAATGTTTCATTTTCTCAGATTGCAGATGCCCTCCGGGCAGTGGGAGAAGTTGGTTTTGAGAAAGAGGACTTTTTCCACGCCCTTTGTTGTACCCTCGTTTCCGAGAAGGCAGAACTGCCTTTATTCGAAAAAATTTTTAACCTCTATTTCTCTTCTGCATTTGCTCTGGGGAAGAATGAGAACAGGGATTTTGATTCTCTTGAGGGTGATCAGGATAGTGATCAACTTTCTTCTGAGTTTCTTGACCTCAAAATAGTTGACAGTGCGCTTGGAGAAGGGAGAGGACGGGGAGGAGGGGCATCTCCGGCCCTTTTGCTGGTCAAGGCTGTAACCGAGGGAAATCGCCCTCTGCTCCGTACTCTTGCTGAGCTTGCCGTTAAGAGCCTGGGCACTCCGGGTTTTCTGGAGTTGCAGAACTTCGAAAAAACTGTCGAAAGAGCCAAGGTGAACATCGGCTGGTATGAAGCTGTAAACAGAATCGAGCAAATCAAAGAGAGGGAAAAGATAAGTGCGTATACTTATTCGCAGTGGCTAAAAAATCTCAACTATGTTGAAGAAAAAATCAGAAAACTTTTGGAAAACCTTTTCCTCAAGATTTTTGGGAGAGATGCTTTGGAAGAGATCATTTCTGCTGCGAATCTCAAAGAAAAAGAATTCTACCGGTTAAATAACTTGGAAATTGAGGAGATTCGCTCTCGAATTTCGAAGCTAGCCAGAAGGTTGGCGACGAGGAAGGGGAGACGTTACCGAAGAGCAAAGAGAGGCCAAATTGATCTCCGGAGGACCTTCCAAAAGGCCCTCAACACCGGAAAAGTTCCCATTCAACTGAAGCATCGGAAGCGGGTTCTTAGTAAGCCGGAACTTGTCCTACTCTGTGATGTATCTGGCTCGGTGGCGGTTTTCAGTGAGTTTATGTTACAATTGGTTTACACCATCCAAAACAGATTCCGCAATGTGCGTTCTTTTCTTTTTGTTGATACAGTAGACGAAGTTACCCAATACTTCTGGAACCAGGACATTGAAGAAGCGCTCAAAAATGCTTTTGTGAATGCCCATTTTTCGATTTCTGGGTTTTCTGACTTCGGCAAGGTTTTTGTCACCTTTGCCACAAAGTTCCTTCCAGGAATCTCCCCCCAGAGCACATTAATCATTCTTGGTGATGCCAGGAACAACTGGCGTCCTGATGAAAAAGAATTTCTGGAGAAGATTAGTAAGCACGTAAGAAGGGTGATCTGGTTCAACCCCCAACCGCGAGAAAGGTGGGACACAGAGGATAGCATTATGAGTGTTTACGCTCCGTACTGCAGCCAAGTTTTTGAGTGCCGCAATCTCAAGCAGTTGGAAAAGGTTGTCGAAGCGATTCTTTGAAACCTTCCAGTGTCTTTTTCCAGGGTTTTGTCAATTGACAGGAAAAGTAACCCGTGTTAAGGTAGAATCAAAACGGGAATTTAGGACTCTCTACACCCTTTTGGATTTGGTGGCTTGATTGGGGAGGGGGGAGAAAAATGCTTTCTTATGAAGAAATCGCCTTGAGGATGGTTATCTCACTTCTCGTCGGAACGATCGTCGGTTACGAAAGGAGCAAACAACAAAAGCCTGCCGGGGTCAGAACGTATTCGCTTGTATGTATTGGTTCAACATTGTTCATGATTGTCAGTGCCTATGGGATTCCTCATCTCGCCGGCGTTGTTGGCGGTGCTGATTACCGGATCGACCCGGGGAGAATTGCCGCTCAGATCGTCACAGGGATTGGTTTTTTGGGTGCCGGTGTGATCTGGAAGGAAGGAGGAAATATACGTGGACTGACAACAGCAGCAAACCTCTGGATCACAGCAGGTTTAGGAATGGCAATTGGAGTGGGTTTGTATTTCCTTGTTTTCGTTTCCGTGATCTGCATTTTCTTGGCGCTCTACAGTTCACCGATTCTGTGCCGCCTCGGTCTACTTTATTATCCTGATGATCAGCAACAATCACAGGAACAACGAAGGGATACTTTGTAAAGGCCAGACCTCAATATAACTCACCTCAATATAACTAAGGAAGGTTCTTTCTCCTCTTTTCGCTGGTCAGGCTATTTAAGTAATGACCAATTACTTAACAGGAGGAGAAAAAACCTTCCTTTCATTTTCATTATTGCCCTGGATTGAGAGGTTTATGCATCTGTTTGGAGAAGCTTTTGTGGCTTTCTTGAAGTTGCCTGCATAAACCTTTCAGCCGTCTTTTCGACCTTAAAAATCCCTTGAAATCAAGGCCGGGCGGGGATTTACCAGTTTTTAGGTTATCCAAAACAGTCCAGAAAAATCCCAGTAAAATCAAGGGTTTCAGAACAGTCCGTTTGCAAATGTTTGCAGGCGGTTTGCAGACGGTTTGCAAGCAGACTGCGAAAATGGCTACTTTCTTTGCAGGAAGAACGGGCGGGCGCGGCAAAAAATGAAAAGGGGCACGCCTGGAGAAAAGGGCATCTACTAACCTTGGCGCGGACCCGGGAGGACACCGTTTTGACACCGCCTCGTGTCATGGGATACAATAAGAGTAAGACAAGGCTTACTTTAGCTTACTTTCCAAGGGGGTAGCACTTGAATTGAGAAGTGTCGTTAAGGTGTCCAGCAAAGGGCAGATCGTCCTGCCGGCCCGGCTGCGGGAGAAGGCCGCGATAAAAAAGGGAGACGTTCTCGCTGTGAGCCTGGTCGGAAATAAAGTCATCATTGAACCCCTTGCCAGACCCACTAAGGAAAACTGGCGGCAGGTTCTCGAAGAGACAGCGGGGATTTGGCCCGAGGTCGACCCGGGGTATGTTGACGAACTCCGCGCCGCGGCGCAGCAAAGGCTGGAGGACACACCATGAGAGTTGTGTTCGACACCAACATCTGCATCGACCACCTGCGGGGCTTCGCGCCGGCCACGGAATGTCTCTCCAAGTATGAGGACATGGAGCGGTGGGTGAGCGCAGTCACCGTAATGGAGCTGTATGCAGCGCCACAGATCACCGTCGAACAGCGGGAAAAGATGGCCCGGCTGTTTGACGGGCTGGACGGGGTAGTTGAGGTAGACGCGGAGATAGCGCGGAAGGCTGGTGAACTCTTGGCGAAACACCGGAAGGACACTGGTCTCAATCCCATAGACGCCCTGATTGCGGCAACGGCACTGAACATGGATGCTGTCCTTGTCACCAGAAACAGAAAGCACTTCGACTTTATTCCCGGCCTTGTCGTCACATACCCGTACTAGCCAGGTCGGCTTCATTTCACCGGAGGGCTGAATCTAACAGCAAAAGAGCGCAGAAAGCGTTGGCTTTCCGTACTTTGTTGTTTTCCCGTAATGTCACTTGGGGTTATATACAATAACAGGATCGGGGGAATGGTGTTGTCTGAAAACTGCTGACACTTTGCTTCTGAAATCTTCATGGTTCGGAGGCGGAATACTGATTTTTCTTTTCTGCTGTCTGCGTTTTCGAGATGAACTTTTACCGCGCTATTTGGTTCTCTCTATGTGAATGAGTCAGCCTCAATGTCACCGTAGCCGTCTCTTATCGCGTTCGGTGGAAGTAGACAGTTCCCACGGAGGGGTGGCCAAGGGGTGGGTTTATGAGGTGGGCAGGAGGCTTTGAATATGCTGTAGCTCTAGTTACTGCGGCCATAGCCTTGCTTGATGTGGGGTTGGTGATGGCAATTGTTCGGGCCAGGGGCAAGGTATCGCGGCGGTTGGCCTGGCGCCGAAAGCTTGCCTCGGATTGGCTTGTCACCGTTTTAGAATATCCCAATGGCCGGGTGAGCACTTGGTCGATTCCACCTGTGCAATCACATCGTGACGCGATTGATATGGCTGAACTGATCGTAGCCCTGGACGATAAGGAGGGGCCTTTTGCTAAGGAAAGAGTGGCCAATGTGGCGAGGTTTTCTCGAGTGGCCGACTACGTGTTGGAAGACCTTACTGCAAGAAACGTATGGGTCCGGCGGCGCGCCGCTTATTTGTGCGGTCGGTTGGGTCTTAAAGAGGTAGAGCCTAAGCTGCGACTGCTTGCGGAGAAAGGGAAGGCCAGTGAGGCGTTGCAGGCGATGGAGTCGCTGTGCTTTCTGGGGGATACCAGTTATTTTCCCCGTATATTAGAAAACCTGCTCACCAGGCGCGAATACACTCCCTACCAGTCCTCTGTAATCCTTTCCTACATACGGGAAGGGGTCACCGCCCAGGAGAAAGGAATGGTGAGTAAACCCCAGGATAACGAACCAGATGAGGCTGGTGGCTGTGGCCTATGTGAGGAAGACAGCGTCCGTAGAGTTACCTGGCTCCTGACCGAGGCACTTGAGGACAGAGCACAGCAGGGTAAGGGCAGCACCCGAGTATAGAGTTTGACGGGAGCCTGATGTGCTACTTGTGAGGGTGGTTCAGGGTACTGCTTTGTCCGCACTCAGGCGAGGAGGAAAGCCATGCTGGCATTTAAGGAAATGGTCCGCGCACTGCTTCTTTTCTGGGACTGGGCAGGGCTTTTCTATTTTGCGCTGGTCAACGGGCTGTACCTCTGGATGGCTTGGCGGGCGCTAAAGGAGATCCAGCTCCGGAAACGCCTGCGCCGTCTGTACTGGTCAATGCGCACGGCCAGGGGTTGCGGCGAAATCCCTGTGAGCATCATCTGTCCCGCCTACAATGAGGGGAAGAACATAGTTCAGTCAGTGCAGTCTCTTTTAGGTATCAACCTCCCCAACTTGGAAGTTGTGGTCGTGAACGACGGTTCGACCGATGGAACCCTGGACGAGTTGGTGAGGGCGTTTGAGCTGTACCCGAGTAAATGTCTGTACGAGCCAGTTGTGCGGATCAAACCTGTTAGGGCCATCTATGCTTCCCAACGGCACCAAAACCTAGTAGTTGTGGACAAAGAAAATGGGGGCAAGGCAGATTAAACGTTGCTTCTTCTCCCCTTGTCTGCATCACCGATGCCGATTCTGTCGTTGACAGCGAGGCCATACTCAAGTTGAGGGAAGAGTTTTGGTGGGGTCGGAACCTGGTGGCTGTCGGTGGCATTGTCTTGCCGGCCAACAGCAGTCTGTTTCAAGGGGAGTGCTCAAGAACTCCGTTTTCCCGAGAAGATACTCCCGAGAATGCAGTTGCTGGAATACCTGCGGGCCTTTCTTATCGGGAGGATAGCGTGGTCGCAGCTCAATGCGCTCCTCATTATTTCCGGGGCCTTTGGGTTGTTTGACAAGAAAACTGTTCTCAAGTGTGGTGGCTATCGGGTTGACACTGTGGGCGAAGACATGGAGTTGGTGGTGCGGATGCACCGCCTCTTGAGAGAAGAAGGAAGACCCTATAGCATTCGTTTTGTGCCCGAGGCTTTTTGCTGGACAGAGGTGCCGGAGACAGTGTCTGTGTTGTCCCGTCAGCGGGCCCGGTGGCAGAGGGGGCTTATTGATAGCCTTCGCTTTCACCGGAAGATGTTCTTAAATCCTCGGTACGGGAAAGTAGGCCTGCTGTCTTCCCCTTACTTCCTCTTTGTGGAGGCTCTGGGACCGGTCATAGAACTGCTTAGGTATGTGGCAGTGATTGCCTCGCTGGCCTTTGGCTGGATAAATTGGCTTCTTGCTGTACTTTTTGCGAATGCTGCTGTGTTGTTGGGGACAGCTGTTTCTTTAGCGGCGATTCGGCTAGAAGAAGATCTCTATTTCCGCTATCCGGATGCTGTTGCGACTCTCAAGCTGATCTGGTGTGCCCGCCTTGACAATGTGTGGTATCGTCCCCTTACCGCGCTGTGGCGGCTTACAGGGCTTCTTCAGTACTTGCGGGGCACCAAAACTTGGGGCCATATGGAAAGGAGAGGATTTGGTGAGGTTGAGCACCTGAAGCAAAATTTCAGTAGGAGCGAGCGGGAGAATCAGGGAAATTCAAAGAAAAAAGAGGCCTCGCCCCGAAAACCATTATCAAGTTGAATCCAAAGAAGGAGCAGGGTCTCATAAAGCTACTCAACGTCTCGATTTAGATATTCACCCTCTTGTGGGAGGAGTCCTTGGTCAGGACTTCTACAAGCTCGAGGAAGAGGTTCATAAGCTTTCCCAGAAGGAAGAGAATCCTCTCTTCTCTCGCTACCTTGGAGAGAATTGGTCGGGTGTTGCTTCCTCACCTGGTGCAAAACGTTCAAAAACCTACTTGAGGGACAAATCCAACACAACATCGCCCGGAGAATGAAGCATAGAGGAGCTGCCTGGACAGTTCCTGGAGGAGACCGCAAAGGCTGGCGGTCTTGGCTGCCCGCGCCAATGGAGAGCTTGAAAATTACACCTCCCGCTGGTCACTGGCGCACGAGAAACTGAAAGAAATCGCTCGAGTTAAAGTTAAAGCCAAGACAAGCCCAAAGCTGGAGGATGTCGAAGCCTGGCTCCGGGCGTCTCTTCCGGCTCTAAAGGGGACTTCTGCTGGTGCTCCGTGGGTGAGGTACGTCTTGCGGGAGCTGACCCGCCAGAGCTTCTCTGCTCTTGTCAGCTAGCTCTTTTGTAGGACGAGCCTAAAGAGAACCAACTACTCCCTCAAGGTTTTCCCTAAGAGGGCTTTGTGTCTTGGCAAGGTATCGGCTAAGCATTGGCTTCCAGGACGAGATCCTTGTGTGGCGAGGTTTCCTTACTTAGCGCCTTTTCGAAGAAGACACCTACTAAATCTTGACGCGGAAGATGCTGCGGGATTCCTTGCGGTAAGCCCAGAGAATGTGAGAAAATGACCGTAGCAGGGGAAATTAAGGGGGACAAAAGTTCCCAACAGAGTTTGCTGCTTAGACAATATACCCGTAGCAGAACTTACATTAAGGAACCTACAGAAAGGTATGGTTAGGGTGACTGCCGGCATTAACGGAATTTGGGAAGAGTTTGCAGGACCTCTAAAAAAATTTATTCTCAAGCGTGTGTCGAATGAATACGACGCGGAAGACATCTTGCAAGATGTCTTCTGTAAAATCTGCAGTAATATCGACGAACTTAAAGACGAAGGAAAACTTCGGGCCTGGGTGTATCAGCTTGCTCGCAATGCGATCATCGACTATTACAGGTCCCGTAAATTTCCGGTGCAACTCCTGGAGAGCCCTGAAAACCTGGCAGTGCAATCTCTTGCCGGGGAAGACATTGTCCGTGAGGTTGCCCAATGCCTCAAGTCGATGATTAACCATTTGCCCGAAAAATACAGGCAGGCAATTATCTTGACAGAATTTGAGGGTCTGAGCCAAAAAGAATTGAGTGCAAGGCTTGGGTTGTCCTTTTCCGGGGCCAAGTCAAGGGTTCAACGAGCCAGAAAGAAGTTGAAAGAGATGCTTTTGGACTGTTGTCGCTTTGAGTTCGATCACTTGGGGGATATCTGTGACTACTATCCCAAGGAAAACATTTACTGCAACTGTACTGGAAATCCGCCCCGGGATTAATTTTGCGTCCTTTTTGCCGAACCTCCGTCTATTAAGTGTGGAAGAGCTAACAAGCTATCCTAAGCTAAAACCAAAAGGAGGTTCGTTTTCAATGGGTGATGCGAAAGATCAAGGAAGGAAGGCTCGCGCATGCTGCGGTTGCTTTGAAAATACCTCTGGGGCGGTTCCTATCAGCACAAAGACTTGCTGTGCTCCTTCAGGCGGAACCTTTGCCGAAGGTGATCACTCCACATGTTGTGCTCCTGAAAGTAATCCAACCGGAAGCGGTTCCCAAGATCAAATTAGGTGCTTAAATATCGATTTCATTTATCTTGATTTGGACTTTTGCACGCGGTGTCAGGGAACCGAAACCGTTCTGGAGGAAGCTATTTCGGAGGTTGCCCGTGTTCTCGAGGTAGCAGGTGTTCAGGTGGCAGTGCGCAGGATCCACGTTCAGAGTGGGGAACAAGCGCAGGAGTTAGGATTTGTCAGTTCCCCCACGATCCGCATCAATGGAAAGGACATCCAGTTGGATGTAAGGGAAAGTCTTTGCGAGTCTTGCAGTGATCTTTGTGGTGAGGATGTTTACTGCCGGGTCTGGGTGTATCAGGGGAAGGAATATACTGTACCGCCTAAGGCGATGATCATTGATGCCATTCTTCGCGAGGTTTACGGAGGGAAAAAAGATCCTTCACAAAGTTTGCCTCAAACAGGAGATATTCCGGAGAATCTGAAGCGCTTCTTCAGTGCCAGACGCGAAAAAGAGAAACGAGCAGGGCAGGGCAAACCTTAATCCGGCTTCGGGCTGGTCGGAAGTTCTCGTGAAGGGCATGGTCGAGGGAGGCTACCGGCGTCATTGGTAGCCTCTCCTTATGCTCTCGCGAGGACCCGTCCGCTGCCAACCAGTACTACAGGCAGAGATTTCCTTCTTCACGGCGAATGTTCAAGAACAGGGCTGGGAAGGGGAATAACAGCCAGTCTGCACTAGACAATGGCTTAATGGAGTGGGTGGGGAAACCTCGAAGGCATCGTCGTTGCGGTTACTGTTGCCATTGCGTTGCTTGATGTAGGTCTTGTAGTAGCGATCATCAGGGCCAGGAGGAAAGTAACGCGGCGATTGGCCTGGCGCCGACAGCTCGCCTCGGATTGGCGCCCCGCCCTTTTGGCGTACTTCAGTGGCCGGGAGAACAGTTGGCCAATTCCACCTGTAGGATCCCATCGACAAGCAATTGACGTGGCCGAACTAATCCTGAGCCCGGACGATGAAGTTGGACCTTTTACCAGGGAAAGAGTGGCCGGGGCTTAATTGGCCATTTGCCCTTCTGTTTGCCAGTGCTGCTGTGTTGTTAGGAATGGCGCGGTCCGGATGGGAGAAGATATCTATTTCCGCTATCTGGATGCTGTTGCAAACCTTAATCTAAACCTTAATCTAATTTGGTGTGCCCTTCTCAACAATTTGTGGTCGCGGCTGCTTACCGCTTTGTGGTGGGTCAAAGCACTTATCCAGCACGCGGGACACCAACATCTGGGGCCGCATACAACGACAAGGGTTTAGTAGAGTTGGGCATCTGCGGGAGTAGGCTGGGGAAAGCGACCTTCAGGTTGTATCCCCAGATCACCCCGCCCACCCAGCGGCGGCAACCGGCATGTTCCCGATACAAGGTTCGGCCGACGCCGTAGCGCCTTTTCAATTCACTGATCGTTCCTTCCTGACCGGCCCGCCAGCGCTGCAGCCGCCGGAACCAGGGCTGGTGTTCGTACTTCATTTGACGTTGGGCCATGATCAGCATAGGGATTTCCTCTTGGCGTTTGCTTGGTTTTCCTCTCTTTAATATTCGCCACGGAAGCGGGAATCCCTTGATTTATCTGCATTTTTAAGGAACTTTTTTGCCGATTTTTTCAGCAGAAACTATTTAAGTGGGTAAAGACCTGACTGTCTAAAACGGAATGCCGAGTCGTTGCATGAACCAGTCGTCCTCATAGACACGTTGTTCCTGCCAGCGCTGCCTGTCAGCAATGGTCCCGTCAACAAAGAGACGAGCAAGGAGAAGTGTTGAGTCGATAGACTTGTGCACCTGGAAAATAAGCTTGGCAATTCTATGCTCGTTAAAGTGTGTCAAGCCCAAACGTAGGAGATTGTAATAAACCTCCCCCAATTTGACGAGATAAGGGAACCGAGGCCTAAACCTATGCACTATGTCGAAATCGCCCGTAACTATCAGATGGTGACCCAACAACCAAAGGCGAAGGGAGGACTCCTCGTCTTCGTGTCCATAGCCGCGGAAGCCGTGATGGAAGCCGCCCGTTGTAGCAGAAACCGAACGCTGTACCGCTAGGCATCCGGCTGGTAGGATAGGCACCTCGCACAAACCGCTCTCGGGCGTTGGCAGCCAGTGGACGTTAAGGCGGCTTATCCCAGGTTAGGCCGTATCAGACTTTACGTAGGTTAGCTTCGGAAGCGATGCCAGGACTAATAGTGGCCACGTCATGGTACTGCCTGAATATGGCAAGGAAACCGCTTAGCCACTCTGGTGGGACAAGAACGTGTGCGTCCACAAAGACCAGGAACTCCCCTCGCGCCATGCTCGCGCCTAGGTTCCTGGCTACTGCCGGTCTCCGCCCTGTTCCTGTAAGCACCCTTGCGCTGTTAACACTCGAAGGCTCAATAAGGTCAATCGATTTGTCATCAACTACAATTACCTCGAAAGCGGGCCCTGTGGACCTGGAAATGGACGCAATGGTTCTCTGTAGCATTTCTCCTTCGTCGCAGCATGGTATGACAATGCTGAATTGGGGCCCTACATTATCTGCCAACAATGACAGCATCTCGGTTTAGATAACAGCCTGCAGAACGCTTGCTAGCTCGCGCTGGAAACGAAGGAGATCCTCTGAATTGCTGGCTAGAGCCACAAGTTTTTGCAGTTTTTCGCCTTCAACATTGAGGATGTGGGCCAGCGCCGTGAGGGCTATCGATTGAATGAGCTCTGCTATACTCTCTTCTACGCTCTTGGGCAGCAAATTGGGGATTGCCATCTTTGACCTTCCAGTCCTTATGGACTTCTTCAGTAACCTCGAGAGCTATCCTGAAACATACTTATGCAAAGGTGCATACAGTGCTCGGGACTATCGGAAAACACTTTTCGCTACTGCGTTTAAGATGTTCCCGAAATAGGGGATCGACATAGGTGGTAACAACTAGAGAGATAGCTGATACTTGCTTCCGATGGGTCACAAGAGGTCATGACGAGGCGATCTAACTTTAGTATCAAGGAGTCTTACTGTCGTACGGTACACAGTATTCTTGCATACCTTTTGAGTGATCTCCCTAGCAGCCTGTGTGAGTAATAAAGTTTAATGACAAAGCAAAAAGCTCTTTGATAACCGGAAAATGGTAGAAACTGCTGTTGGTAAAT
>LGFL01000075.1 GCA_001508855.1 Thermoanaerobacterales bacterium 50_218
AGCGGGCGCTGACCATCCCGCTGAAAGGAGCGGTGACCACGGTGTTCTCAAGCTGCAAGCGTGCTGCTTCAAGTGCAGCTTCTGCCTGCTCGATCTGAGAGGGGACGATCTCTTCCAGGTTTTTTCTGGACATTTCGTAAGCAGCCTGCGCCTGCTCCCATCCTGATTTGGCGTTAATGTAAGGACTCTGGAAGTTGGACTCGAACTCCGCCTGCGAGATCGCTCCCTGCTCGAGGAGGAACTTGCCCCTCTCGTAGTTGTTTTTGGCGATCTGGAAGCTTTCCTCTGCCTGAGAGAGGGCTGCAGCAGCGCGTTCCAACTCGAGGCGGGCCTGTTCCTCTGAAGAGCGCGCCGCCGCCAGGGCAGCCTCTGCCTGTCTCACCTGGGTGGCAATATGGTCGTCATCGATCTTCGCTAAGGCTTTTCCTTTGCTGACGATGTCACCGACATCGACGTAGATTTCCTCGATCTGGCCGGAGACCTTGGGGATCACGCTGACTTCGTAATTGGCATAGATCCTTCCGGTGAAGCTAACTACCTCACTGATGTCACCCTTTGCAGCAACAGCAACCTCCACCGGAACCGCCTTCTCAGTTGCTTCGGCTGTCTCTTTCGCTTTCTTGGAAATCGATTGGGCAACCACGGCAACCCCGATGAGCAGGAGAACAGCGAAAACGGCAAATACCTTTCTGTTTTTCCGACCGTTTTTGCCTTTGACTTTCAGACCTTTCAAGAACCTGCTACTCTTGCCTGCGCCATCTCCGTCTGTCCCAGAGGCCTCGACCTCCGCCTCCTGGAGGTGTTCACCAGCATCTTCCCCCTGGCTGACCAGGTTCCGGGAGTCCGGTTCCTCAGCACCCCCGGGACCTTGAGACCGCAGATCTTCAACAGAGTCAGATGCCTTTTGAGCCCCTGATGTCTTCTTTTCTTCTGGAGACTTCCTGCTACCACCACTCGGGCCACGCTCTTCCATCTTGATCCTCCCCATCAAAAAATTTTCAAAAAATTTTTAAGAGCGAAAACAGCAAGGTTAAAAAGTAACTTCAAAAAGCAGCATATTAGGAGTTATGTTCCAGAACTGCTCCGGAGATATGCGGTGAAAAGTAACTTCAAGCATTTCTTCTGACTGACCAGTCGGTCACTCTTTGATTCTAACAACCCCCTCGTTTACTGTCAACTAATCACCTTCTCTCCGGGAAAACCTGTTGGATTTACTCCAGACGTGAGGGGATTCTCGACGTGAAATAAAATAAGGAGAGGCATTAAGCCAGCCTCTCCTTTTCCTTTCGTTTATGTTTAATTTCGTATGCCTGGAGTAACAAATTATGATAGGCCTCTTTGTCCATGATTACTGTCCGGGGACCTTGGCGACGGCTTTGGCCATCTCTGGCTTCTTCTGCAACTGCTTCTGGAACTCGGCATCCCTCATCTTGTTCCTGTAGCTGGGGTCCTGGAAGGAATACTTGAAGTTGGTGTAGACGTCGTAGCGGTTCTCGAGGAGGGCGACGACATCCTCGACGAAGACGAGTTCTTCATCAGTTGGGATGACGAAGATCTTCACCTTGGAATCAGGTGCAGAGATGTCGAACTCGGCGTTCCTGCTGCGGGCCAGTTGGTTCTTCTCGGGATCAAACTTGATCCCCATGAACTCCAGGCCTTCCATCGCCCGCGCCCTGATGTCTGCAGCCATTTCTCCGACACCCGCGGTCCAGACGATGGCATCGACACCACCGAGGGCAGCAGCGTAGGCACCGATGTACTTCTTGATCCTGTAGCACTCGATCTCAAAGGCGAGTTTTGCCCTCTCATCACCTTTTTCCATCGCCTCGAGAACATCGCGGCGGTCAGTGTACTTCCCGGTGATTCCTAAAAGCCCGCTCTTCTTGTTGAGGATGCTGTCCATTTCCTTTGGTGACAGGCCTTCTCTCTGCATCACGTAAAGTCCGATCGCCGCGTCGTGGTCACCTGCGCGGGTCCCCATGACGAGTCCCTCAAGAGGTGTGAAGCCCATGCTGGTATCGAAAGAAACGCCCTTCTTGACTGCGGTGAAACTGACACCATTACCAACGTGGAGGGTGATCAGGTTGACCTCAGAGGGATCCTTCCCTAGAAGCACAGCGGCCCTTCGGGAAACATAGAGGTGAGATGTGCCGTGGAATCCGTAGCGGCGGATCCGGTACTTCTCGTACCACTCATAGGGAAGGGCGTAGATGTACTGCGGGGGCTGCATTGTCTGGTGGAAGGCAGTGTCCATAACCGCCATGTGGGGAACATCAGGAAGCAGGCTTCTTGCCGCCTCGATTCCCAAGATGTTTGGCGGGTTGTGCAGGGGTGCCAAATCCTGGAGTTCCTTGAAGGTGTTGAGGACCTCGTCAGTAATGATTACGGATTTGGCAAACTTTTCGCCCCCGTGAACCACACGGTGACCGACGGCATCGATCTCTTTAACACTCTTGAGGACTCCGTGTTCGGGGCTGACTAGGAGGTCTAGGATTAAATGAACCGCTTCTTTGTGCGTGGGACAGTCGTGTTCTATTTTTACGGCATCACGCCCGGTTACTTCGTGGACGCAGAAAGAATCCCCAATGGTCACCCTCTCGACGATCCCTTTACACAATATCTCTTTCTTGTCCCAGTCGTAAACCATGTACTTGGCGGAAGAACTTCCGCAGTTCAAAGTCAAAATTTTCATTAGAGCTTTCCCCCTCTTCCCTTAAAATTACCTTCTCTAGCCTTTCCTCACCGACTACTTCCTCTCACCATAAGGAACCATTGCCTTCACCGCTACGATAGCAGCCACGTTGACGATGTCTGTAGGCTTGCAGCCTCTGGAGAGGTCATTTATAGGTTTGTCAAGCCCCTGAACGAGCGGCCCGTATGCTTCTGCCTTCGCCAGACGCTCGGTCAGTTTGTAGGCGATGTTGCCGCAGTTGAGGTCTGGGAAAATAAGGATGTTCGCTCTTCCGGCAACAGGGCTTCCTGGTGCCTTCTTCTTCCCGATCTCCGGAACAAGAGCGGCATCGCCCTGGAGTTCACCATCGATCAGCAGGTCGGGACGCTTCTTGTTGGCGATCTTGGTGGCTTCGATTACCTTGTCAACGATGGGATGGGTGGCACTCCCTTTGGTGGAATAAGAGAGCATTGCACAGTAGGCTTCTTTAACTCCAAAGATGTTCTTTATCGTCAGGCAGGTGGTGATGGCGATATCCGCCAGTTCTTCAGCGGTCGGATTGGGATGCCCACCGGAGTCGGCATAGAGGAAGAACCCGTTCTCTCCGTAGGGGCAGTCGGGGACGATCATCGCGAAGTAGGCAGAGGCAATGGAGATCCCCGGTGCCGTCTTGATGATCTGGAAAGCGGGTCTCAACACATCGGCCGAAGTATGGCTGGCACCGGCAACCATGCCGTCAGCATCATCGAGTTTCACCATTGTCACTCCGAAGTAAAGGTAGTCCTTGAGCAGTTTCCTGGCGTCTTCGACTGAGGCGATCTTGCCTTTGCGGATCTCGTAGAGTTTCTGGGCGTATTCGTCGATCTTTTCGAATTTATCAGGATCGATGATCGGGAGACCCTCGATGTTCGCTCCGGCCTCTTTTGCCTTTTTGTGCACCTCCTCTTCCTTACCGATCAGGATCACCTGGCCCAACCGCGCCTTGGTGATCATTTCCGCAGCCAGTAAAGTCCTCTCATCTTCTGTCTCTGGTAAAACGATGCGTTTCTGACCCTCACGGGCTTTTTCCCAAACATACTCCATAATCGGATGTTTGGGCCCCACTACTGACATCAATTACTCCCCCCCGTAAAGATTTTTATGAAAAAACCAAAACTATTATAAACCGGGATGAAGTTCCCGGCAACAACCGCAATCCTAGGGAAACACAACAACCGCCACGGAACTGCAGTTCCCAGCAATAACCAAGTTTTCCGAAGGGGAATGGCTCCTGGTGGCTCAAAGGATGTCCAAAGGGTAGGTGGTTTCGTTCTGGAAGGGAGGGCCTTTCCTGCGGAGGCGCTTTTGCGACTGCTTTCTCTAATCAATCCAAAAACTGTTTGGTGTGAGAAATTATATCATAAGAACAAAAATAAATCTACTCCTCTGAAGGTCTATTTTTGAAAAGACTTTTGTATGATTTTAGAAAGCTTTCAACTTAGGCAGGGACGTTCTGGTGTTGACACCTACCGAGAAGAGACTCGCACCTATTTTCTGGATGATCATCTGTTTAGGGATCGGACTGGGAATCATTTCTAACCCTTCTGTCGCCTATAAAGCGGCAAAGAACGGACTGAAGATCTGGTGGGAAATAGTTCTTCCCAGCCTGTTTCCCTTTTTCGTGATCAGTGAACTCCTGGTAAACCTGGGCTTTGTGGCCTTTCTCGGGGTGATCCTCGAGCCTCTGATGAGACCGTTGTTCAACCTCCCGGGAGCCTGCGGGTTCGTTGTGGGGATGAGCTTTCTCTCCGGGTTCCCCCTGAGCGCGGTGCTCACGGCGCAACTGCGGTCAACGGGCCTTTGCACGAGAGAAGAAGGGGAAAGGTTGGTTTCTTTTACCAGCAACGCCAGTCCACTCTTCATCCTGGGAGCAGTCAGTGTGGGAATGTTTCAAAACCCCCGGCTAGGCCCCTATTTGCTGGCAGTTCACTACTTATCCAACCTGATCTGCGGATTACTGATTGGTAGTTTCTCCAAAACAAAAAAATGGCCGCGCCAACAGGGAAAACACGGGACTTGCCTGCTGCTCCAGGCTGTCAGGGCTCTTTGCCAGAATTCCCAACTACCGAAAAAGGGCATGGGAACACTGCTGAGTGAAGCGATCAGCAGATCTTTTTCCAACCTGCTGACGATCGGGGGATTTATCACCTTTTTTTCTGTTTTCCTGAGCATCCTCAAAACAGCGGGCCTGTTTTCCCTCATTTCTGATGTGCTCGCTCCAATTACGGTGTTGTTGAAGGTCGACCCTTCACTGGTCGAAGGGATGCTCAACGGGTTCTTTGAAATCACCGTCGGCATCAGGAAAGTCAGCGAAAGCAGCGGAACTCTGCTTCAGCAGCTAATGGCAACCGAGGCCATCCTCGCCTGGAATGGGCTGGCCATTCAGGCCCAGGTCGC
>LGFL01000019.1 GCA_001508855.1 Thermoanaerobacterales bacterium 50_218
TCCATAAAAACCGTAATTGCTAGCCGGTCCTCCCCGGCATTGAGACTGCAGATCCCGTTAGATAAGCGCGGTGGAAGCATGGGAATTACCCGGTCAACCAGATAGACACTCGTTCCCCTGCGGAAAGCTTCTTTGTCCAGTTCGCTCCCCTGTTTAACATAGTAAGAAACATCAGCAATGTGAACACCAAGGCGGTAGTTTCCGTTAGCGAGCACCTCAAGAGAAACGGCATCATCAAGATCTTTAGCGTCTTCTCCATCAATGGTCACCATCGGCAGCTTCCTGAGGTCGCAACGACCCTCAAAATCTTCGGGTCGAAGGCTCAGAGGGATCGCTTCAGCTTCCTTGAGCACCTTCCGGGGAAATTCCTCAGGTAACCCATACTTTTTGACAATGGCCAGGATGTCAACCCCAGGTTCTCCTACTCTCCCAAAGCGTTCGACAATCCTTCCTTCAGGGCTCCGCCGAGCATCAGGCCAAGAGGTAATCTCGACAACTACCTTGTCCCCGCTTTTTGCACCTTTTTTCTGGGCTCGCGGGACAAAGATGTCCCATCCCAGCCTTTTTTCGTCAGGGATCACAAACCCGAAGTGGCGTCCTCCCTCTTCAAATGTTCCCACTACTCTGCGGTTGGCCCTCTTTAAGATCCTGATAACTTCACCCTCGGGCCGCTTGCCTCTCAAATTGAAGCCAAGAGGACGCACGATCACCCTGTCGTTGTGCATCGCTCCGTTCAAATTTTCCTTACTTATATAAATATCTTCGAACTTGTTGTCATCTGGGATCAAAAAACCAAACCCTTGAGGATGTCCCTGAATTGTGCCGACAAAAAGGTTCATCTTTTCAGGAACCCCATACCGGTTTTTCCGCGTCCTGACGACTTCCCCCTCAGCTTCCATTTCTTCAAGGAGAAAAGAGAGTTCTTCTAAATCCTCGACACCCAAGGCATCAGCCAATTCGAGCAAGGTAAGAGGGCGGCTCGCCTTGCTTTTCAGAAATTCCATTATCTTTTCTTTTTTCAGGCTTTTCTTTTTCTTCCGCACCATCATCTACTCACCTAGACCCTCACGAAAGTTATTTTATGACAACCGGGTTCTCCGGAAAAAATTCCAACGAGCGCAAAAAACACGGTCTCCCTGGTCGAAGCATATAAGCATCTAAAGTTATGAACAGAAGTAATTGTATCACGGTTGGTTTTCCAAAAACAAGTGTTTCCCAAAAAATTCCCTCTTTATTGACAATACAAGGGAAATTTGCTATTCTTCTATCTAGTCTAGTCTGGGAAAAATCAAACACAGAAAAACTGTAAGGAAGGAGGGATAACCTGGATTATTCAAACTAATACCACAGGATTAAAAAACGGCAGGGAAGGGAGTAATAAGGAAAAATGAGTGTAATGGAAAATCTTCTCATATTAGCACCTGTAGGGTCGGTGCTGGCACTCCTCTTTGCAGGGTATTTAGCCTACACAGTTATCAAGAGGTATGATGAGGGACCTCCCGAGGTAGTGTTCATCGCCGAAGCAATCAGAGAAGGAGCGAAGGCTTACCTCAAGCGCCAGTATAGTGGAGTTGCCCTTTTCTTCGCCGTAATGTTTGTCATTCTCCTGGTTGTTGCCTGGAAAGGTTATCTCACCTTCTTTACCCCATTTGCCTTCCTGACTGGAGGTTTCTTCTCTGGTCTTGCTGGTTTCATCGGGATGACAATGGCCACCAATTCCAGTGCCAGGACAGCGATGGCAGCCAAAGAAAGCCTGAACAAGGCCTTGCGTGTTGCCTTTGCTGGAGGAGCAGTGATGGGCCTGGTGGTCGTTGGTCTCGGTCTTCTCGACCTGAGCATCTGGTATTATGTCCTCGATTACTTCTACCGAGATCTTGATACTGCCACCAGAATCCAGAACATCACCAGCACGATGCTGACTTTCGGAATGGGTGCAAGCTCACAGGCACTTTTCGCCCGTGTTGGTGGAGGAATCTTCACCAAGGCAGCAGATGTTGGTGCCGACCTCGTAGGAAAAGTGGAAGCAGGTATACCTGAAGATGACCCCAGAAACCCCGCAGTTATCGCCGACAACGTCGGAGACAATGTCGGAGATGTTGCTGGAATGGGAGCAGACCTTTACGAGTCATATGTCGGTTCAATTGTGGCAACTGCAGCACTGGCAGTCGCTGCTGGCCATGGAATCAACGGTGTCAGCATCCCTCTGATCATGGCCTCAGTTGGTGTTCTCGCTTCGATCATCGGAACCTTTTTCGTGCGTTCAGGAGAAGAAGTACAGCAAAGTGTGCTTCTGGCTGCACTGAGGAAAGGGATCTTCACGAGTGCTCTCATCGTTGCCGTGGTCTCCTACATCCTCGTTCGGTCAGCACTAGGACCGGAAGCGATCGGTGTCTACTTATCCATCATTGCTGGTTTAATCGCAGGAGTGATCATCGGGCTGAGCACCGAATACTTCACCTCTGGCAGTTATCGTCCCACCAAGCTCGTTGCTGACTCAGCAGTAACCGGACACGCCACAGTAATCATCAGTGGTGTGGCTACAGGAATGATGTCAACGGCGATCCCAGTTGTCGTGATTGGAGCCGCAGTGATCATCAGCTTCTTCCTCTCCGGTGGTGCCACCAACTACAATGCCGGTCTCTACGGAGTTGGATTAGCAGCAGTGGGAATGCTGAGCACACTCGGAATCACCCTGGCAACAGACGCCTACGGGCCGATCGCTGACAACGCCGGAGGAATCGCCCAGATGTCCCACCAGGATCCGATTGTCAGAAAACGCACAGACGCCCTCGATGCCCTCGGCAACACCACGGCAGCTACTGGTAAAGGATTCGCCATCGGGTCGGCGGCACTGACGGCCCTGGCATTGATTGCCGCTTACCGTGACCAGTTGGAAATCATCGCCAAGCGCGAAAACTTAGAACTCCTCTTCAACTTCTCGATTCTCGACCCGAAAGTTCTCATTGGACTTTTCGTCGGAGCAATGCTCCCCTTCTTCTTCAGTTCGCTAACGATGAACGCAGTAGGAAGAGCAGCCCAAAAAATCGTTCTCGAAGTCAGGCGTCAGTTCAAAGAGATTCCCGGACTCTTAGAAGGGAAAGCTCGCGCCAATTACGCCAACGCTGTTTCCATTTGCACCAGAGCAGCACAACTGGAAATGATCGCCCCAGCACTAACAGCAATCCTCGCACCTCTGATTGTGGGAATCCTGCTGGGTGCCGAAAGTGTCGGTGGAATGCTCACCGGAGCACTTGTTTCGGGATTTGTCCTGGCAGTAATGATGGCCAACTCCGGGGGCACCTGGGATAATGCCAAGAAGCTGATCGAAGAGGGGATCCACGGTGGAAAGGGATCTGAACCACACAAAGCCGCAGTGACCGGAGATACAGTCGGAGATCCTTTCAAAGACACGTCAGGTCCCTCAATCAACATTTTGATCAAACTGATGTCGATGGTTTCAATCGTGTTCGCTTCCTTTATCCTGCACAATTCCCTCTTCTAAGAAAAAAGCTGAATAGAAATTATGAGGGGGCACAGTAACCCCCTCATAATTTTTTTTGACAAAAAATAAGTAGCACCTCTGCCGCGTCTTGAGGTGCTACTCGAAGCCCTTAAAACTTCAAAGAACTTCAAAGCTACCTAGAGCATCGCCACTACCAGAGTAATCACGAGAAAAGCCACAGCGAGAACAGTAGAAATCCGGTTGAGCAGGTCATCGATCCCTTTCTTCTTTCCAAGCAGAGCCTGGGCTCCTCCAGCAATTGCACCAGACAATCCAGCACTACGACCTGACTGCAGTAAAATTGTGGCGATCAGCCCCAGACTGATCAGGACCTGGAGAGCAATCAGCACAGCCTTCAAGCGTTTTTCCCCCTTTTATCGAAACGCTCTTCAAAACACGATTTCATTTTAGCACTCACCATTTGATATTGTAAAGGGCATCACGCCCAGAGTAAACAGCGGCACTTCCCAGCTCCTCTTCGATGCGCAGGAGTTGGTTGTACTTGGCGACCCGGTCAGTGCGGGAAGGAGCCCCTGTCTTGATCTGGCCGGCATTGAGAGCAACCGCAAGATCAGCAATCGTGGTGTCCTCAGTCTCCCCAGAGCGGTGGGAAATAACCACACCGAAAGATGCCCTCTTGGCCAGCTCCACAGTCTCCAGCGTCTCAGTCAAAGTCCCAATCTGGTTGACTTTGACCAGAATGGCGTTTGCTGCCCCTTTGGCGATGCCTTCCTGCAGCCGCACCTTGTTGGTGACAAAGAGGTCATCCCCTACCAGCTGGATCTTCTCTCCTAGCTTCTGAGTCAGTTTGACCCAACCGTCCCAGTCATCTTCAGCGAGACCATCCTCGATGGAGATGATCGGGTAATTCTCGACAAGCCTAGAGTAGAAGTCGATCAGTTCTTCTGCAGTCCTCGTGATCCCTGCACCCCGGAAGTGGTATCTGCCGTCTTCGTAAAGCTCGGATGCCGCTACATCAAGAGCAAGGAAGATGTTTTCCCCGGGCTTGTAGCCGGCACGCTCAATCGCTTTGACGATAACGTCCAGCGCTTCTTCGTTAGAACTCAGGTTCGGAGCGAAACCTCCTTCATCACCAACAGTTGTCCCCAAACCACGCTCCTTCAAAACAGCACGCAGGTTGTGGAAGACCTCAGCACCCATCCGCAGGGCCTCTCTGAAACTTGTTGCACCCAAGGGAGCAATCATGAACTCCTGGATGTCAACGTTGTTGTCTGCGTGCTTGCCACCATTGAGGATGTTCATCAAGGGAACAGGTAACTGGCAGGCACCCACTCCACCCAGGTAACGGTAAAGCGGAAGACCTACACTGGCAGCAGCAGCCTTGGCAACCGCAAGAGACACCCCCAGGATGGCGTTGGCTCCCAGCTTCGATTTGTTGGGTGTGCCGTCAAGATCCAGCATCGTCCTGTCAATAAGGACCTGGTCTGTTGCTTCCATACCAATAACCTTAGGGGCGATGACTTCCATAACGTTCTCAACTGCATTGAGAACCCCCTTGCCAAGAAAACGCCCTTTGTCCCCATCGCGGAGCTCAAGAGCTTCGTGAGCACCAGTGGATGCCCCTGAAGGCACCGCTGCCCTACCAAAACTGCCGTCTTCAAGGTAGACGTCAACTTCCACCGTTGGGTTTCCTCGCGAATCCAGAATTTCTCTTGCCAAGACCTCAGTGATTACCGGCATCGTTTAACCCCCCATTTCCTCGGATTACTGCCTTTGGATTAGCGAACTCCCCGTCATTTCTTCAGGCTTGGGAATCCCCAAAAGTTCCAGGATCGTCGGAGCAATGTCTTCAAGTGCTCCGTCTCCTCTTAACTTGCAGTTTCTGTACCGCTCTCCAACAAGGATGAAAGGAACCCTGTTGGTCGTGTGTGCTGTGTGCGGCTGGTCACCACCCTCCTCCAGCATCTGCTCAGCATTACCGTGGTCAGCAGTAACGAGAGCAGTTCCCCCTTTTTCCAAGACCGCTGCCACTACCTTCCCCAAACATTCGTCAACTGCTTCAATGGCCTTCACTGCAGCCTCCAACACCCCAGTGTGACCGACCATGTCAGGGTTGGCGTAGTTGAGAATGATGCAGTGGTGCTTCTCTTTGGCGATCTCTTTAAGCACGGTCTCGGTTACTTCATAGGCACTCATCTCCGGCTTCAAGTCGTAAGTTGCCACCTTCGGTGAAGGAACAAGGATCCGCTCTTCTCCAGGGAAAGGTTTTTCTACACCACCATTGAAGAAAAAGGTGACATGAGCGTACTTCTCAGTTTCGGCAATCCGCAGCTGCTTGATACCGTTCCGAGAGAGCACTTCCCCTAGGGTGTTCCTCAGCTCTTCTGGTGGAAAGGCAACAGGTGCAGGAATGGTGGCATCGTATTCGGTCATGCAGACAAAGTGCACTTTAGGATGACCGTTTCTCTCAAAACCGCTGAAGTCTTCGTCAGTAAAAGCCCTCGTGAGCTGACGCGCCCTGTCTGCCCGAAAATTATAGAAGATGATCACATCACCAGGTGCGACGCGGCCCCGTGGGTTGCCGTATTCGTCAACGATGACCGTCGGAACCACAAACTCATCAGTAACCCCATTTTCGTAAGACTTTTCGACAGCGTCAACAGCAGAAAGCGCCCTCTCCCCTTTCCCATAAACAATCGCTTCATAGGCTTTCTGCACTCGGTCCCACCGCTTGTCCCGGTCCATCGCATAATAACGACCACTTACCGTGGCTATCTCCCCGGTCCCAAGCTGGCAGCACCTTTCTTCTACTTCCCGCAAATACTGAACAGCACTGGTAGGAGGCACATCCCGGCCATCAAGAAAGGCATGAATGTAAACCCGCTTGAGCCCAAACCGCTTTGCCATCTCCAACAAGGCGTAAAGATGTGTGAGATGGCTGTGAACTCCACCGTCAGAAACCAGTCCAAAGAGGTGAAGGGCAGAGCCGTTCTTTTGGGCTTTCTCCATCGCTTCAACGAGAACCGGATTCCGGTAAAATTCACCACTCCGGATCGCCCTGCTGATCCTGGTGATGTCCTGGTAAACCACACGGCCAGCACCTATGTTGAGATGGCCTACCTCCGAGTTGCCCATCTGACCCTCAGGAAGACCTACTGCCTCACCCGCGGCAGCAAGGGTGGTGTGGGGGAAAGTGTCCCATAGGTGGTCGAAGTTGGGCGTCTTCGCTAAATAAATGGCATTGCCTCTCTTTTCTTCGGAATAACCCCAACCATCCAGGATGATCAGGGCAACCAGTTGCTTCAACTCTTCAGCCTCCTCGCAGCCGCACTCAGGCGGATGATCTCCACAAAGGATTCTAAGTCAAGGCTCGCCCCACCTACCAGAAGCCCGTCAATGTCCTCCTTCTCCATAAATGAAACTGTGTTGTCCGGCTTGACACTGCCACCGTAGAGAATGCGGACACCTTCGCCAAAAGAACCACCGAACATGGCACTAAGTTCTTTTCGCAAGACCTTGATGATTGCTACAGCATCCTCAGGTGTGGCTGTCCTCCTTGTCCCAATCGCCCAAACAGGTTCGTAGGCGATCACCAAATCTTGAGGATCTTTTAAAGGCAGACCTTTCAGCCCAGACCGCAGTTGAGAAAGACAGACTTCTTCAGCACGCCCTTCTCCTCGTTCAATCAGCCTCTCACCGAGACAATAAATGGGACAGAGGTCATATTCAATGGCTGTTCTCAGTTTGCGTCTGATCATTTCATCTGTCTCTCCGAAGAGGAGGCGGCGCTCAGAATGACCGAGAATCACGTAACTGCAGCCGAGTTCTTTGAGCATTGGTGCAGAGACTTCTCCCGTATAGGCACCTGCAAGCGCCCAGTGCATGTTCTGGGCACCCAAGAAGATCCCGCTTCCTGAAAGCACCCGTGCTACAGCAGGTAGAGCCGGAAAAGAGGGGCAGACAGCCACGTCTACCCCTTCCCTCATCTCGGTTCCAATGTGCCCTTTAAGAGCGAGCACGAACTCTTCCGCTTCTGCTGGTGTTTTGTGCATTTTCCAGTTACCTGCTACCAACGGTTTCCTTTCCCAGGACCCCACTTTTCTCCTCCCCTGTTCCTTTCATAAGGGCTTCGACACCAGGCAGTTGTTTCCCTTCCAGAAACTCTAAAGACGCCCCACCACCAGTTGAGGCATGGGTCACTTTGCCAGCAACACCCACCTTCTCCAGAAGCGCAAGAGTGTCTCCCCCACCTACTATTGACGTAACCCCGGGTGAAGCAATCGCCTTGGCAACGATCTCACTGCCCCGCCTGAACTCTTCTTTTTCAAAGACACCCAACGGTCCGTTCCAGAAAACAGTCTTCGAGCTTCTGACCAGTTCCGCATAACGCTCCGCAGTCCGCGGACCGATGTCTAATGCCTTCCACCCCCCAGGCACCTCACCGGGGGCCACAACCTTGACTTCTCCATTATCTCCACTGGTGACCACCAGGTCCTCGGGAAGCTCGACACCAACACCACTCTTCTGGGCCTTCTTGAGAAATTCAGCAGCAAATGAAAGGTGCTCCTCATCAATGAGAGAATCACCGAGATCGTAGCCCTGGACCCGCAAAAAGGTGTTGGCAATGCCTCCTCCGAAAAGGAACCTGTCGACCTTGTTGAGAAGGTTTTCTAAAACTCCAATCTTGTCCTTGACCTTGGCCCCGCCAAGCACAACAGTGAAAGGTCGCGGTGGATTTACCAAGAGCTGTCCCAGGGCTTTGACTTCCTTCTCCATCAGGAAACCAGCTACTGCAGGGAGAAACTCTGCCACACCCGCAGTCGATGCATGGGCGCGGTGGGCTGTGCCAAAAGCATCATTAACATAGATGTCCCCCAGTGAGGCAAGAGCACGCGCAAACTGGCGGTCATTGGCCTCCTCCTCAGGGTGGAAACGCAGGTTCTCCAGAAGCACAACTTCCCCTGGAAGCATCTGCGCCACCGCAGCTTCCACTGCCGGACCCACACAGTCGTTAAGCTTTTTCACTTTCTTCCCTAAAAGCTCTTCAAGCCTCCTAGCCACACCATCCATCCGCAGCTTTTCCACTACCTTCCCCTTCGGCCTACCCAGGTGGCTCATCAGAATCACTTTGGCACCCTTTTCGAGAAGGTAGTTGATCGTCGGAAGAGCAGCCACCAGACGGGTGTCATCACTTACATTCCCTTCTTCATCAAGGGGAACGTTGAAGTCCACCCGGACAAGGACCTTCTTCCCACTAACATCGACGCTTTCCACTGTCTTCAACTTGCTCAGTTCCAATTCGCCACCACCACCTTTTTACAGTCCTTTTTTAGCTATGTAGGCCGCGCAGTCAATGACCCGGCAGGAGTAGGCCCACTCGTTGTCGTACCAGGCAAAAACCTTGACCATCGTCTCTTCCATCACCATCGTCGAAAGCCCATCAACGATCGCTGAATGAGGGTCTCCATTGAAGTCTCTGGACACCAACGGCTCCTCAGTATACGCCAGGATGCCCTTGAGTTCACCTTCTGCAGCTTCCTTAAAGGCAGCATTGACCTCTTCGACCGAGGTCGGCTTCTCTACCTCAGCAACAAAGTCAACAAGAGATACATTCGGTGTGGGAACCCTTATGGCAATCCCTGTAAGCTTGCCCTTCAGCTCCGGCAATACCAGGGTCACTGCCTTCGCTGCACCTGTCGTCGTCGGAATGATGGATAACCCTGCAGCCCGAGCCCTCCTCAGGTCGCGGTGGGCAAGATCAAGCACACGCTGGTCGTTGGTGTATGAATGAGCGGTCGTCATCAAACCCCTCTTGACCACAAACCGGTCGTGAAGCACCTTGACCACAGGAGCCAAGCAGTTGGTGGTGCAAGAAGCATTGGATATTACATGGTGCTGCCCGGGATCATAGCGGTGCTCGTTGACCCCCATGACTATGGTGATGTCCTCACCCTTGGCAGGGGCAGTGATGATCACCTTTTTCGCTCCAGCATCGAGATGCGCTGCTGCCTTATCCCGATCCCTGAAAACCCCTGTTGCCTCAATGACTATGTCAACACCAAGCTCCCGCCAGGGCAGGTTCTTCGGATCCCTTTCGGCAAATACCTTGATCCGCTTCCCATTAACAACCATCTCACTGTCTGTTACCTCTACCTCACCAGGAAACCTCCCATGCACCGAATCGTACTTGAAAAGATGAGCATTAGTCTCAGCGTCCGTGAGATCGTTTACTGCCACAACCTCCACAACCGGGTTCTCCAAAGCTGCCCTCAGGCAAAGCCTCCCGATCCTCCCAAACCCATTAATCCCTACCTTGACCGCCATCAAACGTCCCCCTTCTCAAATTATTCTTAATTACTAGAGGCAACCGCTTGTTTCTTTCATCCTTACTTTGTTATTATGGTCAGGTTTTTCGCTAAATATAAGAACGAAACCAAAAGAGTAAAAAAGCAACCGTTCTACAAATATAGCATGATTAATGATTCCATTACTTACATTTATGATGTCTCATTCAAGTAAAATTATATTACATTTCACTGGTAATGCAAACCATTCCGGAGGGAAACACAAGGACTGATCGCGAACACAACAATAGCCAAAAAAGTGAAAAAAGACCCCTTCGAGGGGTCAAAAACCTTGCTTTTCAGTCGCTGAGTCTTTAATTGTATCTCTTCCTCTGGCGCACCGGGGGTATCCCTAATTCGTTCCTGTACTTAGCAACAGTGCGCCTGGCAATATTGATACCCCTTTCTTTAAGAAGCTCGCAGAGACGCTGGTCACTCAGGGGTTCACGGGGATCCTCGTTTTCCACAAGCTCTTTAAGAATCCGCTTGATGCTCTCGGTAGCCACCATCTCTCCTGCAAGGACGTTTTCCACACCACCACTGAAGAAAAACTTGAGCTCAAAAACTCCCCAGGGTGTCTGAATATACTTGTTGGCAATAGCCCGGCTCACCGTTGATTCGTGAAGCCGAACATCCCTGGCCACCTGCTTCAAGGTCAAAGGCCTGAGATGTTTGATCCCTCTATCTAAAAACTCCTTCTGGTAGTCAACGATACACTGGGCAACCCGGTACAGAGTAAGTCTCCTCTGCTCAATGCTGCGGATCAGCCAGAGCGCAGACTTCAGCTTGTTTTCGAGGAATCTGCTCGTCTCCGGGTCGCAACAATGCCTCTGCCTGAGAAGTCGCTGATAAGTCTTGTTGAGCACAAGGCGGGGGACAGAAACATCATTAATGAGAACAATATACTCATCATCAACCTTTTCCACAACAACGTCAGGGATAATATAGCAAACTTCTCCCTGTCGGGTAAAATTGCGTCCTGGTTTGGGATCAAGGCTCCTGATGATATCGGCCTTCAATTGAACTTCCTGAACAGTGAGCCCGAGGGCAGAAGCGATCTTCTGGATCCTTCCAGCAGCGAGATCGTCAAGGAAGAAATTCACCAGCTTTTCCATCACCGGGGTTCGCAAACCACGCTGTTGGAGCTGAATGAGGAGGCATTCTGCAAGACTGCGGGCACCTACACCGGGTGGGTCAAAGGATTGGATAACCTGGAGGACGTGCTCAACTTCGGCGGCAGAGCAACCGCAAGCAGCTTGTGCCTCTTTGATGCTGATCTGGAGGTAACCCTGGTCATTGATGTTGCCGATCAAGAACTCGCCTATCTTACGCTCACGTTCATCAGAGAGGGTCAAGTGAAGTTGCAAAATAAGATAGTCGTGCAAGGTGGGAGCTTGACTCACAAAATGCTCGAGATTGTAGTGCTCGTCTTCGTCCCACTCAGAATAACCGCCACCGAACGACTCCTCAACCTGGCCGTACTCTGCCAGATAACTGCACCAGTCTTCAATGTAATCATCACGAACTGAAGCAACAGAGTGCTCAACTTCTCCTTCTTGTTCTTCGCGGACATCAAGAAGAGGATTTTCCAAAAGAGCGTTTTCCACATACTGAGCAAGCTCAGCAGCAGACAACTGAAGAACCGTAATCGCTTGTCGAAGCTCTGGAGTCATGACAAGCTTTTGGGACTGTTCAAGAGTAATTCCCTGGCCCAGCCGCATTTTGATAACCCTCCCTCTACCCTCTGTATTATAAAATTCGACGTATTCCCCCTTTCTCCTTCTTATGCTTCTATATGACCACAAAAACACAAAATGAACTGGGCAGGGAATCAGAGATTAATCGGAATCCACAGAAAACCTGCCAGAATTAACGAAACCTCCTGACACCAACAGCTTCAAGGCATCCTCGACACTCATCTCCAAAAAGGTAACATCTGAGGAAGGCACCATTACGAAAAAACCAGAAGTCGGTGGTGTTCCTGGAAGATAAACATTGAGGAGCCGCTGCCTCGTTTTAGCTTCCACTTCCTGGGGTGCTCTTCCAGTGAAGAATCCCACCGAATACATTCCTTTTCGGGGAAATTCCACGAGAACTACCCTCTGGAAGCCAACTTGCTGCTGAAGAGAAAGAGCCTCCATAACCTGTTTGGTAGCAGTATAGATGCTTTTTACCAGAGGAATCCTTTGCAAAATTCCTTCTCCCAAATTAATGAGCCTTTTTCCGACAACATTCGTTCCAAAAAGGCCAGCCAAAAAGACGAGAACGATCATCAACAACAGACCCAGCCCCGGCAGGTGATAGCCGAAGAAAAAGCGAATGATGCTACTTAAAATTCCATCCAAAAAATTAAAAGCAAAAACGAAAACATAAACAGTGATGATCAAAGGAAGCAAAACGAGCAAACCAGTTAAAAAATACCTACGCAGAAACTTCCACATGAGGAACACTTCCTGGCAACCCCAAGACCAGGCAGTTTACCTCCTTTCCTGATATTCGATTTGCTGACTTTTTCTTTTGATTATGCCTGGTTTTCCTGTTTTTATTCCTCTTGCTGACGGAGCCTGTTGGCAATCCTGCGCAAGGCCCGAAAACGGTGATTCACGCCCGATTTCCCTACAGGTGTCTTTAACATTTTTCCCAGTTCCTTAAGGCTGACTTCAGGATACTGGAGTCGCAGTTCTGCAATCTCCCTGAGAGGTGGGCTCAAATAACCGAGACCAACTTTTTCTGCAATCAACTTAATATCCTCCACCTGGGCGAGACCAGCCTCTACCGCCCTCTTGACATTGGCGGTTTCACAGTTGACCAGTCTGTTGACCTGGTTCCGCATTTCTTTCCATATCCTGCTGTTTTCGAACTCCAGCACCGCCTGATTGGCGCCAACAATCCTCAAGAATTCCCCTACCTGCTCAGCGTCCTTGAGGTAAACCACATAGTTGTCTTTCCGCTTCCTGAGACCAGAAACGATCCGGAACCTCGACATCACCCTCTGGACCTCGGTAGCCGCCTCAACCGTATCCAAAACGATCTCCAGGTAATAAGAACTGCCAGGTTTGTTGACCGAACCCCTCCCCAGAAAGCAACCTCGCAAAAAAGCACGCCGGCAACAAACCCTAGCAACTAAAGAAGGGTTCAGGTAATCCTTCAATCTCTCCCTCTGATCGGCGAAACCAAGTTCCCTCAAAATCAGGGAATCGTTTTGCCGAAGGGGGAAATTGATCAGAAAAAGCTGGTGGTGGCGCGGCCTCCAGTACCTGCGGACCTCCACACTCCTGTTCCAACCCAAGCTCTTCGAAAGCTTGAAAATCTTCCTGGCAGTCGCCGGATGTTCGGTCGAGATCTGCAAGAAATTTTTTTCTGAAGAGAGGTGCAGGCTACCGCTGACTCGGGCAAGAGCTGCCAGTTCAGCTCGCTGGCAGCAGTGGTTTTCTGGTAACAGATGAGCCAATTCCTCTTTCACCTGAGCAGAAAATGACATTGACCTCACCTTCTTACTTCTCGAGACTGATTACAACCTGCGCCAGTTTGCCGGGATCATGGCGCACCAGTTCAGTGTCATCCAAAAGCTCTGCCTTGATCACTCGGACACCCAAACTGGTCAATGCCTGTTCATCGACAACCACAGGCTCAGCACCATCGTGGGCGTACTTCTCCTTCTTTTCCAAGGGCACCTCCTGAGTATTCACCACGATGTAATCGATCCAGCCCTCCCCAACGTGCTCATAAAGAACCCGAAGATGGTCAGAAGCGGTAAAACCCGTAGTTTCTCCGGGCTGTGTCATCACATTACAGATGTAGCACTTCGGAGCTGGAGTTCCTTTTACTGCTACCGCAATATCCCTGACCAGAAGGTTGGGAAGGACACTTGTGAACAAGCTTCCAGGCCCGAGGAGAATCAAATCAGCGCTGGTAATCGCCTTCAAAGCCTCAGGCACAGAAGCACAATCCTCTGGCTCAATCCTGAGCCTTCTGATGGGATTACTGCTCCTGGAAATGTTGCTCTCCCCCTTGACAACTGTTCCGTCAGCGAGTTCGGCAACGAGAACCACCTGTTCGAGGGTTGAGGGAAGCACCTGGCCGCGCACCTTCAAAACCTTACTCACTTCTCTGACCGCTGATTGGAAATCACCGGAAATGTCGACGAGAGCAGTGATCAGCAAATTGCCAAGGTTATGTCCTGCCAGTCCCTCACCCTGACGAAAACGGTAGCAAAAGAGCTTTTCCATCAGGGTCTCCTGTTCAGCGAGAGCAATCAGGCAATTGCGGATATCACCGGGAGGCAAAATCCCAAACTCACCCCGCAGTCTTCCAGAGCTTCCGCCATCATCAGCAACAGTTACAATTGCGGTGATGTTTTCCGTAAATTCCTTGAGGCCGCGCAACAGCACAGGAAGACCTGTACCCCCTCCAATGGCAACAACATGGGGCCCCCTTTTCAAAAACTGACGCTTGTAAAACCGGAACAACCTACTCCCAAGATTCCGGAAGACCAACTTTCATCTCCCCTCCACATGAGGTAGGTCCCGATGGTGAATATTTACCTGATACCCACGGTTCTTGAGGAACCTCGCCAAGCGTTCGACAACAGCAACTGAGCGGTGCTGGCCTCCGGTGCAGCCAACAGCAAGCGAAAGATGTGACTTGCCTTCCTTGAGGTAGTGAGGTAGCAGAAAATGCAAAAGGTTGCAGAAGCGCCTGAGGAAGCTCCTGCTCACCTGAAAAGAAAAGATGTAGTTGTCAACACGCTTGTCGAGCCCTGTCAAATCCTTAAGTTCCCGGACATAATTGGGGTTGGGAAGGAAACGAACATCGAAAACCAGGTCAGCATCCAGGGGGATTCCATACTTGTATCCGAACGAAACAAGAGTAATCGCCATTTCTTTGCGAACCTCAAAAATTCGTGCAAGGCTTTCTTTGAGGTCACGAATGCTCATTTTTGAAGTGTCGATGACGACATCAGCCATTCCCCGAATTTCCTCAAGCTGCGCCCTTTCGGCCTGAATCGCTTCCAGAATCGTCCTCTCCCCACCAAGGGGGTGCTGTCTCCGGCTTTCTTTAAAGCGCCTCACGAGAACATCATCTGAGGCTTCCAGAAAAAGGATCTCATACCTGATCCCTTCTCTGGTGAGATTCCTCAACTCTTCACTCAAAGACTGGAAAAAGAGACCACCACGAACATCGACAACCAGAGCAACCCTGTTAACCTTCCCCTCCGCCTGCTGACACAATTCCGTAAACTTGGGAATCAGCATTGGGGGAAGGTTGTCAACACAAAAAAAGCCCAGATCTTCCAGACATCTGGTGGCCTGGGTTTTACCTGCACCTGAAAGCCCAGTAACGATCACCAGGCGGAGGTTTCTGTTTCTCTCTTGCAACTTTCCTTCCCCTTTCGCTGATTTCGGCCCAATTACGGCAGCTTGGCCAACTCCTTCTTCAGGTAGTCGATCACTGCTACCGGTTTGGGGTTGATCCCGTAGAGCAAGGCCAAGTAAACACTGGTATAGTCTCCCAGGTAAATGAGAGAGAAAAGCCTGGTGAGGAAAGAATCCCCTTCTCCCCAGTACTCACTGACTCCTGATACCCGGTCACGTAAAATCTTCTTGGTGATCTCCATCCGTGCCTGGACTCTGGGGTAGTCGCTCTTCTCCCTGAGAAAGACCAGCTCCAAGCTCCTCAGCAACTCCTCTGGAGCTTCATACCCAACGATCTCGTTGTGGTTCAGTTCAGGAAAAACATTGCAGTAAGCAAGACACTTGGAGTTCTCGTTGAACTGGCCCTTCCAGCGAACAGCAACCACTTCTGTCGTCCCACTGGCACCATAGATAACCGGAATCTTGCCGTAGAAGCGTGCAGCCAGTTGTTTAGCCGGGTTTTCTGCCGAGGGAGAAGTAGGTTTCAGTTGGGAGCGCAGTTCCCGAAGCCTTGTGACCAGTTCTCCCACATCTATTGACTCCGAGAAAACCCCCACCCTCTGCAAGATCACCAGGACAGGAAGAAAAAGGTAGCCTATCGCCGAGCGTGGTGGTAAGCCCGAGGGAACCTCGACCACAGGGACACCATCAGCATGAGCCAGTGCTGCGAGCTTCCCTCCAGTGGTCACGGCAATCCTTGATGTTCCCCGTTTTTTGGCGTCATCGTAGGAACTCAAGGTCTCCTCAGTGTTCCCCGAATAACTGATCAGGAAAACCAAACACTTCTGATCAACAAAAGAGGGGAGCTGATATTCCCTCGAAACAGTGACCGGAACCCTGGCTTCCTTCCCCGCCAGGATCCTCACCAAATCTCCTCCGATCGCCGAGCCCCCCATACCAGCGATCACCACATGTGAGGGAACACCTGCGATATCAGGAAGTTCCGCCTCTTTCCCCAAGCTCCAGGCAGCCTCACACTGTTCCGGGAGAGCGGCAAGGGTTTCCAGCATCCCCTCAGGGTCGCGTTTCCGAAGAAACTGCAGGTCATCAAGAACTTTCATCAGCATCACCTTTCTGGTTGAGCCCCCTTTCTGGGTTTCTTCAGGTGTGAACCGAGGCAACCATCTTGTGGGCAAGAGCAGCAGCACCAAGAACTCCAGCCCGACCACGCAAGGCCCCCGGGACAACCCTAAGGCTTTCCCGAAAAGCCGGGAAAACGTGGCGCTTGGCCTCTTGCCGCGCCGGCTCTAGAAGAAAGTCTCCGGCACCACGTGCCACCCCGCCGCCAATAATGAAGATCGAAGGGTTAAGCAGGTTGGCGATGTTCCCGATCGCCAGCCCGAGGTATCTCCCGGCCTCTGCAAGCAACTGGCGGGCCTCGGAATCCCCGGAATGGGCGGCATGGGCGATCATTGGAGCCTCGACAGCATCAGGGTCACCACCTGCAAGCTCCAAAATCTTCTGACATCTTCCTTCGGCAATAAGGCTCTGTGCCCGCTTTTTCAGGGCTTTTCCCGAAGCTACCGCCTCCAGACAGCCCCGGTTGCCACAGGAACAAAGGGGCCCGTCAGGAACAACCACCATGTGGCCGATCTCACCGGCAGCACCAGATGCCCCAGAGTAAATCTCCCCCTTGATGATCAACCCTCCACCAACACCTGTGCTCACAGTAATGAAGACGAGGTCATCGTAGCCCTTCCCAGCGCCGTAGAGGTATTCTCCCAAGGCTGCCAGATTGGCGTCATTTTCCATAAACACCGGAAGACCGAGTTCCTTTTCGAGAATCTCTTTCAGATTGACGTCACACCAGTTGAGATTCGGAGCAAAAAAAATCCGGCCCGAAGCAGGATCAAGAGGTCCCGGCGCTCCAATCCCCACTCCAAGGATTTTTTCCTGGGGACGTACAGCAGTAGAAACGGTTTTGATGCTCTCCAGGATATTGGCAATCACTTTCTCGATCCCAAGGGCAGCCTCGGTTGGCCGCACATCTCTCTTGACGATCACGTCCCCAGGGCCAACAAGAGCAGAATAGATCTTTGTGCCCCCCAAATCAACAGCCAGAACATAATCCATAAGAGCTTACCCCTTTTATTACCATGTGATTAATTCCTATTTTATCAAATCTCAAGATTTTGGGGAAACACCGAGTTCGACGAACATCTCCCTGATAATTTCCTGGCCTGGTTCCACAACCACAAAATCTTCATCCCAGGGACCGTGCAAAAGCTTTTTCAGAAATTCCAAAGAACCAGGAATAATTTCGAAGTCGAGTCCGAATACCTCGGCTGTTTTTCTGGCATAATCCTCGTAGTCCCGCAGATCGTAAGCACCGGTATCAATGAGGGCGATCCTTTTATAGTTCCTCATGATCTCCTTCGCATACCACTGGGCAATTTTTTTATCGTACTTCTTGGTAGACTCGTGTTCACCCAGATAGACAGATAAAGGGTCCTCTTTGTGCTCGATCCACCCCTTTGTCAAATAAAAGGTCCCGGGTTCTTTCTTCCTTTCCCTTTGACACAATTCCCGGGAACCAAGAAAAATGGCGATGCAGTCATCAGTTCGAGGGACGACGATTCTGGCAGTTTTCGACTTCAAACCAACGACACCATCGGAACAGAGGCCATACCCCAAAAGGATCACCCCGAACTGCTGAGTGGCATCAAGCTCTGCAACCACCTGACGCAACTTTTGGTTCAACTTCTGGGGGTGGTTGTGCAGTCCGAAATCCATGACCCTCTTTTCCATATCTGGCGGGGCGATCCCTTCGATCTCTGGTGCCAAGGATTCACAGATAACAAGGGCTTTTCTGCTCACTTCCATGTCCTCCTTTTTAAACCCAACGAGGTTACAGATTTTTATCGAGGAGAAACTCTTCAAGTGCCCTTGCTACACCGTCCTCATTGTTAGACGAAGTGACATGAGAAGCGCATATCCGGACTTCTGGAGGGGCATTGGCAACAGCGACACCCAACCCGGCGAACTCCAGCATTTCAATGTCATTAAAGCTGTCTCCAAAGGCCATGATCTCCTCCCTGGAGACACCGAACCAGTGAGCAAGCTCCTGAAGGGCGTGAGCCTTTGTCGCTCTCGGATGAACCACCTCAAGGTAACGGGGCTTCGATTTGGTTACGTGTGCTCTCGACCCGAGCATCGCTTTTACTTCCCTGGCAAGCTCATCGATCATCGTCTCATCTTCGATCAGCAAGAGTTTCAGGGGGTTGCCCTTGTGGAGCAGGGCCTTCAGGTCACCCACCTGATAACAAGGCACCCTCGCAAAACGGGGGTAGTGGGCGCCAAGAGGAGTGAGGCGCTCTACGTAAAGGTGATCATTGAGGTAAAAGTTCACCTGGAGGTTTTTCTCTCTGGCAATATCGATGACATCTTCAGCAACATCGGCAGTCAGAGGACAGTGGTAAATAACCTCGCCAGAAAAAGCGTTTTTCACAAGCGCTCCCTGATAAGTGATTAAAGGAACATCGAAGCCAAGTTCCTGAGCATAGGGAAGAGCAGAGCGAAACATCCTCCCTGTAGCCAGGGTGACAGCAACACCACGCTCACGGACCGCCCTGATCGTCTCCTTACTGTAAGGAGAAATAGTGAGGTCATCGCGCAACAAGGTATCATCGAGATCGATCGCCACCAGCTTAATCTCCTGCATCTCCACTCCTCCAAAATCCTAAAAAGCAGAATGCTTCGCCAAATTGCCATCTGGAATCTTCAATTCCCATCTCCATGGAAGAAGTTGTAAAGGTCAAATGCCGCTTTTCTGTTCATCCCAGGCACGGCAGCGAGTTCTTCAACACTGGCTTCTTGAATCCGGGAGAGGGAACCAAAACATCGAAGCAGGGCCTCCTGACGCCTTTTCCCGATTCCCGGAACCTGACGTAAAATGGAGTCTTTGAGCCTTTTTTCCCGCAACTTCCTCTGATAGGAAACCGCAAACCTGTGGGCCTCATCGCGCGCCTGCTGGAGCAGGTGAAGCCCCGGGTGGTTGAGCGGCAGCCGAAGCGGATCCTTTTCCCCAGGAAGATAAACAACTTCTTCCTCCTTCGCCAAGGAAACCACCCTGATACCTTCCAGACCAAGCTCTGAAAGCACACCAAGAACCGCGTTTAGCTGCCCCTTGCCACCATCGACTACTAACAAGTCAGGCAGTAGCTGCCCTTCAGGGCGGCGGAAACGGCGCCTGATCACTTCTTGGAGGGCAGCATAGTCATCACCCCCGGTCTCCTCCTGGATCCGGTAGCGCCTGTATCCCGAAGGATCGGGGCACCCCTCGGTAAACCTCACCAAAGAACCAACGGTTTCCTTCCCCGCAAGGTGGGAGATGTCAAGGCACTCCAGAACCCGAGGCAGGTGAGGCAAATCAAGGGCCTTCTGGAGCTCGGCAACCAATTGCTTTCCTTTCTCCCGGCTCCTGACCCCCTTCGCATGCCTCTGCTGGGCATACATGGTGGCGTTCTTGAGGGCGAGTTGCACGAGTTCCTTGCCACGGCCACGCCTGGGAAAACGGATCTCCACCTTTCTTCCCTTTTCCCTGCTCAACCATTGAGAAAGCAGGTCTCCTTCGGGAAGGGGGACACTCACCAGGATCGTCCTGGGTATCTCCCTTCCAGAATGATAGTACTGCTTGATGAAGGAACCCAGGACCTCTCCAGGATTGACTCCTTCCGTTTCCGTCAAAAAGTAGTGTTCTTCAGCAACGAGGTTACCTCCCCGGACGCGAAAAACAAGAACACAGACCTCATCAAGGAAACTACCGAGGGCAAGAACATCCTCATCAGAGCCTGTAGCACGAGCAACCCGCTGCTGCTCGCGGAACTGTCTGATGGCAGTCAACTGGTCGCGCAGACGAGCAGCTTGCTCGAAATTCAAGCTCTCCACTGCCTTTTGCATCTGCGCCCGGATCCGCTTTTCTACCTCTTCGGTTTTTCCTTCCAGAAAAAGGACAACCTGTTCGATCATTTCCCTGTAGGTCTCAGGTGAAACCCGTCCTGTGCACGGGGCCAGGCACTTCTTGATCTGGGCGTTAAGGCAGGGCCTGCTACGTGGCCCGGGATTCTTGTCGCGACACGTCCGGAAAGGGAAAAGCTTCCTTAAAAAATCGAGTGTTTCCCTGACAGCTTTGACATTAGGATAGGGCCCGAAGTAGCGGGAACCGTCCCTGACCAGCTTGCGGGTAATGGCAACCCGAGGGAATTCGTCGGCAGTCACTTTGAGATAAGGATAAGATTTGTCATCCTTCAAGTTTATGTTGAACTTCGGCTGGTATTCCTTGATCAGGTTGCACTCCAGGACGAGGGCCTCCACCTCGGAATCGGTAACGATGTACTCAAAGCGAGCCAACTCTTGAAGCATCCTGGCGATCCGGGGATGATGAGGCTTCGACTGGAAGTAAGACCGAATCCGGTTCCTTAGAGAAACCGCCTTCCCCACATAGATCACTGTGCCTGCCTGGTTCCGAAAGAGATAGACACCTGGCTTATCAGGAACAAGGGCCAACTCATCCTTCAATTCGGCTCTGTTCCCAGAAACCATCTTAGATAAAGCCTCCCCAGTCTGATGCTTAAACTCTTTGAAAAGCAACTTTCTCTTGGGGCAAAACCCGGCGCAAATACTGACCAGTGTAAGAATGGGGGCAAGCAGCAATCTCCTCGGGAGTTCCTGTGGCCACAATCCGACCCCCCTTATCTCCTCCTTCGGGACCGAGGTCGATGATGTAGTCAGCGGTCTTGATCACATCCAGGTTGTGCTCAATCACCAGAACAGTGTTTCCTGCTTCCACAAGCCGGTCGAGGACGAGCAGAAGTTTCCTGATGTCTTCCTTGTGGAGGCCAGTTGTCGGCTCATCGAGAATGTAGAGAGTGCGCCCATTGCTACGCCGGGAAAGCTCTGTAGCCAGCTTCACCCTCTGGGCCTCTCCCCCTGAAAGTGTTGTCGCCGGCTGGCCGAGCTTGATGTAACCGAGACCCACATCAACCATCGTCTGCAACTTCCTGGCAACCTTCGGAATGTGCTGGAAAAACTCAAGGGCCTCACTGACAGTCATGTCCAGAACTTCGGCAATGTTCTTCCCCTTATACTTGATTTCCAGAGTTTCCCGGTTGTAGCGCTTGCCCTTGCACTCTTCACAAGGGACATAGACGTCAGGAAGGAAATGCATCTCGATCTTGATGATCCCGTCACCACGACAGGCCTCACAACGCCCCCCACGGACATTAAAACTGAAGCGACCAGGTTTGTAACCACGCATCCTCGCCTCCGGGGTCATCGCAAACAACTCCCTGATCCCGTCGAAGGCACCGGTGTATGTAGCTGGATTGGAACGAGGGGTGCGTCCAATAGGGGACTGGTCGATCTCGATCACCTTGTCGAGGTGCTCAATCCCGCGAATCTCCCGGTAGGCTCCAGGTTGCACACGGGCCCCGTGGAGGCGCTGGGCAAGGGCCTTGTAAATGATCTCCTCAACGAGGGTGCTCTTCCCAGAACCAGAAACACCGGTGACACAAACAAAAAGCCCCAAAGGAATGCGAACATCGATGTCTTTAAGGTTGTGCTCCCGTGCCCCGAGGACCTCAAGCCACTTGTCTCCTGGCTGGCGGCGCACAGGAGGAACAGGAATTTCCCGCGCCCCGCTCAGGTACTGCCCAGTAATCGACTCCGGAACCTTCTTGATATCTTCGACTGTCCCTTGAGCAACAATCCTACCGCCATGAACCCCAGCCCCAGGACCAATGTCGATGATCTCGTCAGCATTGAGCATCATCTCCTCATCATGCTCAACAACGATCAAGGTATTTCCCAGGTCACGCAAGTCCTTCAGGGTGTTGATCAATCTGGTATTGTCTCTTGGGTGCAGCCCGATCGTCGGCTCATCAAGGATGTAAAGGACCCCGACGAGTCCAGAACCTATCTGGGTCGCCAGTCGAATCCGTTGTGCCTCTCCACCGGCAAGTGTTCCTGCCTGCCGGTCAAGGGTCAGGTAATCGAGACCAACATTGATCAGGAAACCCAAACGCGCCTCGATTTCCTTGAGGATCTGGTGAGCGATCTGCATTTCTCTCGGGGTCAACTTTAGGTTCCGGAAAAACTCCAGAGCCTCGGCAATGGTGAGTCTGGTAACCTCCCAGATGTTCTTGCCTCCAACAGTAACCGCCAGGCTCTCGGGACGCAACCTCGCCCCCTGGCAAACGGGGCAGGGGCGGGATGCCATGAACTCGGAGATCTCTTCCCTCGCTTCTTCGGAATCAGCTTCCTGGTAGCGGCGGGTGAGGTAAGAAACAACACCCTCGAAGGTCCCGTACCAGGTCCTCACCCTCCCCAGGAGGTCCCGATAGCGAAAACGGATCCGTTCCTGGGTCCCATAGAGAAGTGCTTCCTGAACGTGAGCTGGTAGTTCCTTAAAAGGAGTATCCCAACTGCAACCGTAATGCTCAAGCACTGCCCGGACTAACTGGGGGTAATAGTGCTGGGGAGAGCGCGTCCAGGGCAGCAATGCTCCTTCGCGTACAGAGCGTTCGGGGTCAACGACCAGACTGGGATCAACCTCGAGGCGGAAACCCAGCCCCGAGCAGGCCGGACAGGCCCCATAGGGACTGTTAAAAGAAAACAGCCTGGGGGTGATCTCGGCCAAGCTGATCCCACACTCCGGGCAGGCAAAATTTTGGCTAAAGATCAGCTCCTCCCCCTCAACAAAAGAAGCGATCACCGTGCCTTCTCCCAGCTTCAGGGCAATCTCCAGCGAATCTGCCAGCCTCTTCTCCAGCCCTAGCCTGATCACTAATCTATCGACGACAACCTCTATGTTGTGCTTCTTGTTGCGGTCGAGAACGATCTCCTCGTCGAGCTCCCGGACCTCCCCATCAACCCTCACCCGGACAAATCCCTTTTTCCGGATTTCTTCAAACAGTTTTTGGTGTTCCCCCTTTTTTCCCCGCACGAGCGGAGCCAGAATCTGCAGCTTCGTCCCTTCGGGATAAGCAAGCAACTGGTCAACCATCTGGGAAACTGTCTGCTGCTTCACGGGGCGGCCACACTTCGGGCAGTGGGGCTTGCCGATCCTGGCAAAAAGCAGGCGCAAGTAATCGTAGATCTCGGTCACCGTCCCCACTGTCGACCTGGGATTGCGGCTCCCTGACTTCTGGTCAATAGAAATCGCTGGTGACAAGCCTTCGATATAGTCAACGTCAGGCTTGTCGGCAACTCCCAGAAACTGGCGCGCATAGGCAGAGAGAGACTCCACATAGCGGCGCTGCCCCTCGGCATAGATGGTGTCAAAAGCAAGAGAAGACTTTCCAGAGCCGGAAAGGCC
>LGFL01000076.1 GCA_001508855.1 Thermoanaerobacterales bacterium 50_218
ATCTGCCGCGCCTCTCTGTCAATGGAATAAGCAACTGCTTCACTATAGTTGCGGTCACGTGCCAGATCGCGCCCAAGAAAGACCTGGTCCTGGCGCCTGCCAAAAGTCATTGGCCCCAGTTCCTCAGACATTCCATACTCAGTGATCATCTTCCTCACCAACTCAGTTGCCCGCTCCAGATCATTCTGAGCCCCGGTACTGATGTCCTTCAGAACTAGGCTCTCGGCAACCCTTCCCCCAAGGAGGGTGGTAATCTCATCGAGAAGCCGGGATTTGGTCACATAATAACGATCCTCTTCAGGAAGCAAGAGGGTGTAGCCACCAGCCCTGCCCCTCGGGATAATGGAGATCTTGTGGACAGGGTCGGTATGAGGTAGCAGGCTCCCGACAACAGCATGACCTGCCTCGTGATAGGCAACAAGTCTCCTCTCTTCTTCGCTCATTACCCGTGACTTCTTCTCTGGACCAGCGACTACTCTCTCAATAGAATCAGTCAACTCCTTCATTCCGATCTTCTTTTTATTCTTTCTTGCCGCTAGGAGAGCAGCCTCATTGACCATGTTGGCAAGATCAGCTCCGGTAAAACCGGGGGTCCTCCTTGCAAGGATATCAAGGTCAACATCATCCTCCAGGGGCTTCCCCCGGAGGTGAACCTTGAGGATCTCCTTACGGCCCTTGAGGTCAGGCTGATCAACGACGATCTGCCTGTCGAAGCGGCCGGGTCGCAGCAGTGCCGGATCGAGGATGTCAGGGCGGTTGGTTGCAGCCAAGATAATGATTCCTTCATTGGAATCAAACCCATCCATCTCCACGAGCAACTGGTTCAGTGTTTGCTCGCGTTCATCATGACCACCGCCTAGCCCAGCACCACGGTGCCTCCCGACAGCATCAATCTCATCAACAAAAACGATGCACGGGGCATTCTTCTTTGCCTGTTCAAAAAGGTCCCTAACGCGGGCAGCACCTACTCCGACGAACATTTCCACAAAATCAGAACCGCTGATGCTAAAAAAGGGCACACCAGCTTCTCCTGCAACCGCTTTCGCCAGAAGCGTTTTTCCTGTTCCTGGAGGCCCATAAAGAAGCACTCCCTTGGGAATGCGGGCTCCAATTTCACTGTACTTTTTTGGATCTTTGAGAAAATCCACAATCTCCTGAAGTTCTTCCTTGGCCTCATCAACGCCAGCAACATCAGCAAACGTAACTCTTCGTTTATCCGGTTCAATCATCTTCGCCCTGCTTCTAGCAAACTGCATCACCCTGTTGCCACTGCCCTGGGTTTGCTGGAGCATAAAAATAACAAACCCCGTAATCAAAAGAACAGGAAGAAGTGTGGAAACAAGCCCTGCCCACCAGGGTGCCTCCTGTTTCGGCCTGTATTCGACAACAGTCTTTTCTCGAAGTAATTGGTGAAGGTTGGCATCATTAGCAGGGGCATAAGAGGTAAATCTGACTCCGTCCTTGGTGACACCAGAAACGCGGTAACCACCCTCTCCATCTGCCGTCAGTTCTACTTTTTCAATGTTTCCCTGTTCGAGGTAGGTGTAAAACTGGTTATACGACCATTCTCTTGTTGTTTCTTGGGGGGGAACAATGATCTTCAAAGCCATTACTGCACAGGCAACAATGATCAGATAAACCAAAAGATTTTTGAGTAAACGATTCATCTGTTTTCCTCCTCTCACCACCCCGCCCTCAGGACTTTTCACAGCGAACAACACTTAGCACCAAAATCCTCTTAGTTTCAGAGGTGATTTTCGCCTCTTCACTTCTTCTGTAGCCGACAACCCAAAAAACTGTTTCTTTGGAGGCGACCAAAGGGACCTTCCAACGCTCCTGACGCGGGATCTTCAAGTCTGAAAAGAGCTTCTTAATTTTCTTGCTTCCTCCTAACCCCAACAGCTTAATCCGGTCTCCAGGTCTCCAATTGCGCACATAAAGCGGCAGTTCTATTTTATCATAATCAAAGAAAACCTGGTAGTTATCGCGCTCTCTGGTGAAAACCAATTCCCCCATTTCCCACCGTTCCTTCACCTCGGCCCGAAAAACAAGTCCAAGCTCGGGCAGATAGGTCTCCCCAGGAACCTGCAGCTCCTGAAAGAAATCCTTCGAGAGTTCTCCGCGGAAAGCCCCCTGAAGGCAGCAGACCCGCACTACCCCACGATCTTTTTGCAACCTGACCCCCTTTGGCAAATGCAATTCTCCAAAGGAAACGGGATTAGAAATAAACTCCAGGCTTTCTTCAACATGCCTGTAACCAAGATCCCTCAAACTCCCTCCCACCGTCTTGACGGCAATCCGCAACAGACGCCGCTGGAAGGCCTGGGGCAGTTGTTGAAACCCTGGGAGGGAGAACTCCACTTCTCGAAGACCTCTTTTTCTGGCAAGTCTCCGGAACAACCTCTGAGCATATTTACTCATAAATCTGTTCTCCTGCTCCATGATGTCCGCAAGACGCAGAACTGCCTGGTTGATCTCAGGATTAAATTCCCTTTTGAGCAGAGGTAAAAGAAGGTGCCTGATCTTGTTCCTGAAGTAGGTTGTATCTAGATTGGAAAGGTCGGTGCACCAGCTTAATCCCGCTTGCCGGCAATACGACTCAATCTCCTGCCGAGTCACTCCCAACAGAGGTCGGACAATAGGACCGTTCCTCCAGGGGATCCCTGCCAGACCTGCAGGACCAGTGCCACGGATGATGTTGAAAAGAACGGTTTCTACTTGGTCATCAGCGTGATGGCCAACAGCAATGCGCTGGGCCCCGACACTGCGGGCCACTTGCAGCAAAAAATGGTACCTGGCAATCCGGGCTGCTTCCTCAATCCCTACCTTCCATCGGGAAGCAAGCTGAGTAACCCGACAATAGCCAATAGTAACAGGCAAACCCCACCTGTGGGCAAGGCCTTGAACAAAAGCGGCCTCTTCGCCTGCAGCAGGACGAAGGAGGTGGTTCAAATGGGCCACATGCAGTTCCCACTGGTAAGAATCCCGCAGTTCTTTGAGCACATGAAGGAGGGCCAGAGAATCAGAACCACCGGAAACAGCCACCACTACTTTCATTCCTGGCTCGAGCAACTGGTGGCGATCAATAAAACTTCTGATTCTCTTTTGAAACTCCGCAAGCACCTCTTCACCTCGCTTCTCCGGAAGTAAAAAAGCGGGCCACAAGTACAGTCATGTCATCTCTGTTGGGATAACCTCCAGCAATCAGGGCGTTCTTAATAATCAGGTCAGCCACCACCTGAGGTTCTTCAAGGGGTAATTCCACAAGGTAACGGTAAAGCCAGGCACCCGGAGTGACAGCACTCTCATCAATTTCAGTTATGCCATCACTGGCGACTACCAGGAGATCGCCATCAAGAACCTGGTAGCGCAAAATTTGGGGATCGATTTCTTCTAGAATTCCTGCTGGCCAACACGAAGACCTGATCATCTCTACATTTCTCCCTCTTTTCAGGTAACTTGGGGCTGCACCTGCTTTGAGAAAATCCGCATATCCTTCCTGGAGATCGACCACCACAAGGTCAACAGTGGCAACATTGTCCTCTTGCCCTTGAAAATAGAGGGCAGTATTGACAACTGCAGCAGCAGCCTGGAGGGAAATTTCATTTTCTAGTAATTGCTCCAGAAGATTAACCACAGTCCTGCTGCCTCGAGCTGCATTAATGCCAGCCCCCATGCCATCGCTCAACACCAAGAGCAAACGGTTAGGAGTAAGGTATCTAAAGGCAAAACAGTCACCACTAATCACCTCAGAAGACTTCGGCTGCTGGGAAAACCCGATTTCAACTTGAAGTGGAAACCGCGTCACCGAACCCTTTTTCCCTCTAGCAAATAAACTGGAAGTAAGAGGGAGACAAAGAAAGATTACACCTGCGAGAAACGCAGTTGCAAGATTAAGGGAAAGAGCAGTAGCGTCTCTGTAAAACTGAGAAAAAAACAAGCTGGCAAGGAAAAAACCAAGGACAGTCCCCGGATACCCCAGATACCTGAAAACACCTGCAAGAAATCCCGTCACCGCATAAATCCCTGTGCTCGGCAACACTGTCCAGAGATCTCGGGCAGTGAACAGTCCCAACAAAACGCCGGCACCAGCTCCTCCCCCTGGCCCCAGGTAAAAAGCCGTCCCCAGCAAAACCACATCTATGAAAACCTCGCCCAAAGAAATAGAAGCAACCTGAAGCTCGCTATAGCCATTAATGATCGTCACAAAAAAGAGAACTGCAAGCAATATTTTGTGCTCCTTAAATTCAGTGCCACAAACAAAAAGGCTGAGCAAAAGGGCCACCAAAAGTGACTCACAAACAACACTCACAACAGAAATGCTCGCCCCACTAAAGAATACCCACATTTCTTTGACTATGAAATGGATCACTCCTACAGCCAAAGCAGCAACCAGTAAAAATGGCAAAGAAAAAGTCGTCTTCTTCCACCTTCTGAGCACCAATGACCCGAAAACAACAGCGCAACTAGAAAAAGCAGAGGCCAAACTCTGAGAAGCCCAAAGCACTCCTAAAACTGCCGACCATGATGCCTTTCCGTAAATAAAAACCGCAGCAGCAGCATACGCAGAAGAAAAAGGTGCCAGACCCCCCAGCAAAGCCCTCCCCGCAGCAACACCTAAAATAAACTGAAAGATATGAGCAGGGAGCAATAACTGATTTTTCAGGAGCGGAGCAAAAATTCGACGCATCAAAATTTCCCCTAACAGACAACATCTTCCATATCTTCGAACATTATAAAACATCACCAAGGATTAAGAAACGAAATCTCTGTCAGGGGAAAGTGTAAACTTTCCGACAGAAATCAGCATTCTCTTCCTATTCCGGATGCCTCAACCAAAAAGCCCTATGAACTCTATAAAGTAAACCACTAGCTACAACCCTCACTTCGGTGAAAATACAAAAAGAGCCTCCCGGATCAACCGGGAAAGCTCTCTATATGCTTTAATGGTGACCCGTAGGGGATTCGAACCCCTGTTACCGGCTTGAAAGGCCGGTGTCTTAACCACTTGACCAACGGGCCACT
>LGFL01000077.1 GCA_001508855.1 Thermoanaerobacterales bacterium 50_218
AACCATGGAAACCCCGCAGACCTAATTATACCACCCCTACCCTGACAAATTCACTGACGAGTTTTCCCTGACATTTTCACTGACGCTTGCAACCAGTTTTTTTGACCGGGTAGCTGTCAACTCCAAGTGGGATGGAGTTAAAAATATTTCTGTTTTGGCTACAGGCTTCGGGCGAGGTTGTCTGCCGCTAAGATGGCATCACAGACCATCTGAGGGGTCACGGTAAACGGCATGTTATGAATCGTTTCCCCTTCCTTGCAGGAAAACTCAGCAACCCGCATCAGCCGCGACTTGTCCAGTTCCTCAACTCCAAGCTCCGCCAGGGTTACCGGCAGCCCCACCTGGCGGCAAAAGTCGACAACTCTCTTGATCTCTTCAAATGGAGCGTTTTCAAGAACGAGCTGGACAACCGTTCCGAAAGCAACCTTCTCACCGTGATAGAATTCGTGTGTTTCTTCCAGAGCAGTCAAACCGTTGTGGATGGCATGGGCGGCAGCCAGGCCACCGCTCTCAAAACCCAGCCCACTGAGGTAAGTGTTGGCCTCAATGACCTCTTCGAGAGCATCGGTCACCACCTGTGCCTCCGCTGCCTTCTTGGCCATAAACCCTTTTTCCAACAAGGTATCCAGGCAGAGTTCAGCGAGAACAAGCGCTGTTTTCGTCGGCTTCCCACCAAGAACATTGGCTTTACCGGCAACCGCAGTTGCCCGCGCCTCGTAGTAAGTTGCTAAAGCATCTCCCATCCCGGCAACAAGGAGGCGCACCGGGGCACGGGCAATGACCTCACTGTCAACGAGAACAACTTCCGGGTTCTTGGGGTAAAACCTGTACTCCTCGAAGACACCATCCTCGGTATAGATCACCGAAAGAGCGCTGCAAGGAGCATCAGTGGAAGCAGCAGTCGGGACGATCACTACTGGAAGCCCAACTTCATAAGCAACCGCCTTCGCCGTGTCGAGGGTTTTTCCCCCACCCAACCCAACGACGAAGTCGGCTGCCGAAGATTTTACCAGTTCACAAACTCTTGCAATCTCCTTCTTCGAGCACTCACCACCGAACTCCTCAAAGATGACCTTAGTCCCTGTTTGCTTGAAGCCCTCGGTTACAGGATCACGGAGAAATTGCAAGACATACCTATCGGCAAGACAAAAGGCTGTTTTTCCGAAACTGGAAGTGTGTTTCCCGATCTCGCAGATTACTCCGCGTCCCTGAACGTAACGGCCAGGAGAACCTATAATCCCAACCACAAATAAGGCCTCCTTCCAAATATAACTTTCAGATACCAGAGCTTTTACCAACTAAAGAGGAAGGAACTCCACTAGATAAAACTTCTCCCTCTTATCTTTGCTCAAAGAAGCGAAAAATATAACTTAAATGATCCGGAAGCCTTCCACAAGAACACAGCGGCGTTGTCTGGTGAAGCACCTGGCCGAGGTTAAGCCTTCACCTGTCGGTCCGGCGATGGTGAAAGTAGTAAAACCTTCCCCACCAGCACCAATACCCGCATACGAGGGCGCGTTCTTGACGAAGATTGTGGTCTGCACGGCGCGGGCAAACTCGGTCAGATGGTCTATATGCTTGGAGTGCATTACTGCGGTGTGGCGGTTTCCACCTTCAGCACGCACACCAAGCTCGATAGCTTCTTCAACAGTAGGAACTCTGACCACGGGGAGGACTGGCATCAACTGCTCTTTGTAAACCAGTGGATGGTCGGGACCGACTTCCATCACCACGAGCCTGATATCCTTTCCAACCTCGATACCGATTTCCCTGAGAATGCGGCAAGCAGGCTGACCAATGAGTTCTTTGTCGATCGCTCCATTCTGGATAATCCGTTCGGTCATCACGTCGATGTCTTTGCCGCGTAGAATGTAGGCGCCCTCTCGGCTCATTCGCTCCAGCAACTGGTCAGCAACACACTCGACAACGAAGACCTCTTTCTCGGCGATGCACGGAAGGTTGTTGTCGAAGCTGGCTCCGCAAACAATGTCGTGAGCAGCTTTCGGGATGTCGGCAATCTCGTCAACGACTACCGGAGGATTGCCAGCTCCTGCCCCAATAGCCTTCTTTCCGCTGGAAAGGGCCGCTTTGACAACCCCGTGCCCACCTGTAGCGACAATCAGTTGAATGGCGGGATGCTGCATCAGTTGCCTGGCAGTCTCAATCGTCGGTTCCCCAATGGCAGCAACGAGTCCTCGCGGGCCACCAGCTTTGACTATAGCATCATGGATAATTTCAACAGCCTTCCCACAAGACTTCTTAGCACGAGGATGAGGGTTGAAGACAACAGCATTACCTGCCGCGAGCATGCCAATTGAGTTGTTAATTATGGTAGCTACTGGGTTGGTCACTGGGGTGATAGCGGCTATCACCCCATAAGGGGCCATTTCGACCAAGGTCAAGCCGTAATCACCAGTCCAGGCAGTTGTCGCCAAGTCCTCGGTTCCAGGAGTTTTTTTAGCGGCCAAAATGTTTTTCATCACTTTGTCTTCAACACGGCCCATTCCTGACTCTTCGACAGCCATTTCCGCAAGCATCCGGGCATTGTTCATGCAAGCCTCTCGGATGGCTGCAATGATCTGCTCTCTTTTTTCGAGGTCCATCAAGGCAAACTTGCGCTGGGCCATTTCAGCAACTTCGACAGCGTCATCGACATTTTCAAAGATCCCATTGCAATTACTGTTCCTCTTGCCGCCGGCAAGTTCTTCAGCAACTCTCTTTGCTATTGTCGCCACGAGTTTTTCATCGACAACCATCGGATTAATCATTCACCCCTCTCTCAAAATTCTCGAAAGCCGCCACTCCGGCACGAGCCACTGCTACATCTTCCTCAGGTGTACCTCCACTCACCCCAACTCCACCAACGATGCGGTCACCGCACCGAAGGAGGATACCACCACCAAAAGTAACGATCCTGCTGTTGCAACAAGTTTCGATTCCATAGAGAGCACCACCAGGAGCCGCCAAGGCAGCTAACTCGGCGGTTTCCTTCTTCAAAGCAACTGCGGTATAGGCCTTATTTATGGCAATGTCAATACTGGCTAACAGAGCATCATCCATGCGGTGAAGGGCAACTAAATTGCCACCCCCGTCAACAACAGCAATCACGAACGGCAGACCGATCTCCCGAGCTTTTGCTTCTGCAGCTTTGAGGATCACCTTCGCCTGATCAAGAGTCACACCCATCGGAAATTCCTCCTTTCTCGCAGTAGGTGGTGCGGGCACTACCTGTTGTTGCACCCGGCCAACCACTTGTTTAACGACCTCCTGTTCTTCTTCGTAGAGGGCGAGGAGAAACAACAGATCAGACAGACGATTGAGGTAACGCAGAACAGTCTCACTGACACTTTCTTCCTGAGCCAGCTTAACCGCTTCCCTTTCCGCCCGCCTGATGAAGGTCCGCGCCAAGTGGATACTCGCAGATGAAGAATAAGGTCCTGGGATGACAAAGTCGTTAAGCAAGACACACTTGCTCTCGAGTTCTTCAATTTCCTGCTCCAATCTCGTCACATTGTCCTCGGAGATCCTGCGGGTCAGTCGTTTCTCAGGATTGACGCTGGCAAGCTCAGCAGCAACGATGAAAAGCTCTTCTTCAACACGTACCAAGATCGCCTTTGCTTCAGCACTCCTACAGTTGGCCCGCGCCAGAGCGATGGCAGCAACTGCTTCATCAAGAGCGCCGTAGGACTCGACGCGCTGGTGGAACTTTGGTACCCGGACTCCGCCAATCAGTGAGGTTTTGCCCCAATCTCCTCTCTTTGTGGAAATTTTCATGAAGTCCCACTTCCTTCGGCGAACTCCTCAACTTCGACCTCATCAACGATCCCAACAACAGCAGCATCAATCGGAGCCCGCGGTTCGCTGATGATGCGACTGGCAACACTCCCCAAGACAACGAGCACCACTTCGCCAACACCGGCTCCTACAGAATCAACGGCAACTACATACTCTGGTTGTTCAGTAGATACGTGACTTTTAAGCTCTGAGAGGGTAAAAAGCTGCACGACAAGAAGCTTGCTGCCTACGAGAGTCTCGTCTTTCCTAGTAGCTACCACTGTTCCGACTACACGTCCTAACCGCATCTCAATTACCTCCGAACAACCTTGAGTTGGTACTGCCTAATGAGGTCAGCAGCCAGTGGCGTGATCATTGACTCAGCAGGAACTATGACCTCGGCTTTGCTTCCCACGTAGGGGAGGAGGTCCTCGGTAGTAATCAACTTCTTATCAAGGCGAAGGCCAGTGGTAGCTACGCTTCTTTGGGGAGTAGGGGGGGGTGCTGGAGCGCGCCCTTGCGAGCACGCTCCCAAGACTTTTTTGATAACAGTAGCAAGCTCGCTTGCCCAGCAGAGCTGGACACCGTAGCTTTCCAACAACTGAAGGTTTCGCTGGAACGCCTCCAGTAGAGCAGGGTTTGCCCTGTCCAAACCTACTTTCGCCCATCCTTCCGCTCTCGGATCAGCCGCATCCCGCACCGCAACTACCGGAAGTCCATGCATCAGGGCATCGACCAGCAACTCAACGGGATGAGAATCAAGGATCAGTTGGGCCGCTTTCGCCGCCGAAGTTCTTGTAAGAACTGCAAACACAACTGCTGAATACTGCTTCCAATCGGTTACTCGTTCCTCTCCGTCAATGAATACCTTCCCACCAAACTTCGCGGCAAGCCCAGCGACATCGTGGACAGATGCTCCGGAACGGGAAAACAATAGGTCAATCTTGAGGTTGTGCTCCTGCTGCACCTGCTCCAACTGGTGAACCGCCTCATCCCTGCCAATGGAACCACCGGTGAACACGGCCAACAGGCGGCGGCTGAAATAGCGGGATACAACTTCAAGCACGATCTGCCGGATCTTTTCTTCTAGGTCGCGGTCAAGCCCTGACACTAGTGGTCACCCCTTTCTCCGGGCCGCATTTTCTCTTACTCCATTCCTTTCAGGCGTTTGCGGCGCTCGTAGACTTCAGCCGCTTCTCGCACAAGGGCAGCACACAAAGGAGCT
>LGFL01000020.1 GCA_001508855.1 Thermoanaerobacterales bacterium 50_218
AAGCGCGACACTCACCTATCCGGGCTTTCTAGCCCACTTGGGCGGGTCGAGGGGCGGCCAAACATTTTCTCGGGCTTTTATCGCCCATTGCAGTAGACGGCCGCCCCTGCCTGCGCCCCACCTTTGCTTTGGCACCCCAAGCCCTAATTGTTTAATTCGCCAGGGTTGCGGTTTTATCATGCCAACATTTTCCCAGATGGATTTCACCCTAACAATACCGCGGATGGATCATATGAGTGATCGCAGAGGGTTTTCAACAGGCCGCTAATTCGTTATACTAATTCTATGAACAAGGTGACTGCTCCAAAGGAGGGGAGTGGTCACCTTATAATTTAGGCTAAGAACAGGTGATGATAAAGTTGCTTTCACAGAACTCTAAAAGGAAGGGGTAAGGGATTTGCTTCTTGAAGATTTTTCGGAACCCAGATTGATTCAAGTAATCAAAAACATTTGTCCGGAAGGGCCAGGGATCATCATTGGGATTGGGGATGATGCTGCTGTCCTGGCACTGGAACCGGGAAGTCGAATTGTAGCCACTTCAGACATGTTGGTCGAAGGGATACATTTTGACCGCAACTTCATTTCCGCTTACCAGTTAGGTTGGAAGTCCCTTGCTGTCAACCTCAGCGATGTTGCCGCAATGGGAGGCACTCCCCGCTTTGCCCTTGTATCTCTCGGCCTCACAGAAAACACCGAACTACACTTCGTTGAAGATTTTTATTATGGATTCAAAAGAATAGGGGAGCAGTTTACAACCTATCTGTGCGGCGGAGATACTGTAAAATCACCTTCAGGAATTATCGTCAGTGTGACAGTTTTAGGCTCCATAGAAGCTGGGAAAATTCTCACGAGATCAGGAGCAAGACCCGGGGACCTCGTTGCAGTAACTGGAGTTCTAGGAAGTTCTGCTGCCGGCCTTGCTCTTTTCCAAAAAGGTATTCTTGGCAGGTTTTCGCCTGAAGTTGAAGAAGAACTTAAAAAGGCGCATCTCGAGCCACTTCCCCGGGTCCGTGAAGGCCAAATCCTGCTGGCCCGCGATATAGCCACGGCAGCAAATGACATCAGTGATGGCCTGGCTGTCGAAGTGAGGGAAATTGCTGCGGCGAGCGAGGTTGGAGCAATCATTTACGGTAACAAAATCCCGATTAGTAAAGCTACAGTAACCGTTGCCAGATTCCTCGGGGAAGATCCTCTTCAGTGGGCACTTGGCGGGGGAGAGGACTATGAACTGGTTTTTACATTCCCTCCAGAAAAAATGGGTGTCCTGAAGGAATTGAAAATACCTGTTACAATAATTGGAGAGATCAAAGAGAAAGAATTTGGAGTTTTTGTGGACATTGATGGTAAAATGTGTAACCTAGAAGGATATGGTTACGACCACTTTAAAAAGAAAAATCAATGAAATGGGGGAAAAATGAATGAAACCAAAACTTATCAGCCCTGAAGAAGCTGTTCACCTGGATCATAAGCAGGTAAAATCCCTCTACAAACAATACATCAATCCCAGTTTCGCGACAATGTTGAGCCTCTTAAATTTCAACAAAAGGTTCGTCCACGCCGAAGGAATCTATGTTTGGGATGACCAAGGAAAACGCTACCTAGACTTTCTTGGAGGCTACGGTGCCCTAAACTTTGGTCATAACCATCCACGCATCATCTCCACCGTTGAACAGGTAGCAAAATGGCCAAACCTGCTTCAGGCTTCTTTGAGCACTTTCAGTGCTGTCCTAGCTCACAACCTCGCCCAGCTAACCCCTGGCAAAATTGAGCGGAGTTTTTTTTGCAACAGTGGAGCCGAAGCTGTTGAAGGAGCACTGAAGCTGGCAAGAGCGGCAACAAAAAAGAAAAGAATCATTTACTGTGAAGGAGCCTTTCACGGTAAAACTTTTGGTGCCCTATCTGTAACCGGGCGCAGTAAGTACCAAGAACCTTTCAAGCCATTGCTTCCAGGCTGTGAGCCTGTGCCCTATGGAGATGCTGGAGCCCTCGAAAAGAAACTCCAAGACGGTGATGCGGCTGCGTTTATCCTGGAGCCGATCCAAGGTGAGGGAGGCATCAAAATTCCTCCTCAGGGTTATTTACAAAAGGCAAGAGAATTGACTAGGAAGTATGGCGCCCTGCTAATTATAGATGAAATCCAGACAGGCTTTGGAAGAACAGGGAAAACCTTTGCCTGTGAACACGAAGGTGTAGAACCAGATGTCATGTGTCTGGGCAAGTCATTAGGAGGGGGTGTAATGCCCCTCGCAGCTTTTACAACCACTCCAGATATCTGGGATAAGGCTTACGGTGGTTTCGAGCGCTGTCTTCTCCACACATCTACATTTGGGGGCAACACGAGGGCTGCCGCAGCAGGTGTCGCTGCTCTTCAGGTACTTGTTGAGGAAAGCCTTGCAGACAAAGCATGGGAAAATGGACAATATTTTCTTACAAGGCTTCGGGAGCTTCAGGAAAAATACCCCGGTTTTATCAAAGAAGTGAGGGGGCGCGGTCTCCTGATTGGAATCGAGTTTAACCAAATGGCAGGTGGTTTCTGGGATAAGCTGACAGCAGGGAAATTAAACAAAATTGCCGAGGAATATCTGGCTGCCTTCGTTGCTGCAGAGTTGTTGAATAAGTACCAGATCATCACCGCCTATACCTTGAATAATCCTAATGTTATCCGCCTGGAGCCACCACTGATTGTGACAAGAGAACAGCTTGACCAGGTAGTGGCAGCACTTGAGGACATTTTCAAGAGTTACAAAAGTCTCTGGAGACTTGTTTTAGGAAGCAGCAAACATTTCCTGTCTTCGCTCAAACAGTAGTGATGGTATGCGCATACAGTTAAAAATGAAAAATATGGAAGTCTTGGGGGTGTAAAGGATTGAACAAAAGTGACCTACTGGAAGAATTAGAGTTATGCAATGAATGTAAGATGTGCTTTGAGGTTTGTCCTGTATATAAGGCAACCCACCGAGAAGTATTTTCACCAGCTTCCCGACTTAGTACAGCCAAAAAGATACTTTCAGGGGAAGCGGTAACTGCCCAAATGATCGAAAGCATTTACAACTGCTGCAAGTGCCAACTTTGCGAAAGTATCTGTCCTCAGGGCATTAGTATAACCTCAATTATCCATGAAGCTCGTGTGGCCCTTGCAGAAAAGGGAATAGGACCTACTGAAAAGCACAATCGAGTAATTGAGGGGATTCAGAGGTTAGGCAACTCAGTAAATGGAGACCCTTCAAAAAGGCTGGAATGGCTACCTGAAGAATTTGTTCAAAGAGAGTCAGAAACGTTATTCTTCGTTGGATGTTTGCCTTCTTATCTGGTCCAAGAAGTTGCCCGTTCGTCCTACCTGCTGCTTAAAAGACTAGGTTTCAACTTTATGATTTTGCAGGACGAAGGATGCTGTGGCGTTTATTTTTATGATTCTGGAAGAACCGACCTTGCCAGAGAAAAATTTGAAGAAAACGCAGAAAGGTTCAGGAAACTCGGTATAAAAAGGGTAGTTGTGGCTTGTGCAGGTTGTTATCGGTGCTTCAAGAGATATTATCCCCAGCTTTTAGGGCATGTAGATTTCGAAACCGTTCATATCGTTGAACTCCTACCTTCTCTCTTGAAAGAAAAAGAAATGCAACCAAAGAGAAACAACCTCAAGGTGATTTACCAGGATCCTTGTCGGTTAGGCAGAATGGAAGGACTTTATCAACAACCGAGAGAATTACTGGAACTATGCGGGGTTAAAATCAGGGAAATGCCACAAAACAAAGAAAAAGCCTTGTGTTGCGGAGCTGGAGCTGGAATAAGATCTGTATACCCCCACCTTTCCCTAGAACTGGCATCCAGACTGCTTGATCACGTCGACCTAGAGCATCTTGTAAGTTCCTGTCCTTTCTGCACTTTCAACCTCAGGTATGCTTTAAAAAAGATGGGTAGGGAGAAAACGATAAAGATAGATTATATCACCCAGATCGTTCTCGACTCCCTGTACTAGTCTCTTCCACTTCCCAGTTGTAAAAGGCCCAGTTGGTCACAGAATATAACTCGAGGGTTTTTTCCAAGTCGAGGTGTTGGTTGCCTTCAAGAGCGTCAGCAACCCTTGCACCCACTTCGGGATTGGGGTCATCCACTGGAGCATCCGAACCAGCGAGTAGGGGAATACCTTTTTGAAGCATCAAGTTCCACGCATAGGCAGTTTTCATCCTTTCCGGACCCAGTCTCTTCACAGCCCAGGGGATTTCCTTCGAAAAGATGGGCTGGATGCATACAGGAATTTTCAATTCCGCAAGAGCATCCAACTGATCTAAACGAAGGTATTGGGCATGTTCCAGCCTGTCCTTTGGATGACGACTTTTTCTGATAACCCTAAGAAACTGGTCAACAGCTCTGTCACCTATAGCGTGAACAGCTACAGGTTTATCTTTATGGTGAACTTTCTCTATTATCTCCAATAACTTCTGATCATCGTAGTTGAGGACCCCGTAATTGCCCGGATCGTCAGTATATTCTTCTGTCAAAGCCGCAGTCCTGGCACCAAGGCCGCCATCAAGAAAAATTTTGAATCCAAGAGCTTCGTCTAAGAGCCTGAAGTCAGTGGTGTAGTAATCGACTTTGTCAAAAAAACCCTTTTTAAAATAATCCATCCCCATATCAATGGCTCTGACGATACCCAGATTCTCTAGCTCACGCAACCCTCGTGCAACGATTTGTCGAGGACTGAGTTGTAATTTTGTTACCAACAAGTTTAGAAGGGAAAACACATCAGATTCCAGAAATATACCTGTGGGTGAGTATTGGTTAAGCTCTTTCATCGCGGCGGTGTTCATTATCAACAGATGGAGACATGTCCTGACGATCACTACAGGACGAAAGCCAAAAGACTTATCGAGAAATGTTTTATCTGGAAGAGTTTTTTCTACCAATGTTTCCTGGTTTAATCGTACTCCTGCAAACCACCCGTTTAGTGGATGAGACTTCAACATTTCGACGACTTCTTCGAAGGAAGAAGCCTTACTGAGATCAGTAAAAGACTGGAAAAGACAATACTCCCAAAGGTGAATGTGGGCATCAAGATAACTTCTATTTTTCATTATTCTAATCCTCCAGAAGAATTGTTAAAATGAGACCTTACAAGGGGGAGTTGAACGAAGATGGCCTGCGAAATAAAACTTAAAAACGTCAACCCTGGATCGTTCTGGATTGAACAGGTAGAGTGGTCGACAATGGGCTACGCTGTTGTTGGAAATGTAAGAGTCATGATTGGTGACTTTGATAAAGAATTCGAAGGCAAAATGCGAATCGTGGTTCTTTACCAGAAACATGCCGAGGGAGTCATTAAAGACCTTAAAAGAAGAAAAGTTCCAGTTGATTACGGAGTTTTAAAGAGAGTGAACATCAATTATACCAAAAAAATATTAGAAATTAGCGGAGACCTCGTTGCACCATACCTTTACACCGCTGATGTCGAAATTCCACTATCAGAAATTGAAAGCGTAGAGGGTCTTTTGGAATACCTTCAACACCTCGAGGAAGTTATCAATGTTTAATTGTTTCGTTTTTCCGTGGGGAATTTCTTTTTTTAAGGGGTTAGTTGACATAATTATTATTATAAGAAGTCTAAAAAGGCCAATAATCCGTATTATGTTAACCAGGATTTCTCGTTAACCTTATTCCAAAATTTCGAACAAATGTTTTGAAGTTTTTGCATATTGTGATATAATCAAACACAAACATTACCGCAACAAAAATGATTGAAAGACTTAGGAGGGTTAACCTTGAACAAAGAGCAGGACCTCAGCCCACGCCAAATGGCAATTTTAGATTACATTCAAAAAACCATCGATGAACGTGGATACCCACCCTCTGTTCGAGAGATCGGTGAAGCAGTTGGGCTCAAGTCAAGTTCCACTGTTCACTCGCATCTAGTCCACTTAGAACAGAAAGGTTACATTAAGCGTAATCCTACAAAACCCCGGGCGATCGAAGTTGTGGGTACTTACAACACTGTCATCCGTGTCCCTGTCATTGGTCGGGTGACCGCAGGCAAACCTATTCTGGCCTTTGAAAATATCGAGGACACTTTTCCCCTTCCAGCAAGTTTTCTGCGCACAAGAGACAACGTGTTCATGCTAAAAGTCCACGGTGACAGCATGATAAATGCCGGTATTTTCGATGGTGATTTCGTGATCGTAAAACAGCAACAAACCGCCGAAAATGGCGACATAGTCGTTGCCCTTCTCAGAGATGATGCAACTGTAAAACGTTTTTATCAGGAGGAAAATGGTATACGATTACAGCCTGAGAATCCCTGTTTCGAACCAATTGTTGCGAAGGATGTAGTTATTCTCGGCAAGGTAATTGGGGTTATCCGAAAAATAGAATAAAACCTTACCATAATTGCATAAGGAAAGCTACTATCATAAAAATTCCCAGAAGTAAGCGTAAAAATCCCCCTCCCATAAAACCAATAAGGGTTCCGAAACCTACTTTAAGAGCATCTTGAAATTTTCTTTGTGAAAAGATAATTTCAAAAATAACAGCACCCAAAAAAGGCCCAACCAATATACCAATAAGTGGATTAAAGAATGGTCCCACTAACCCACCGATAATTGCTCCCCACACTCCTGCCCTGCTCGCTCCGAACTTTTTTGCTCCCACCCACCCTGCGATATTGTCGACAAAAAAAGAAAAAATTGTAATGCCTAGCATCAGCAACAAAAACAACAAGCTAATTTTCTGAAAACCTTCTGCAACTCCGTACGCCAAAATGGCCACAAATATAATAGGAATCCCAGGAAAAAAAGGCACAGTCGACAGGACCAATCCGATAAACATAACCAGTAGAGCAAAAATCAGGATTGCGTTCTCCATTTCTCTATTTCCTCTCCCGCTTAAGCCATTTCCACCACTTATGAAGCTGGAAGCTATAATTTGATAAATCCGGCGTGAACCAACTCTTGAACAGCGTTAACTACAGCATAGACTGTATGGGCATAAGAAAGCCCTCCCTGGAGGTAGACAATATACGGAGGCCGCAAAGGCCCATCTGCAGTAAGCTCAAGCGAAGCCCCTTCGATAAATGTCCCCGCTGCCATAATTATTTCGTCAGCGTAACCGGGAAAGTATCCCGGCTCGGGTACAACAAAGGAATCCACCGGAGAAGCGTTCTGGATTCCCCGACAAAATGCTTTAACTGCCTCAGGAGTATGCAACTTCACAGCTTGAACAAGGTCACTCCTCGGTGACCCTGGCGGTGGTGAAGTTTCCAGTTCTAGGAGTTTGAAGAAATGAGCAGCAAAGATGATCCCTTTGAGAGCCTCTCCAACAATTTGTGGGGCCAAAAAAAGGCCTTGATAGAACAAGCGACCCAATCCGAGGTTGGTTCCCAGTTTATTGCCCAACCCAGGAGCGAACAAACGATCAGCAGCCGTAGTGATCAGTTCCGTTTTCCCCACGAGGTAGCCACCTGTGGGAGCAATTCCTCCACCTGGATTCTTGATCAGAGACCCGGCAGCCAAATCGGCTCCCACGTGAGTCGGTTCTTTTTCCTCGACAAATTCTCCATAGCAGTTATCTACAAAGCAAATAACTCTAGGGAAAATGCTCTTGACGAACTTTATCAGTTCCTCAATTTCTTTGATACTGAGCGATCTTCTCCAACTATAACCCCGGGACCTCTGGATCATTACCACCTTTGTTTTCGGTGTGAGCACTTCGGCAATCTTCTGGTAGTCAGGCTTCCCTTCCCTGTCCAGAGAAACCTCCCGATAAGTGATCCCCTGTTCTTTAAACGAACCCCTGACATCCCCCGACACTCCGATTACTGTAGCCAAACTGTCGTAAGGTGTTCCAGTTACAGATAACAGTTCATCACCTGGCTGCAAGAGAGAACTAAGGGCTAGAGTGATGGCATGGGTTCCGGAGATAATTTGCGCCCTCACGAGAGCAGCTTCAGCACCGAAAGTTAAAGCATACACCTCTTCAAGACCCTGTCGTCCCAAGTCTCCATACCCATATCCTGTTCCATCCTTAAGGTGAAGCTCGGATATTCCTGCCTTTCGGAACGCCTCAAGAACACGGATTTGGTTGATCCTGGCGACTTCAGTAGCGGCCTGCAACTCGGGTATGGCATTTTTCTCGGCCTCAACAGCAACCTGAATTAACCTCGAATCAGCGAAATTCCGAGTAAGCAGATAGTTCCAGAATTTGCTCATTCCTTCCACCCTTTTATTCAAGATCTTCGGCTTTAATCAGCATTAGCTCCTCCCTGGTTACACGTGACTTCCTGACAAGACGCACTGCCTGACGGCGGATTGCCTGTTCAATGATATTCCGCACGAGGCGAGCATTCCCTTCACTCTGTTGAAAACTTTTCCCACGACCCTCGAGAATTTGATAGAGCTTCTTTTGAGCCTCAGGGGCCAGTTTGTACTGACGGTTTCTAAGCATCATCTCTCCAATCAGATAAAGCTCGGTAATTGTGTAATCGGGAAAATCAATGTGGATCGGGAAACGCGAACGAAGCCCAGGATTGCTTTTTAAAAACCACTCCATCTCTTCCTTGTATCCGGCTAGAATCAGAATAAAGTCATCCTTGTGGTCTTCCATCGCCTTGACCAAGACATCAATGCTTTCTTTTCCGAAGTCTTTTTCACCACCCCTTGCCAATGAATAGGCCTCATCAATAAATAAAACTCCTCCAAGCGCTTGTCTGATCTGTTCCCTTGTTTTCTGAGCTGTGTGGCCGATATACTCACCCACAAGGTCTGCTCTTTCCACCTCAATAAGGTGTCCTCTAGAGAGGACACCCATCGCCCGGAAGAGTTTACCGATGATGCGAGCAACAGTCGTTTTCCCAGTCCCCGGGTTCCCTTTGAAGATCATGTGGAGCACTAAAGGGTCTGCTTGCAAATTTTCTTTTTTCCTTCTCTTCTGAATTTCCACATAAGCGTAGATCTCAGCAATCAGTTTTTTGACCTCAGTAAGGCCGATGAGAGAATTCAACTCTTGAAGCACATCTTCTGCCCTGTCTTGTGCTTGAACGTTTCTGGCTACCTTCGGTGAACCTATGCTTTCTTTTCCCAACTGGAACCTCAGGTTCACACGGTTTCCACCTCTTTTACCTTATTTACTAAACATTATACGCAGGAAATGACAGCATTGTGTTCAAATAAAAAGCCAGGGACAGACAAAGCGCTGGACGAGGTCAACGAGGAGAAAAAGGCAGAAACCGAGGATGCTTATTCCCAGGATTCCAGCAAAAACATCAGGATAGTAAAATCTGCTCCACGCTTCCATAATGAAATAACCGAGCCCCTGTAAGGTAGCGAAAGATTCGGCGAAAAACAGAACAGCAATCGCCGTGCCCAAGCTGATCCGAATAGCAGTAAAGATGTCTGGTAGACATGAGGGAATGATCACATGCCTGTAAATATCCTTCATACTCGCACCGAGCGAAAGGACTGAGTAAATGGAATACTGAGACACTTTTCGAGCAGCATCTCTCGTTGTGACAAAGATTTGGAAAAAGATCACGAGAGTAATCGTGAATATCTTCGAAATCTCTCCAATGTTGAAAATAGCGATAATCACTGGTAATAAAGCAATTTTGGGGACCGGATACAGCAGGTAAACAAGAGGAGCTAAAAAGCGGTCAAGGTTTTCTTTTCTACTCAAGAAAAGCCCCAAAGGAACAGCGAGGATCAGCCCCAAACCCAGGCTGATCAACACCCTGTAGGTACTGATAAGAATATGTTTCCAGAGAGTTGCCGGAAGAATTTTGACGAATTGCTGGAGCGCAAGAAGCGGGGGTGGAAGAGCTGGATTCCTCAACAGCAACGCCAGCACTTCCCAAGAAAAAAGCAGGGTCAGGAAGGACAACAAGTAGTACTTAAAATTAGCTTTTTTATCCCACCTGGGCAATGTGATCACGTTTCTTGCCTGCCTCCAAGATCATGCGGATCTCCGAACACTTCTGGTGAAAATGATAGTCATGACGATAATTCTCGCTTCCCATGTATGGGTTTGAAATCACTCTCCGGATTTCGCCGGGGCGAGGCGAAAGGATAATGATTTCCTGGCCAAGGTAAACCGCCTCTTCAATGCTGTGTGTTACCAGAACAAAAGTTATCCGGCGGCTCTGCCACAACCTCAAGATCAAATCCTGCAGATTTTCCCTTGTCAGAGCGTCAAGCGCTGAAAGAGGTTCATCCATCAGCAGAATTTCCGGTTTCAAGGCAAGGGCTCTGGCAAGAGCGACCCTCTGCTTTTGGCCTCCACTTAATTGACTGGGATAACGCTCTACACACTCAAGTAACCCCAATTCCTCCAGAATCGGCATGAGTGCCTTCTTTTGCTCATGTTTATTGACTCCCCGGATCTGAAGGCCAAGGGCGACATTGTCCCACACCGTTTTCCAGGGAAGAAGCCCGTAATCCTGCAGAATAAGTGCAGTCTTAGGATGAGGTCTCTCAAGTCTTTTTTGAAAGAGACAGACTTCACCCCGTGTCGGCTTGAGCAAACCCGCCATCAAGAACAACAAAGAGGTTTTTCCACAACCCGAAGGCCCAATAATGGCGTAGCTTTTCCCTTTCACTAACTCAAGGTTGATATTATGAAGGGCTTCAACTTGAGAATTATCGTTTTGATATACCAGGTCTACATTATGCAAGCTGATTATCGCCTTCATCTTTCTTTCTCAAGGACTTTGATGATCTCCTCAGCCACCAAATCCTCGTAGCCGTAGTTCTCTTTGAGAAGTCCTTTTTCCTTGAGCCAATTGAGCACAAGCTGCACATTTTCCTTCGTAGGGAGTTGTGGTGGTGAAAAGGTGGGAACAGGAAAAGTTTTCTGAAGTTCTACCGGTATCCGCACCTTTTCAATGAACAGATTCCTGTACTTCTGGGGATTGGAGGTGACCTGCTGTGCTCCTTCAGCAAATGCTTTTAAAAACCCTACAACTGCTTCTTTCCTGGACTGAAGAACATCCTCCCGGAAAAAGAACACACTTTGAGAGAGATTCACCGGCAACTTAGTATCATCGATCAACACTTTTGCTCCATTAGCCTCTGCCCACGAAGCCAGGGGATCAGGTAGGACTGCTGCTGCCACCCGATCCTGGAGCAGCATTTCTACCCTCATCGGCATTTTGGCCACAAACACCTTGTTGACTTTTTCTGGGTCAATTCCTTTGTAGGAAAGCATTTGGTCAGCCATAAACTCGATGATCGTATTTCGAGATATTGCCACTTCTTTCCCAATCAAGTCTTCCGGTTTCTCAATAGAGCTGTTAGGAGAAGTCATCAGCACATAGCGACCTTCTTCAGGTTTGGCTCCCAATGCTATTGAGACTGCCTTAACCGGAGTGCCCCCTTGCCTCATCAAGGCAACAGCAATCAGGTCGCCCTCAACACCATCTACTGCTCCAGCTTGAATTGCTGCATCTCGTTCAGCAGCACTTTCGAAAAGCACGAGTTCTACATCTAGCCCGTGCTTCTTAAACAAGCCTTCCTGCTCAGCCACATAAATCGGCAAAGCCTCTTCGTCAGGTAATATTCCAATTTTCAGTGAATTCTTTTGGCACCCACTTCCTCCTAAAACCACAAGAAAAACAATCAAAAAAGGAGCAGCCAAAATCAAAACTCCTCTTTTATGCAACAGATTCCCCTCCCTTTAAGAAACAAGAACCTCAAGAGCGGCTCGATTCTGGAGATAAGTTGATCGGCTTCAAGGGAATAATCGTCGAGATGGCATGCTTGTAGATCATTTGTTGTTTCCCCTCAGACTCTAGAATCACTGTAAAGTTGTCAAAGCCCCGGACAACCCCCTTTAACTGAAAACCATTTACGAGGTAAACAGTTACCGGAATGTTTTCTTTGCGGATCTGGTTAAGAAAAAAATCTTGTAAATTAATGTTTTGTTTGGCCATCCTTCTACCCCCACTTATTCTCTCTTTTAATTATCAATATTCTTCAAAAACAGGAATAACCCTGCAAATGTAGTTAATAATTTCTTCTAATGTTTCTTTCCTCACCTGTTTCCCTTCCAGGTAAAACCATTGAATTCTAGGATCTCTCTTGAACCAGGTAAGTTGCCTCTTAGCATAGTTTCTCGTTGCCTTCTTTGTAAGTTCAATTGCTGTCTGGAACTCGTATTCCCCACGGAGGTAACCAAGAACCTGCTTGTATCCAAGAGCCTGAAATGGTTTTAATTCTGGACTGTAGCCCATTCTCAAGAGGTTTCTTACTTCCTCCACGAGCCCTTGTTGAAACATCTTTTCGACCCTTGCTTCGATCCGCTGGTAAAGCTCTTCCCTGCTCCTGATAAGTCCAACCATTGCCAGTTTGTAGAGTTGAGAGCCCTTTTGAGAGACCTTCTGAAACGACGAAATGGGTTTCCCAGTAAGGTAGTACACCTCGAGCGCTCTCGTGATCCGGCGGTAATCGTTTGGATGGAGACGTGCTGCTGTAACTGGATCTACCTTCCGGAGTTTTTTGTAAAGCTCACCTCCCTTTCCTGCTTCAACCATTTTCCAGAGTTCGCCCCGGATCTTTGTAACATCTCCAGTATCCGGGAATTCATAAGGATCGATCACTGCCTGGATGTAAAGCCCTGTCCCGCCGACGAGAAAAGGGAGTTTCCCCCTTTTGTGGATCTCCTCGATTTTCGCCCGCGCCAACCGCTGGAACTGAGCAACACTGAAATCCTGGTCTGGCTCGAGAAAATCAAAAAGGTGGTGAGGCACTCCTTTTTGTTCCTCAGGAGAAAGCTTTGCTGCTCCAATTTTGAAATACTTGTAGACCTGGATGGAATCAGCAGAGATAATTTCTCCATTTAACCGCAAAGCAAGCTCTACAGCAACTTCTGACTTTCCTACCGCTGTCGGACCTACGACCACAACCAGGGAAATCATTGGGAACCCGTATCCTCCCCTTGCATCAATATCAGCGACTAAACCGTTTCACCAGTTCGAGATCACCTAGTTTGAAGTAAATTGGCCTCCCGTGAGGACAAGTGTGGTGTTCCACCGTATCCAGCTTGCCGAGGAGAGACTCCATTTCCTCGATACTTAAAAGATCTCCTGCCTTGATCGAGCTTTTGCAGGCGTAAAGTGCTGCCATCTCCTTGTGTAAAAGGGAAATCGCCTTGTTTTGCTCTTTCGTTCCCCGAAAAAGGTCAAAAACATTTTTGAGAAACTCCTCAGGTTTTTCACGTAGACCAAGAGGAACCGTAACAATTCGGTAATCGTTTTCCTGTTTGCAAGGCTCAAGGGTAAAACCGAGTTGAGTGAGAAAGCTTTTATTTTCGTAATACAGTTCTTGTTCCTCTGGTGTCAGTCGAACAACTAGAGGAACCCCTGGCTCGTGAAGAAAAGGAGTGTTGCTCGCAAACTGTTTGAGGATTTCTTCGTATCTGACCCTTTCATGAGCTGCATGCTGGTCAATAAAGTATACACCATCATCTCCCTCGGCAATGATATACAGGGCTCGCGCCTGGCCGATTACCCGAAGCTTACTGAAGAAGGGTTGGCGTTCCTTCTGCTGTGGTCGGTACTCAGCTCTGGCCTCCCAGAGACTTGCCTGTTCTCCTTCAAAGACACCCTTCGAGGAAACCTGAGGAAGGGATAGCTGCACTTCAGGTTTGGGTGAAGGCAAAACATTCAAAAAATGCTTCCTCGAAAATTCCTCTAGAGCTTTCTGCACTCCCTTTCTAATCACTCTGGTAACAGCCCTGGGCTCCTGAAACCTGACGTCAGTTTTTGTCGGGTGAACATTGACATCGAGTTGTGCTGGATTAAGAGACAAAAAGACGACAGCAAGAGGGTAGCGTCCTCGCGGTATCAAACCATGATATGACTCTTCCAGAGCTTCAGTCACCAGGTGATTGCGCACCAACCTCCTGTTAACAAAAACTGACTGGTGATGACGGCTCGCTCTGGTCAACTCAGGACTGGAAACATAACCTTTGACGAGAACACCTTCTTCTTCATAAACCACTTCAAGAAAAGATTTAGCTGTTTCCTTACCATAGACGATGCTGAGAACCTCCAGTAAACTTCCACGACCTGGAGTTGCCAAAACGGATTTCTTATTGGAAATCAAGCGGAAAGAAATTTCCGGGTAGCCGAGAGCGAATCTAGTAATCAGGTCAGTGATAATTCCCTTTTCAGTGGCAGGACTCCGCAGGAACTTCTTCCTGGGAGGTGTATTATAAAAAAGGTCGGTAACAATAACTTGGGTTCCTGGAGGACAGCCAACAGTAGTTACTTCTTTAATTTCACCGCCCTCCATCAGGAGCTTGGTTCCCGCAACCATTTCCGAAGTTCTGGTAATCAGAGAGAAACGGGACACAGCAGCAATCGAGGGGAGAGCCTCCCCTCGGAAGCCTAGGGTTTTAATGGCAACCAGGTCGCTACTTGTCTTGATCTTGCTTGTAGCGTGCCTTCGGACAGCCAGCAGGGCCTCTTCTTCGGTCATCCCACAGCCGTTGTCGAGGACTTTGATTTCCTTCATCCCTGCATCTTTAATTTCTACCGTGATTTCGGTAGAACCTGCGTCAATAGAATTCTCCACAAGCTCCTTGACCACCGAGGCGGGACGTTCAATCACTTCTCCAGCAGCAATTTGCCTGACAACCTCAGGTGCAAGGATGGTAATCTTACCCAAGGCAAATCACCTGTCAATTTCTTAAATCCTGCCACAAACCATAGATCTAGAAGGCCGGGCTCTCCACATAATCCCGGCCCTTCCCTTCGTTTTCCAGACCTTCCAACTACCTGGTGGAAATCCCACTTTTGCCAAGATAGGCCCCAGCAACAAAAAGAGCAGTACCCACTGACCTGGGAGCCTCAACACCATTGCCTAAAAGGGACGCCCAAAGCATCACCAACGAAAATGCCCAGAAACGCACCCTGAAACTTATCTTCGAGATTAGACATCCTGCTTCCTCCTAAAGAGGAACAAAACTCCCAGGTTTCCAGTTGAGCATCAGAAGGGGAATAGCATCTTCCCTGACGACACTCCCGGCGACAACTTCACCGATAAAGATCACATGATCCCCTGCCTCCTGAGTAGCTACAACTTTGCACTCCAAATTGGCGATGCAATCCTGGAGAAGAGGAACCTTGACCACCTTACCAGGTTGTGTCTTTAATTTAAGTTCCTCGATCTTATCAGTTTCTTTCCCAGAGCGACTCCCACAGAAATTGGCAACTTGAACCTGTTCTTTTGCCAAAATACTGACAACAAATTCACCGCTCTTCTGAATCAACTCATAGGTATACCTTTCAGGTGCAATTGAAACCATCACCATCAGAGGATTAAACGACACCTGACTCACCCAGGAGGCAGTCATTACATTATACCTACCTTCGTGTGCGGCACCGATAAGTGTCACCGGCCAGGGCATTCTTTTAATGGCTTCCTTAGCTTCTTTACTACTCACTAACACTCCCTCCTTTTTGACAAATTTTATTCATAAGAAATTTCTTTTTCTTCTCGGACGCAATATTGGTAATAAGCATCATTTGGCTTGTCCTGCAGGTAGATAAAGTCAAAACCCTGGGGATGTTCAACATACTGGCGATAGTGGCTTCTCGCTTCCTCCTGACAACTGGGACAGGCTTGCCAGGGAATAGCCACAGCATAAATGGATTTAGTTGACCCGTTGGGGTAGGCCCCGTGAGACTCAATTAGGTGATAGCCAGGACACCTGTCACAAAGACGAATTTTTTCCTTCTGCTGTTCCCTAATATAGTCAGTATCGTAGAAAATAGATCTCCTTTCTTCAGCAAACTCTCCCCCACCTTTTTGTTTCCGCACATGTTCAGTCAGTTCCGAGCGATTTTTCCAGATCTCCTGGAGTTGGTTAACCAGAACCTTGATTGATTCCATCCTCCCAGAAGGCATCACGAAATTCTCCTTCTTATAGTCTGGCTCTCGAACACAGGAATAATCAAGACCCGCCATTGCCAAAATGATCGCTGTGTTCACATAAGGAAGAGCCGATTCGATGGCATAACCCCCTTCGAGAACTGCGAGATCGGGTTTCAATTTGGCATTGAGGAGAGCATACCCCTGAGCAGTAAAGCGCATGTTGGCTAGAGGATCAGTGTAGTGATTATCCTGACCTGCGGAATTGATGATCAGTTCTGGTTGAAAATCTTCGATGATCGGAAGGACGAGGTTATCGAGAACGTAGTGAATCCCTTCGTCAGTTGTTCCCGGAGGAAGAGGAATGTTGATGGTCATCCCAAAAGCCGATGGTCCTCCTGCCTCGTGAGGAAAACCAGAACCAGGGTAGAGTGTTCTCCCATCCTGGTGGAAGGAAATAAACAAAACGTCAGGATCATTGTAGTAAATATCCTGGGTGCCGTCACCGTGATGTACATCAGTATCAACAATAGCGATCTTCTTAATGCCGTAGTTCTTACGAAGGTATTCAATCATGATCGCCTCATTGTTGATGTTGCAGAAACCCCGGTTTCCATGGACAACCCTCATAGCATGATGCCCCGGCGGGCGCACAAGAGCAAAACCATTGCGGATCTCCTTTTTCATCAAAGCGTCTGCAAGGACCAGCGTTCCACCTGCAGCAATCAGATGAGCATCAGTTGCCTGTGCTCTAATGTCCGGAATACAGAAGTGCACACGGGCAACATCTTTGAGGGTAGCCACTCTTGCCCTGTATTCGCAAACTTCAGGGAGGTCGAGCAGTCCCTCTTCAAAAATCTGGTCTCTCGTGTAGAGAAGTCTTTCTTCCCGTTCTGGATGAGTAGGTGAAATTGCCCAGTCGAAAGCGGGGAAAAACACCAAACCTGTTCTAGGAGACACCTGAATCCCCCCTTTGCAAGTGACTTCGAAGGATTCCCGGTGGGAACTGCACACAGACATCAAAAAGCCTGCCAATAGTTCTCCAGCCTCGAACCATGTTAAACATTTCACTATAGACGAGTTCCGGCTTTTCATCAGAAGGAATACCTAGTTCCTGACCTTCCTTTTTGAGAAGAGAAAAAGCCAGTTCCTCGGCATCACTCAAAAAAGAGAGCCGCTTGGGCAGTTTTTCCTGAACTCCTGATTCTTCAACAAAGTAGAAGTTGCGATGAGTGTCGAAGTGGTAAGTCCGGCACAAGGTAACCTTGGCGAGGGCAGCTCCGATGGCATTGGCAACCTCGGCGTGAGGTGGTGCCACAGCCTGGCAGCCCATTTTCTTTCCAATGAGGGGAATGAGCGCGGGAGCTGCAGCTCCGATCCCTACAATATTCTGCGGCCTTACCTTCTTTTCTTGAAGTAACTCCCATACCCTGTAAGCAGGCTCCTGCTCCCAGGCCAGGAACATCTTCTGAATTTCAGCAACGATTTTTCGGGTCACATTTTCCAGAATCAGTTCTGCTGTCTTTTCTGGAGAAAGGTGCAGTTCATTTCCAATCTTCGTTAGGGCTTCACGAGCCTTTCGGAGATCACCGATGTGTGTAAGCCCAACTACTCTCATGGCATCTGTAGGTGTAGGCTGGGGCCCTCCCAGACAATAAGCAGGACCTTCTCTCTGCTGGAGAATTTCCAGATTCCCGTTCCTTACCTCGATTACACTATCTCCGCCAAGGGGCACTGACTTGGTAGCAAAAGCCCTGACATGAGTGAGGTAACTGTCGACACAGGCACCACGCGAAGCCAACAGCGGCTTTCCTGAAAGGATCAGAGCAAGGTCAGTCGTCGTTCCTCCGACATCAAGAACAATTGAGGTCTGCTCCGGTGGTGTCAGTGCAAGAACACCTAGAGTGCTTGCCGCGGGACCAGAAAAGATCGTTTCCACTGGTTTTTTCAGTGATTGCTCAAAGGGCAGGGTTCCTCCATCTGCTTTGAGAATGTAGATCGGGGCATCGACTTTTTCTTCCTCGAGCGCCTTCTTTACCTGCAGGTAAAAGTTCTGGTACTTTTCCTGGGTCGCCAGTGTGAGAAGCGAAGTCACCACCCGCCGGGGAAAATTCAGACGGCTGGAAACCTTGTGGCCCATAACCAGGCGAATCTCGGGAGCATTTTTGGCGAAGTATTCAGCAACAGTTCTTTCATGGGTATTGTTTCTTTGGGAGAACTTTCCGACTACAGCTACACGCTTAATGCCTCGGGACCTGATGGCTTCCACACATTCCTGAATTTCTTTTTCTTTGAGAGGTTCAATCTCCCTCCCTCGATAATCGATAGCACCTGAAAGGACATAGACATCAGGAACACCGAAGTTGTAAAAAGCCGGGTTGATACCTGGTCCGGGAATCAGAACTAGTGCCACAGGTTCAATCTGCTTGGTGGCAATCAGATTGGTAATTAGGGTTGTGCTGAGAACTATCCTCTCGATTTCCGATTTAGATGACGCCTTGATCAACTGTTCAAGGGCTTCCAGAAGGGAACTGAGGAGGTCTTCCGGCTTTGTAGGGATCTTTACCTTATCCAAAATTTCTCCCTTATCGATGACCACACCATCTGTGTAAGTCCCTCCAACATCAATGCCAATAATCATCACTCTTCACCTCAGTACTTTTTTCTTCTGCGGGCAGGACGTTTTTTCAGCCTCTGCTGCCAATCAAAGAGAATGTTTAGAGCCTCAAGAGGAGTTACCTGAACCAAATCTAGGTTTTCTAGTTCTTTGAGGATTGGATTCTTCTCTTCAAAAAGTACAGGCTGGACAAAGGCACTCTTATTACTCTTATTATCTGAATCACCCTTGATTCTTTTGATACCAGAAGCCTCTTGCTCCAAGTAATTGAGGATCTCTTCAGCTCTTTGCACAAGCCTCTCTGGTAAGTTCGCCAGTCGGGCAACATGAATTCCATAGCTCTTGTCAGTACCACCTGGAACAACTTTTCTCAGAAAAATGATCTCGCGGCCCTTTTCCTCTACAGCAATCGAGTAGTTGGCAACCCCTTCGAATTTCTCGGCAAGTTGATTTAGTTGGTGGTAGTGTGTAGCAAAAAGCACTTTAGCACCAATGTGGTTGTGGATATATTCAACGATCGCCCAAGCTATACTCAAACCATCAAAAGTGCCCGTCCCCCGCCCGATCTCATCGAGGACAATCAGGCTTTCACTGGTTGCCTGCTGAAGAATGTAAGAAACTTCACTCATTTCCATCATGAAGGTACTTTGGCCTCTGGTAAGATCGTCCATCGCACCTGCTCTCACAAAGATCCTATCCACAATACTGATTTCTGCTGATTCGGCAGGGATAAAAGAACCGCACTGGGCCATCAGCACAAGGAGAGCGACCTGTCTCATGTATGTTGATTTTCCCGCCATGTTTGGGCCCGTCAGAATGTGAATCCTGTTGTTTTTTTCTCCTATAGAGATGTCATTGGGAACGAATTCTCCTTTTTCCATTAATTGTTCGAGAACCGGATGACGCCCGCTCTTGATCTTGATAATCCCAGATTTATTGACCCGCGGCCTGGTATAGTGATACTCGCGAGCAACTTCGGCAAATGAGGAGAAACAGTCTAATCTGGCGATAATTTCGGCGTTTTCGCGGATTTTCTCTGACACCTTGGCGATCTCTTGGCGTATCTCCAGAAAAAGCTGGTACTCAATTTCTTGAAGTTTCTCCTTAGCTCCAAAGAGAAGGCTTTCCTTTTCTTTTAACTCAGGGGTGATAAACCTTTCAGCCTGAGTAAGGGTTTGCTTGCGAATGTAGTTCTCAGGAACCAGATGCAAATTGGGCTTGGTAACCTCGATGTAGTATCCAAAGACTTTGTTGTAGCCGATCTTCAGGGACTTGATCCCAGTACGATTTCTCTCTTCCTGCTCAAGCTGGCGAATCCACTGATCCCCTTCCTGGAGAATATCGCGCAATTCGTCAACTCTCTGGTCGAACCCCCTTTTAATAATACCTCCGTCTTTTAGATTGACCGGGGGGTCCTCAGCAATTGCCCGGAAGATCAAGTCTTTCGTCTCCGATAGGGGATCAAGTCGCTCCCCAAGACTTCGCAAATGATCGTTGTCAGTTTGGGATAAAAGATCCTTGATCCTGGGAATCACGGAGAGAGAATGAGCAAGAGCGAGTAGATCTCGCGGATGGGCAACCTGCCAGTCGATCCTGCTTGACAGCCGTTCAAGGTCGTAGACATCTTGAAAACATTCCTTGAGTTCCGTGTGCAAAAAAAAATTGTTGACAAGTTCCTCGGTCGCGGCAAGCCTTTCTTCGATCAGTGACAAGTCAGTTAACGGAGATTCCAGCCAACTTCGGAGCATTCTTGCCCCCATTGCTGTCGAAGTCCGATCAAGAGCCCAGAAGAGGCTCCCTTCTTTTCTCCCCTCTCTCAAAGTGGCAAATAGTTCTAGGTTCTTCCTGGTCATAGCATCCAGGTACATGCCACTATCAGGGGTGTAGATCAACAGATTTTTGAAAGGGAGTTTTTCGGTCTTCTGGGTCTCTTGAAGATAGCGAAGGAGCAGGGCCGCTGCCATCAGGGCTTCTTCGAATTCATCGACCTGGAAGCTAATGGAGTTCAGGCTGTTGAACTGCACATTTACCAGTTCGATGGCCTCTTTCCTGGTAATCTTCGGCTCATAATAGGTAAACCTTACCCCTGCCTCCTGCCAGGGACGACTGTCAAGAGCCTGGAAATCAGCAACCTGGCTCGACCTGAGAATACATTCTGCAGGCTGGAGCCGCTGAATTAGGTCATAGAAGTAGGAAACCTCCCGGCCCCCGCGAAACTGGGCAATCCAGAACTTCCCAGTAGTGATATCGCTCCAGGCACAACCAAGTGTTTTATTCTTTAAGCTTAAGGAAAGGATAAAATTGTTTTTACTCTGGTCGAGAAACGTGTAATCAAGAATGGTTCCGGGTGTAAGAACTCTGACAACGTCTCGTTTGACAATTCCCTTCCCTGGTTTTGCTTCCTCGAGCTGCTCACAAATAGCGATTTTATATCCTTTTTCCAACAGCCTCTTGATGTAAACGTCAGCAGCATGATAGGGAACACCACACATAGGAATCCTATTGTTTTTACCTGCTTCCCTGCTGGTAAGAACGATCTCTAATTCTTGCGCAGCTATCCTGGCATCTTCTGCAAAAAGCTCGTAAAAATCACCGAGGCGAAAAAAGAGAAGGCAATCAGGATATTGGTTTTTGATCTCCTGGTACTGTCTCATCATTGGAGTTGTGTTCCCCACTTTTTCCACCTCGTAGCTACCAGGAAAGTGGTTGTTTACTTGCATTCAGGATTGTTGCATTGAGAACATGCTGATGGAGAACAGGTTTCTCCCCGGAGAACTTGATTGATGATCAGGTTTACCTGCTGCAAAAGCTTGTAAAAGTTTGCCTGAGCTGCCAGGTACGCCTGAATCGACTTATTCTGCTTCATTTTCTCCTGGACTTGATTAAACTGATCCCATTCTTCAGAAGTGATCGCTATTCCAGATTCCTGCTTTTCTTTAAGTTTTCTTTCCTGTTGCTGAAACTCCCTGATCAGATTTTGAGCTTCCTGGTCATTGTCAAGGTTCATTTCTGCAGCCTGGAGAACAAGAGTTTCCTTACACTCCCGCAAGGCGTATCCCAGCTCTTTTGCTTTCTCGATGTAGGACAAAACAGTGCACCTCCAAATACTTTTTACTTAATAACTTCTGGGTAAAGGCAAAGATTCCTCTTTTTTTTCTCTGATCTTTTTTAGAGAGCCCAGAAGATACCAGCTTTGCGGAGCCTCAATTTGAACATCAACGAGCTTTCCCGTAAGATCATTACCATTTCCTTGAAAAACGACAACCTTATTTGTTCTTGTCCTTCCACTCCAGCGTTGGGGATTATTCTTGCTTCTCCCCTCCACCAGGATCTCCCAGGTCTGACCCCTCAACTTCTGGTTCACCTCGAGCGAAATTTGCTTCTGAACCTCGATGAGTTGAGCAAGCCGCCTTTTTTTCTCCTCAAGAGGTACCTGATCAGGCATCTCTGCAGCCGGCGTCCCTGTGCGAGGAGAAAACATAAAGGTGTACGCGGCATCAAAGCGTACCCTTTGCACCATATCAAGAGTGTCTTCGAAATCTTCTTCCGTCTCCCCTGGAAATCCTACAATTAGATCAGTGGTGATGCTCGCTCCAGGAATCAGTTTCCGGATCTTTTCTACTTTTTGCAGATAGTCTTCCCTGGTGTAACCCCTGTTCATCAATTTTAAGACCTTATTGCTCCCTGCCTGGAGGGGTAAATGGAAGTGTTCGCAGACCTTCTTACTGGCTGCAATTGTTTCGATGATCTCATCGCTGAAATTTCGAGGATGAGAAGTCATGTAGCGAATCCGCAAAAGGCCTTCTGTCTCATCGAGAAGCTGGAGCAGAGTAGCGAAGTTGACCTCTCCCTGGAGATCCTTTCCATAGTCATTGACGTTCTGCCCCAGAAGCATTATCTCTTTATATCCCTGTCTTACCAGGTCTCTGACTTCTTCGCAGATATCAGACAGTGGTCTACTTTTCTCTCTCCCCCTTGTGTAAGGAACGATACAATAAGAACAGAAGTTGTCACAGCCATAGATGATGGTCACATATGCTTTCACTGGATGAGAGTGGCGCGCAGGAAGGATTCCAGGTAATTGCTTTTTTTCGAGCTCTGTGTCTACAACCTGGGTATTTGTCTGCAGTGATTTCTTGAGCAGTTCAGGTAAATAGTGAAAGCTCCTGGTTCCAAAAACAACATTAACGAAGGGTGTCTTTTTTTGTAAGTATTCTCTGATCTCGGGATTTTGAGGCATACAGCCCCCAACGGCAATAACCAGATCGGGTTTCTTCTTCTTCAAGCGTTTGAGGTTTCCCAGAAACCCAAGGGCTTTTTGCTCAGCACTCTTGCGAACACAACAAGTATTGAGGACAATCAAGTCAGCGTTCTCAATCTGATCGGTCCACTGGTACCCTTCTTTTTCGAGAAGGGCGTGTATGATCTCTGAATCGTGCTCGTTCATCTGACAACCCCAAGT